>CAZGXI010000006.1:0-164984 GCA_964529715.1 uncultured Anaerolineae bacterium | reverse complement strand
AGCCTTCCTGGAAGCACACATCCTCCACGCCGCGCGCGATCTCGGCGAAGAAGGAATTGCTGTTGTCCGGCACGATCAGGCCGATGGTGGTCGTCTCGCTGCGCCGCAGGTTGCGGGCGACTTCCTCGAATGTAGCCATTGGGATACCCCCGATAAAAATGGCAGCAGCGGGTGTAATCGTTTACACGGCATGGCGTGTGTTGTATAATATCCACAAGCGACGGATGCGCGTTTGAAAACGCAACCGTTTTCGTGTCCCCCATAGATAGTATAAACGATAGTGGCCGTCTGTGCAGCCAGATTTGCGTTGCAGGGCTGCTTTATCCATAAGGAGGAGGCACGCATGGACTATCAGGCCGATTACCAACGTCTCGCCGACCGCCTGGCCGGGCAGGGGATCGACGTGGAGCAGGTCAAGGCCCGGCTCAAGGCCCAACGTATCGAGACGCCCTCGTGGGGCTACAGCGAAGGTGGCACGCGCTTTCACGTCTTCCACTGGCCTGGTGCAGCGCGTAACCTGTGGGAGCGCCTGGAAGACGCTGCTTATGTGCACCGTCTCAGCGGCATTGCGCCCAGTGTCGCCATCCACATCCCCTGGGACAAAGTGACCGACGACTGGACCGCCGTGACGCAATTCGCCAGGGAGCACGGCGTGGAGATCGGGGCCGTGAACCCCAACCTGTTCCAGGATGAGCAATACAAGCTGGGCAGCATTACCCATCCTTCCGCCGCCGTGCGCGAGGAAGCCATCGCGCACATGGTCGAATGCTGCGAGATCATGCGCAAGACGGGCAGCCGTCTGTTGAGCCTGTGGTTTGCTGACGGCACCAATTACGCTGGTCAGGATAGTTTCCGCGAGCGCAAGCACCGTATGGAGGCCGCCCTTAAGGAGACGTACCGCCATCTGCCGCCGAATGGGATCATGCTGGTGGAATATAAGTTCTTTGAACCGGCCTTTTATCACACCGACCTGCCGGACTGGGGCACGTCTTACGCCACCTGCCTCAAACTCGGCGAGCGGGCGCAGGTGCTGGTCGATACCGGTCACCATGCGCAGGGCACCAACATCGCGCACATCGTCGCTATTTTGCTGGACGAAGGGCGGCTGGGCGGTTTCCACTTCAACGCTCGCAAGTACGCCGACGACGACCTGATCGTCGGGTCGGTGAATCCGTTCGAGCTGTTCGAGATTTTCGTGGAACTGGTCTCGGCGGGCGATCAGGCCAAAGATGTGGCCTATATGATCGACCAAAACTTCAACATCGAGTCCAAGATCGAGGGGATGCTGGTCAGCGTGATCAACTGTCAGGTGGCGCTGGCGAAGGCGCTGATCGTGGACTACCCCCGCCTGCGGCAGTGCCAGCTTGAGGGCGATGTGCTGGGGGCGCATCGCGCGCTGGTGGATGCCTACGAAACGGATGTGCGTCCCCTGCTGGCCCAGGTGCGCGTGGAGATGGGCCGTTCGCCTGACCCGCTCGCCGCCCTGCGCGCCGACGATTATCAGCAGCGCATTGCCCAGGCCAGAGGTTAATCGCCCGCGTCTCCCGTCCTCCTACATAAGATAGGTAAGGGACGTCTACATCTGTAACTGATCGCTTGTCGCCGCGTTTAAGGAAAGGAGCGTCATGGTATGCCGAAATATGGAGCACACGCATTCGTCTGGATTGGGGAATGGACCACCGAGTCCGGCAACCAGGCTATTCGCCAGGCCGGCGAGGCCGGGTTCGACTTCATTGAAATTCCGCTGCTTAAGCCGGAGACCTTCGATGCAGCAGCCCATCGGCGCGCGCTGGCCGACGCAGGTATCGAGGGGGTGGCTTCGTTGGTGCTGCCAGACGATGCCCATATGCCGGCCCAGCCGCAGCGGGCCAAAGCCTTTTTGATCAGCGCACTGGACAAAACAGCAGAGATGGGCGGCAGGTTCCTGGGCGGCTGCATCGCCTACGCGCTCGGTACGCTCACCGGCAAGCCGCCCTCGGCTGCCGAACGCCAGACGGTGATCGATGTGTTGGGTGAGGTGGCAGAAGCGGCGAAGCAGCGCGGCATCACCCTGGCGCTGGAAGCCTGCAATCGCTACGAAACCTACCTCTATAACTCCCTGGCCGATGCCCGTGCCACGATCAAGGCCGTCGGCGCGGATAACCTGCTGCTGCACGCCGACACCTACCACATGAACATCGAGGAAGAGGGCTTCTATAAGCCGTTGGTGGAGGCCGGGGACGTGTTGGGCTACATCCACATGAGCGAGAGCCATCGTGGGCTGGTCGGCACCGGCACCGTCAACTGGGATGAGGTGTTCCGGGGCCTCAAGGATGCCGGCTACAAAGGACCGCTGGTGCTGGAGTCCTTCGCCGCGATCAACCCGGATTTGCAGGCGGCGACCTGCTTGTGGCGTCCGACCAACCAGCCGCCCGCCGTATTGGCGCGGGAAGGGCTGGCGTTCCTCAAGGCCGGGGCGCAAAAGGTCGGCCTGATGTAATGTTCCCGCCGGGGCGACCCGCTTTGGCCGCCCCGGCGTTTTTTCTCTCAGCAGCGTATTTCCCCACACGGTTGTTCTCCTCTAAAATTGCCGATACCGGGCGGATCGGGTACAGTTGCGCCGGAGGTAAGTTTTCAACGCAACGGCTGAGCACGCCGTCCGCTGGGGACTCAAGTTCCCGGCTACAAATGACAAGCCCGCTGAAGCGGGCTGAAGCCGATCTGCCGGGTCAGCTTGCCCCAGTCCACTTTAGTGGACTTCTCGTTCATAGCCCGGCATTTCAATGCCGGGCGAGCTACCCCCGGCAGGGGCGAACCGGGCATAGCTTTTTCTGCCATCAGGACGTGTACTAGGGGAGGCCGTTGGAGATGACCGAAGCCAGGACAGGGGTAGAGACCGTCGAGTACAAAGGCTGCAAATACGCCGAGATCATCTGGGCGGACACGCGCGTTTCCAAAACGACCTTTTTCTCGCCCCCCGAATCGTCGTTCCAGTTCGGGCTGCTGGCCCACGAGGCCGGCTTCGTCGAAGCGCCGCATTACCATCGCCCGGTGCAGCGCACGATCAACGACATGCAGCAGATGTTTGTGGTGCAGCGCGGCGCGCTGGTCATCGAACTGTACAGCAACGATGGTCAGCTCATCCGCGAGATCACCATGCGTGCCGGGGATGCCATCGTGCTCATTCATGGCATTCACGCCCTGCGCGTGCTGGAAGACATGCAGTGTATCAGTGTCAAACAAGGGCCGTACCTGGGGATGGAATACGACAAGGTCAACGTGGACCTGACGCAAATTGCCTCCGATCCGCTGAAAACAGGGGAAATGCGCCCATGCCAATGATTCCCGTTTTTGAACCTGAAATCGGGCCAGAAGAGATCGACGCGGTCGTGGCGGCGCTCAAACGTGGCGAAATCTCCGGCTCGTTCGGGGAATCGATCCCGCAGTTTGAGCAGGAATTCGCCGCCTACGTCGGCTGCAAGTACGGCGTGGCAGTCAACAGCGGCTCGTCGGCCCTGCTGATCGCCGTCGCTGCTGCCGGAATCGGTCCAGGCGACGAGGTGCTGGTCAGCGCCAGCACAAACATCGCCAGCGCCGTCGCCATCTCGCACAACGGCGCTGTGCCCGTGCCGGTCGATTCCGAACCGCTGACGTGGAACCTGGACCTGGACCTGATCGAGGGCCTGATCACGCCGCGCACGAAGGCCATCATGCCGGTGCATCTTTACGGCCACCCGATAGACATGGACCGCCTGTGTGAGATCGCCGCGCGCCACCACCTGATGATCATCGAGGACTGCGCCGAGTCGCACGGCGCAACCGTGCGGGGCCGCATGACGGGCAGCTTCGGGGAGATGGCCTGCTTTAGCTTCTACGCCAACAAGATCATCGTCACCGGCGAAGGCGGCATGGTCACGACCAACGACGCAACGCTGGCCGAAAAGCTGCGTCTGCTGCGCAACCTGGGCTTCACACAGCCGCGCTTCTGGCACGAGGTGGCTGCCTACAACTTCCGCCTTACCGGGATGCAGGCGGCCATGGGCCTGGCCCAGACGCGCAAGATCGAGCGCATCATCGAGCAGAAGCGGCGTGTGGCCCACACCTACAACCGCTATCTTTCCGACATCCCCGGCTTGCAGCTTCCGGTCGAACTGGACTGGGCGCGCAACGTCTACTGGATGTATGCGCTGACGGTGCAGCCGGAATTCGGCCTGAGCCGCGATGACCTGATGGCCTGGCTCAAGCAAGACGGCATCGACACACGCACCTTCTTCTGTCCGATGAACCAGCAGCCTGTGCTTCAGAAAATCCCTGGCTTCCGCGCCGCGCCGTGTCCGGTGGCGGATCGCCTGTGGCAGACCGGGCTGTATCTGCCTTCCAGCCATACCCTGCCGGAAGAGACGATCCGCCAGATCGCCGACAGCATCAGCCGGGCCTATGCGCAGGCCCACGCGCGGCCCGCGTGAGCCGGCAACATTGGACGCAGAAGAAGAGGATTCTCGATGACGGCGCGGAGAGCATTGTTGGCAATCCTGGCCGTGCGGCTGGTGCTGGGGCTGATCGGTGTGGCCCAGCTTCCACTGTGGCAGACGCACGAGCAGGATTATTACAACGTGCTGCGCTTCTGGAAGGTGCATGGCCGCCTGCCGACGCGCGAGGATTATCCGCCGGAAGAAGACCCCGATCTGCGCCAGGCCACCCAGCCACCGCTATACTTTTGGTTGGCGTATCCGCTGGTGGCTTTGCTGGACGACGGCGAGCCGGTGCCGCCGGGCAACCATCCGCCGCTGTTGTGCGTCGGCGACGCCGAGCCATCCCTGACCCGTACCATCACGACGCGCGCCTATAACCTGCCGCTGTCGGGCACGGTAACTGCCGCCTACGGGCTGCGGATATTGGGACTGGCGTTTGCGCTGGCGGCGGCAGCCCTGACCTACGCCGCCGGGCGGGTTTTGTTCCCGCGTCGGCCTGCGATTGCCCTGGTCGGGGCGGCGCTGCTGGCCTTTGAGCCGACCATGTTCGAGGTCGTGATCAACAACGATACCCTGCTGCTGCTGACTGGCGCGCTGAACCTCTACTGTGCGGCCAGGCTGCTGATGGCGCTTACCGACAAGGGGGCCAGAGAAGATCGCCAGGCTGGGCGGTCGGTAGCCCTCTGGACCGTGCTGCTGCTGGCGGGCGGCCTGCTGGCCGTGCTTACCAAGATCACTGGTTGGGCCGTGCTGGGCTTCGACCTGCTGATGGTGCTGATCGTCATCGGCAGGGCGGCCCTGCACGGCATGGGACGGCGTCGGCTGCTCATCGCGCTGGCCGGGATGGGCGTCCTGCTGCTGATCGTCCTGGGGATCGGCCTGCTGAACCTGGCGCAGTACGGCAGTGTGTGGGGGCGCTATGACTGGCTGAGGGAATGGGCCGCGCGCGCCCTGCAAGACTTAAAGCTCTCCTGGCAGGTGCTGGGCGATATTCTGAACGACACGCTGGGATCGTACCTGGGGCCGCTGAACCAGTTGAATCCCCGCGCTGCCTTCGTGCGGCTGTATGCCTTGGCCGCCGGCTTGGGACTGGCGGCGGGGCTGTGGGGGCTGGTCCGCGCGGGCGTTCGCCGGAATGGGGCGGACCTGCGGGCCTTTGCGCTGATGGGTGGCCTGATGCTGGTCGTGATCGTGGTGGTGGTCTTCCGCAACCTGCTGCTGCTATCGGGCGTGTACCTCAGCAATATCCTGATCTACGCGCCGCTGCGCTACTACGCGCCTGGCCTCCCGGCGGCGGCGTTGTGGATCGGGGCCGGGTTCGCGGCGCTGCTGCCAGCAGGCGCGCGACTCAACCGCCAGGATACGCCAACAGGTGCACCGGGAAAGGGTCGGAGCGCCGGGTTGTCCCTATCTTCGCTTGCCGCATTGACGCCCCTGAATCCGCTCGGTGTCGGGCTGGCCGCTGCGTGGCTGCTGGTGATCGTGCTGGGGCTGATCGTCGATCCGGCGGCGCAGGCAATGCGCCAGGTTGCCATTTCGCCGGAAGCGTTCGCCCAGATCGAGGGCGTGCAGCGCGTCGAAGCGGAGACGGCGGGCGTGCCGCAGGTGTTGGGCTATACCGTGCAGGAGCGGCCCGACGAGGGTTATGCCGACCTGACGCTGTACGCCGCTGCGCCGGAGCCGGTGGACGTGAACTACGCCGCGCAGGTGGAGATGGTCGGGGTGGACGGCCAGACGGTGAACGCCTGCCGCTTTCTCCCGGCGCGCGGGCTGTATCCCACGCCGCGCTGGGAGCCGGGGCAGGTGGTGGTGATCCACAAGGCGCTGCCGAACTGCGCCGGGCCAACCGGCCCGCTGAACCTGCGCCTACGCTGGGTCGGGGCCGCGCCGGACGGGACGCCCGATCCGTCCCTCGACCTGCCCGATGTGGTCTCCCTGGGCGCGGTGGAGGCGTTCGCGGCCAGCGCACGTTCGTGCCCGGCCAACTTGGGGACATTCGGCGGCGAATACCAGATCACCCGCTACGCCGCGTCCCCGACGGCCCGGTTCGGGGAAACCTACCTGCCTTCGATCAACTGGTTGGCCCTGGCCCCGCAGCGGGCCGACCGCCGCTTTTTCCAATATACCCACGTCGAGACCGGCGCGACCTATCGCAGCGAGGGGCGGATTCGCCCCATCGAGCCGCTGTACACCTATCTGCCCGGCGAAATCATCTACTTCGACGAGAGCAATATGCTCTTCCCGCCGGACGCGCCGACCGGACGCTATATCGTCTCGCTGGGCGTGTTCGACACGGCAGGTAACCTGTTGCCCGCGCGCGATCCGTCTGGCCAGCCCACGCCGGACGGCCTGCTCGTCCTGGGCGAGGTGACGCTGGAAAGCGGGGATTGATCCTGCCGATGACTGCTGACCTCATGTACAATGCAGGCTGCGGCAGGGGATGTCCGTAGGGGCGACCGGCCAGTCGCCCCTACCTGAGTCCCCGGCGCCGAAAACCTGCCCATCGGGTCTGCTGATTGCTGACCGCTGACGGCTGTTCGCTACTCGTCCAGCGCACCGGGCAGCAGGCCCATCGGCAGCGGGGCGGGCTGCGCGCACGTGCTCTGCACCGCGACGTGCTGCCCGCTGGCCGAGGCGTCGAGGAGGCTGTGCATCAGGTCCAGCACGTGATAGGCCAGTTCGCCGCTGGCGCGGTGGGGGCGACCGCTGCGCACGGCGTAAGCCAGGTCCGCCGGGCCGATGCCGCGCCCGGTATCGGGGTTGTGCGTCAGCGGCACTTCGCGCCATTCCCTGTCACCCGCGCGCCGGACCAGCACCGGCCCGCCGAAGGTGTTCGGATCGGGCACGGCCAGTGCGCCTTCAGAACCGTAAATCTCGATGCGCGGCAGGGTGTGCGCCCACACGTCGAAGCTCATGACCAGCGTACCGATTGCGCCGCTGGCAAAGTCGAGCACGCCCGCGACGTGCGTGGGGGTGTTCACCGGGATGTGCTCGCCGTAGTGCTCCTTGCAGGTGGCGATGCGCTCCGGGAAGGAGGCCCGCGCCGAGGCCGTTACGCGCCTGACCGGGCCGAGCAGGTGCACCAGCGCCGTCAGGTAGTACGGCCCCATGTCGAACAGCGGCCCGGCCCCCGGCTGGTAGAAGAAGAACGGGTTGGGGTGCCAGCTTTCTGGCCCGTGACTCAGCATGAAGGCCGTCGCCGCCACCGGCTGCCCGATCCAGCCGTCGTCGATCAGCTTGCGACAGGTTTGCAGCCCGCCGCCCAAAAAGGTATCCGGCGCGCTGCCCACGCGCACGCCTGCGTCTTGCGCTGCCTTTAGGATGGCCTGCCCGTCCTCGCGGGTGACGGCCAGCGGCTTTTCGGTATGGACGTGCTTCCCGGCGCGGATGGCAGCCAGGGTGACGGGCGCGTGCGCCGCCGGGACGGTGAGGTTCAGGACGAGGTGGACGGACGGATCGGCCAGCAGGTCCTCGACGGCGCAGGCCGTCGGGATGTCGTGCGCCTGGGCCAACGCCTGCGCCCGTTGCGGCTCGATGTCGGCGCAGGCGACCACATCCAGAATCGGAAAGGTGCGGCACCATTTGACGTAAGCGGGCGCGATGTTCCCGCAGCCGACGATGCCGACGTTGAACCTGGGTGTCACAGCGTGAACTCTCCTTAGCTGAAGGGACAGGCAGCAGGCTCATGCCTGCCGGGGTTTCTGTCTGTCCAGTATAGGGCGTTTCGGCGCGTCTGCCAGGGAAATTCGGCGGCAAAAAGGGCGCAGGGCTGCCGCCTCCCCGCGCCCGCACAACGGTTGTCATAGGAAGGTGTCGTGCGAAGACTTCGCTTGCGATCTGTAGATGCTACCGGGCGAACTGCGGCAGCCAGGGCGCTTCTGCCGCGAACAACGCCTCGACCATGCTGTGAATCTGCGGCAGGGTCAGCAGCGCGCCGGTCAGCGGGTCGAGCGCGACGGCGTGATGCACTGCGTCCCGGTCGCCGGTCAGCCCGGCGTAGACGGCCAGCTCCTGCACGCCGATCATGGCGCGGTTGATGGCGGCGCACTGCGGCGGCAGCGGCCCGTGCACTGTCGGCTGGACGCCGTTCGCGTCCACCAGGCAGGCCACCTCCACACAGCATTCGCGCGGCAGGTTGGGAATGTTGTGCGCGCTCGACTGCGCGGGCGTGCTGCCTGGCGGGCCGTAGTTGGGCACGTTGCCGTGCACGACGCGCCTGTGGTTCGTCTCCATCGCGTAGACGATCTGCGCGCCGTACTCCTCAGAGCATTCCAGCGGCCCGTTGATCAGGGCATCGAGCTGTTCTTGCTGCTCGACGTTCTGGTAGGAGCACGAGATGGCGTAGTAGTCCCACCGCTGCGGGATGTAGGCATCCACCGTTGCGGCGTTCTTGCGGAACCAGGGCGTGTACTCCGAGCCGTGATGGCTGGACTCGGTGTGGAAGTAGCCGAAGGTGCGCATGATCTCGGTGCGCACGGCCTCGCGGTAGTAAATCTGGTCCTCCGGCACCTGCTCGCCGGGCCGCAGCGACACGACCGGCTGGCCGTTCTTGAGTTCGACCCGCACCGGGGAGGGGTTCTGTTCGAGCATCGTGCGGCGGATGTCCGGGTAGATGTCGCGCCCCCGGTGGGTGAAGGCGGTGAACCACGCCTGGTGGTTGATGCCGCCGCACTTGAACGATACTTCGTCGTAAGGATAGCCCGCCCGCTCGATCAACATGCGCGACGTGCCCTGCACGCTGTGGCACAGGCCCACCGTCTTGACGCCGAGCAGGTTGGTGGCCCAGCAGTTGATCGACATGGGGTTAGCGTACTGGATGATCAGCGCATCGGGAGCCACGTCCTGCATATCGCGGCAGAGGTCCCGCAGCACGGCGATGGTGCGCAGGCCGCGAAAGACGCCGCCCGGCCCCAGCGTGTCGCCCACGCACTGGTCGAGGCCGTATTGGCGCGGGATGTTCACGTCGTGGGCGTAGGCTTCCACGCCGCCCACCTGGAAGGCGATGATGACATACTGTGCGCCGCGCAGGGCCTCACGGCGGTCGGTGGTCATCTCCACTTTAGCGGGCAGGCCGTTGCGCTCCACCACGCGCGCGATGCGCTTCCCCGTGCGCTGAAGGCGCTCGGCGTGGATGTCGTGCAGGGCGAAGGTGCAGCCTTGCAGTTCGGGGAACGAGAGGATGTCAACGGCCAGGCGGATCGGGAAGACGTAGCCGCCCGCGCCGACGATGGCGATGCGGGGGGTAACAGAGTCGGTGGACATAGATGCTCCTTCGGGGTGAGGTCTTGAGCCGGTGGTTCCAATAGGACGCGGATGACACAGATAACACGGATGAACACGGAAATGAAACTGGAAGGAATGCGCGAAAATCCGTGCTCGTCCGTGTCATCCGTGTACTTCTTGGAAGATGTGAAAGAAGATCGCTATCCTGATTTTACCGCGCGCCGCTGAGCAGCGCCGTGTGGTTCGCCGTCGGAGCGTTCCACGCGCCCAGATACCCCCCGATTCCCTTGTCGAGTGCGGTTTGCTCAGCGGCGGTCTATGCTTTTGCCTTGCGGACAGGGAGAAGATGCTTGCAGTTTTGGGCGTTTTTCGCATACAATGAAGGGTGTAGCGGCGTTGTGTATAGGCAGTTTGCCCAAGCCGCCCTCTTTTCGCCGCCGGGTTGACTAGACATTCAGGCGCAGAATGTATAGACTATATGCTATCGCTGCACACCGCTGCTGCCTATCCGTCCGGTCTGCCCCAGAACAAACCTGCTTTCTAAGGGAGGACAAGATGAAGAAGTGGATTCCGTTGATTCTGCTGGTCGTCCTGGTGTTTCCTGTGCTGGTGAACGCGCAGGGCAACCCCGTCACGCTGCGCGTGATCGGCTTTGAAGTCACGCCGGAAGAGCAGGGCACGCCCTTGGACCTGGCGAAGGAAGAAGTGCTGGCGAACTTCATGGCTGAGCACCCGAACGTCACCATCGAGTCGCTCGAAGCGCCGCCCGAATTCGACACGCAGCTTTTGGTGGACCTGGCCGCCGGGACCGCCCCGGACGTGTGGTATCAGGACGCCTCCACGCTGGCCCGCGTGGTCGATACCGGCTATCTGCTGGACCTGCGGGAATGCCTGCCGCTGGTGCCGGAACTGAATCTGGACCGCTTCTTCCCGGCGGTGCTGGCGATCCACCAGCGCGAAGACGGCTCGCTGTGGGGCCTGCCGGACGGCTTCACCCCAATGGTGATCTACTATAACCCGGAGGCGTTCGAGCGCGCGGGCGTTGAGCCGCCGACTTCGGACTGGACGTGGGATGACCTGCTAGACATCGCCCAGCGGCTGACGCTGGACGACCAGGGCCGCAACCGCCTGGACCCGAATTTCGACGCCGAGAACGTCGTGCAGTATGGCTTCCGCGTGCGCAAGTGGACCTTCGAGTGGATTTACCGCACCTGGGAGAATGGCTCGGATGTGATCTCGCCGGACGGCACCACTGCCAGCGGCTACCTGGACTCGCCGGAGAGCATCGAGGCCATTACCTTCCTGCGTGACCTGGCGCTGGAATACGGCGTCGCTCCGACGCCCTCGGCCCTGGACCAGATGGTGCAGGAGATGGGCTTCATCGAGCACTTCCTGTTGGGCCATGTCGCCATGTTTGATCGCGGTCACTGGGAACTGGTCGGGATGCGCAACAGCCAGAACTACACGCCGGAGCGCGTGGCCGTCGTCGGTCAGCCGAGCAACGTCGAAGACGCGACCGTGATCTACGAGTCCGGCTGGATGATCAACGCTGCCGTCGCCAATGATCCGGACCGCCTGCTGGCGGCCTGCCAGTTCGTCGAAACGCTGACGGATGTGGAATACCAGAGCACCAAAGTCATCACCGGCCTGGAGATCTCGGCCAATATGGAAGCGGCTGCCGCTGCGGTCGAGTCTGCCGAATACCCGGAGATCGAGCAGGTCTTCTTTGACGAGGCCGCCAATGGCCGCCGTCCCTACGGCTCGCTCTACGCCAACTGGCCGACCATCGAGAGCATCCTCGACTCGATGATGGAGCGTATCCTGGCGGGCGGCGACGTGCAGACCGAAGTCGCCTCGGCGGTGGAGGAAATCAACCGCGAGTTGAGCCGCTAAGCGCACTGGCTTATCCCCGCTTGCAGCGGTGGACTCGGTCTGCTGCTGCCGGGGGCAAGGGGTTTCCCGTGGGGGCGCAGTATACTGCGCCCCCACAATGCCTCAAGGAGGGGTTATGCAGCAAGAAGCCGCTATCGGCGTCCGGCGGGCCGCGCCGAAGAAGCTGAACCTGTGGCAGCGGTTTTGGAGCCGTTCCAACGAGCGCGTCGGCTACCTGTTTATTTTGCCGTCGTTTTTACACCTGCTGGCGTTTGTCTTTATCCCGCTGGTGTTCAGCTTCTACCTGTCGTTCACCGACTGGCATGGGCCAAACCTGCAAAGCGCCAACTTCATCGGCCTGGACAACTACGACTTTCTGATGGGCGACCGGCGCTTTTGGAACGCGATGGGCAACTCGGCCAAGTACACGATCATGGCCGTGCCGCTGGGGATGGCGATTAGCCTGATCATCGCGCTGGTGATGAACCAGAAATTGCGCGGCGTGTATATTTTCCGCACGCTGTTCTTTATGCCGGTGATCTCATCGTGGGTGGCGGTGTCGGTCATCTGGATCACACTGCTGGACCCGAACGTAGGCATTGTCAACTATGTGCTTAGCCAGTTAGGGCTGCCCGGCGTGAACTGGCTGGGCGACACGGCCACTGCCTTGCCCAGCCTGGTCTTGATCACCATCTGGAAAGGTGCGGGCTTCCAGATGGTGATCTGGCTGGCGGGCTTGCAGGCCATCCCACAGGAGTTATATGAGGCGGCGGCCATTGACGGGGCTAACCGCTGGCAGAATTTTTGGCGCATCACCCTGCCGTTGTTGCGGCCCACCACCTTTTTCCTGGCGGTGACGGGGGTGATCGGCTCGTTCCAGGTGTTCTCGCCCGTGTACGTGATCACACGCGGCGGGCCGCTGGATTCGACCGACGTGGCCGTATACCGCATTTACCTGCGCGCCTTCCAGGAGTTCGATATGGGTTACGCGGCGTCGCAGGCATGGGTGTTGTTCGCGGTGATCTTCGTGCTCACCGTCTTGCAGGTGTGGTACACCCGCCGCCGGGGTGAGGAAACGCTGTTTTAGCGGTTAGCAAGCAGCAATCAGCCGTCGGCAGATAGCTGCCCACAACCGCAGACCGCCAGCGTATTTCGCTTTGACGCTTGTCGCTTAGACGCTGGGAGCTTGTGACATGGTCCGGGCCAAGAGCCGTTTTGAAATCCCTGCTAAAATTATCGGCTACACTGTGTTGATCCTGGTGACGGCGATGATGGTCGTGCCGTTCCTGTGGATGGTCACGACCTCGCTCAAACCTTCGGGTGCGGTGTTCAGCTACCCGCCACAGATTTTCCCCGAAACGCTGGACTTTTCTAACTACACGCGCCTGTTCACGCTGGTGCCCTTTGGCCGCTATTTTGTGAACACGATCATCGTCACGTTCTTCACCGTATTCGGCCAGTTGATCGTCTGCTCGATGGCGGCCTACGGATTCGCGCGGCTGAACTTCATGGGCCGGGACATCATCTTCATCCTGTACCTGGCGACGATGATGATCCCGTTCCAGATCACGCTGATCCCGCTGTTCCTGATCGTGTTCGGGCTGGGCTGGGTGAACACCTTCCAGGGCCTCATCATCCCCGGCATTTCCAGCACGTTCGGCATTTTTCTGTTGCGGCAGGCTTTTTTGGGCGTGCCGCGCGATTATCACGATGCGGCGAAAGTGGACGGCGCGAACGAATTCACGATCTTCACGCGCATTTTTCTGCCGCTGGTCGGGCCGGCCCTGGCGACGCTGGGCGTGTTCGCCTTCATGGGCACCTGGACCGACCTGTTGTGGCCGCTGTTGATCGCGCGCGACCAGAGCCTGCGCACGCTGGAACTGGGCCTGGCCTACTTCAACGCCAGCACGACGGCCTTCCGCCAGACGAACTGGCCGCTGGTGATGGCGGCGGCAGTGGTGGTGATGCTGCCGGTGCTGATCGTCTACATCTTCGCGCAGCGCTACTTCATCGCCGGGATCGCGCTGTCGGGCGTGAAGGGGTGAGGGCGAAAATCCGCTGTAGCGGCGGCTTGCAAGCCGCCGCTACGGATTGTGTAGCTTAGAGGTGTCGCACGGTGAAGCCCTCGAACGTCACCGTGAAGCCGTCCCCGTCTGGTGTGGCGCACATCGGCCCGACGCTGACCGTCTCCACCGGCGTCAGGTAGGCCAGCCGCAGCAGCAGATAGGTTTCTCCGTCAAGCGAATAATGCACCTCGACGGCGGGGCCTTTGCGCGTGATGCGCAGCCAGAGCGCCGGCGGGTTGTGTGGCAACGGCGCCACCGACCAGTCCGAGTAGTCGCGCGTGACGACCGCGCTGGCCTGTTGCACTCCATCTACGTACTCGATGCCGGTCTTAAGCCAGCATGTTTCGTCCAGCCGGACCATCAGCCCGGCCTGATCGTAGAGCGCCGTATACTGTCCGGTGATCTTCACCTCCGCGACAAAATCGCCGGTCACATTCTGGTAGAAAAAGTGGCCCGAATCGCGGGTGAAGCCGTAGTGCGTCTCGCGCCAGAAGTCGGTCTGCGGCCCGGTGCGGACGGTGATCACGTCGCCTTCGATGCTGCAAAACGGGGGCTGGTTGAACCATTCCATGCGGCATTTTCTCCTGGTGAGCCGGCAAGCACCCGGACTCAGGCCTGGGCGCGCTCGCGCTCTTGGGCGATCTGGTCGGCGATCTTGCGCAGGTTGACGTTGAACGGCGGGCGCACCACGCCGTACTCGGTGACGATGGCGGTGATGTAATGGTTAGGCGTCACATCGAAGGCTGGGTTGCCGACGGGCGTCCCTTCCGGCGGGATACGCACGCCGCCGATGTGGGTCACTTCTTCCGCCGCCCGCTCCTCGATCTCGATCAGGTCGCCGTGTGGTGTGGAGAGATCGACGGTGGAGAAGGGCGCGACCACGTAGAAGGGCACCCAGTTTTCGTGGGCGACCACCGCCAGGTTGTAGGTGCCGATCTTGTTGGCCGCGTCCCCGTTGGCAGCGATGCGGTCTGCCCCGACCAGACACAGGTCCACACCGCGTCGTCGCATATAGTGGCCCGACGCGCCGTCGGCGATCAGGGTGTGGGGGATGCCCAGGTTCTTCAGTTCCCAGGCCGTCAGGCGTGCGCCTTGCAGACGCGGACGGGTTTCATCGACCAGGACGTGCAGCTTTTTGCCCTGCTGCCAGGCCGACCGGACTACGCCGAGGGCTGTGCCCCAGCCGACCGTCGCCAGGCTGCCGGTGTTGCAGTGGTGAATGATGGTGGCTTCCTGCGGCACCAGCGCCGCGCCGTTGGCGCCCATGCGCTGATTGATCTCGATGTCCTCATCCGCGATCCGTTGCGCCTCGGCGAGCATGGCTGCGCGGAGCTGATCAACCGAATCGAGCGCAGGGTTATCGACGACCTGCATCATGCGCCGGATGCCCCAGAACAGGTTGACCGCCGTCGGGCGGGAGGCGGCCAGCACCTTCGCTGCCTGGCGCAGCTCCTCGCGTAGCGCCTCGAGAGAGGTGGCCCGGCTGTTCTGCGCTGCGACGGCCATGCCGAAGCCTGCCGCCGCGCCGATGGCCGGCGCGCCGCGCACAACCATTGTCTGGATCGCGTCGGCCACCTGGTGATAGGTATCGTAGCGGTTAATGGCGAAGGTGTCTGGCAGGATGCGCTGGTCGATCATACACACCTGCCCGTTTTCCCAGAATACCGTGCGGGTTTCTTCGATCATCGTCTGGTTCCTCGTTTGGGGGTAGGGCGCTGTAGGAGCGCAACATGCTGCGCTCCTACGAAATCCACACAATCAACGCTTCCAAGGATAAGTCGGGCGGCAGGCGGTGGCGATCTCCACCAGGTCTTCGATGGTGCGAATCTCGCGCCGCCGCTTGATCAGGGCCACGCCGATATTCAACGCCAGGCTGCCCGCGATGGCGCGCTGGTGCACATCTTCGATGCCGCGAATATCCGAGACGCCCGCCAGCCCGATCACGCGGCGCATCATCTTGCACGCGCCCAGGCCCGCCGAATCTTGCAGCACGCGTAGCATGTAGTCTTCCTGGTATGCCTTTGGCATGTTGATCGGATCGACGTGATCCCACACGTAGGACTGGAATTCGCGCACGAACACCTGCCACAACTGGATCACGGTGTCGGTGAGATACTTGCGGAAGTCGGCGCGCTGGTCGGGGTCAGGCATACGGACTTCCTGCGCGGCGTAGTTGAGGAACAGGTTGCCGATCACCGCGCCGATGTCGAAGCCCATCGGCCCGTAGTAGGCGAACTCCGGGTCGATGACATAGGTTTCTTCCTGGTTGACCATGATGCTGCCAGTGTGCAGGTCGCCGTGAATGAGCGCCTGGGCGTGCGTCATGAACTTTTCCTTCATCTGCGCCACTTCCACGCGCAGCGCCTCGTCGGCCTGGAGGGCCAGCACCTGCGGCTCCAGCTCTTTGTGGAAGCCATTACGGGGCGTGTAGCGATACGGCTCGGTGAAGATCAGGTCTTCCGTGATCTTGCACAGTTCCGGGTTGATAAAGCGCGCCACTTCCAGCTTCTTGGTGCGATAGTCTAACACCAGGTCAGAGGTGCCGCCGAGGGTGCGGGCCAGAAAAACGCCGATATGCTCGGCGAAGTGGGGATACCGGATGCCGTCGTTGAGGCCCTTGCGCATGATGATGTGCCGGTCGAGGTTTTGCATCGCCGTCAGGTACATGTCGGGGTCGTAGAAGTAGACCTTGGGCGTATGCTGCGGGCACAGGCGGTACTCGACCATGAGCGCCTCGGCCTCGATACGAGCGCGGTCGGTGGGCAGCGGCCAGCTATCGCCCACGAGTCGCAGGTAAGGCAGCGCCTGCTTGAAGACCACCGTCCGCCTGGGATCGGCTTTGGCCCAGATTTTGAAGACCAGGTTCAGGTTGCCGTCGCCGACTTCAATGGCTTCCAGGTCTTCGTTGGGCGAAAACAGGTCGCGCAGTTCCGGGCGTGCTTTGGTGTAGGGGATGACAGTCTGCGCATCGAGCGGGCGGTAGTTGGGGGAGATGTCCTCGTTCATCCTGACTCCTGAGTTGCCGGGTTGGGAATGGGGCAGATTCTAAACACACAGGTAGAGGCACGCCATTGGCGTGCCCCCTACACGGTCACGGTCGTCTTTCGGAAAAAAGTGGCCTCATCCGGTGCGGTCGCGTGGGGCCTTGCCAGAGAACAGCAGGTTGACCACCAGCGCGCCGAGCAGCACGATGCCCGTGATGACCTTCTTTAACATGGGGTCGATCTGGGGGATGTTATCCAGGCCGTTGCGCAGCGTGCCGTAGATCAGCAGGCCGATAATCGTCTGCATGATGCCGCCGCGCCCGCCGTTGAGCGACGTGCCACCCAGCACCACGGCGCCGATGGCGTCGATCAGGAAGTCGCCGTTGATCTGCGGCTGGGCGCTGGCGACGCGGCCCGCGTGCACGATCCCGGCGATGCCCGCTGTGAAGCCGCAGATGGTCAGGGCGATGATGATGATCCGGTCGGTGTTCACGCCTGCCAGCCGCGCCGCCGGCTTGCTGGCCCCGGTCATGTAGATATAGCGCCCGAAGCGTGTGTAGCGCAGCACCAGATGTCCGATCAACAGCGTGATCAGCGCCACAACGATCAAAATCTGGATGCCGCCCGGCCCGCCGATGCGCTCTGTGCCCAATGTGTCAGACAGCGGGGTGACGTTGACCACGCGCCCCTGGCTGATGAACAGCACCAGCCCGGTAGCGATCAACTGCACGGCCAGGGTCGCCATGAAGGTCGGGATGCGAAAGCGCACGCTTGCCAGTCCGCTCAGCAGCCCCAGCAGGGTGGCCGCGCCGATGCCGATGAACGAGGCCCAGGGATCGGGCCAGCCCAGGTTGGTGAACAGGTGCGCGGAAAGCATCCCGCTCAGCCCGGCCAGCGCCGCCACGCTCAGGTCGATCTCGCCCGTCAGCAGCACGAAGGTCAGCCCGGTGCCGAAGATCGCCAGGGTGGAGATTTGCACCAGGATGTTATTGAGGTTGATCGGGCGCAAGAAGGTCTGCGACGTGATGCTGAAGAACAGCCCCAGCGCCAGCAGCGTCCACAACGGCGCCAGGACAGTGATCCAGCGCCGCCAGGTCGGGACAGCCGCCGGGGGCTTGGAGGTGACAGCGGGGGTTTCGGTTTGGACGGTCATAGCAACCTCATCAGAACATCTTTGTCCAGGTTCTTGTTTTCCATGTGCGCGACGATATGCCCGCGCGACATGACCAGAATGCGATCCGAGACGGCCAGCACGGTTTCCGGCTCAGAAGAGGCCACCAGCACACCGTAGCCCTCATTGCGGAAATTGCGCAGCGTGCCCAGCACCTCGCTTTTGGCGCCCACGTCCATGCCGCGCGTCGGTTCGCTCATGATGAAGACTTTGGGCGGAAAGGTCAGCCAGCGCGCGATAGCGACCTTCTGCTGGTTGCCGCCGCTGAGCTTGCCGACCGGGTTGAGCGGGTCGGGCGGCTGCACGTTGACCGTCGCCATGGCTGGGCGGGCCACTGCCAACTCCTGGGTTTGCCGGGGGATATATTTGCCGATGCGGCTCAGGTGGGGCAGGGTGATGTTTTTGTAGATGGCGTTGTCTAAAAAGAGGCTCTTGCGCCGCGACTCGGTCGCATAGGCCAGCCCGTGCTGGATGGCGTAACGGGCTGAGAAATTGCGCGGGAAGGTGTGGCCGTCCACAATGATGGTGCCGCTGTCGAAGCGGTACATACCGAACAGGGTACGCGCCACGTCGAAATGCCCTGCGCCGATGGCCCCATACAGCCCGACGATTTCTCCCTGGCCGATGGAAAAGCTCACGTCCTGATACACGTCCGCCGTCAGGCCCTTGACTTCCAGCAGGGTGTGTTCGTGCGAAATGGAGGTAGCAGCGGGCAGGGTCGCGTTGACCTCGCGCCCCAGGATCAACGAGATCAACTGGTTCATGGTCGTTTCGGCGCGGGCCAGCGTGGCGACCTTGCGCGCGTCGCGCAGCACGGTGATGCGGTCGGCCACGCGCATGACCTCGTCCAAAAAGTGCGAGATATAAATAATGCTGCGCTTCTGCTGACGGAGCGCATCGATCAACTGGATCAATCGCTCAACCTCGGCAGGGGAAAGCGCGGTGGTCGGCTCATCCATAATCAGCACGCGCGCGCCAGAGAGGATCACACGCAGCACTTCCACCACCTGCTGGGTGCCCAGGGAATACTTTTCCAGCGGTTGCTTGACATCGATGTTGCCAAAGCCCAACTTGCCCAACTCTTCTTCGGCGACGACATTCATACGTTTCCAATCGACGACGCCCCAGCGCGTGGTGGGCTGGTGGCCCAAAAAGAGGTTTTCGGCCACCGAAAGCTCCGGCATGACGCTCAATTCCTGATGGATCATGCCGATGCCGCGTTGGAGGGCTTCGTTGGGGTTCTGAAGCCGGACGCGCTGGCCATCCAGCAAATATTCGCCCTCATATTCCGGGTAGACCCCGGCCAGGATGCGCATCAGCGTGCTTTTGCCTGCGCCGTTTTCGCCGACGAGGGCGTGCGTCTCGCCCTCGCGCAGGTCGAAGTCCACGCCGTCGAGCGCCTGGAGACCGCCGAAATTCTTGGAGATGTTCTTTAGCTCAAGTACCGGGGTCGGTGAACTCACCGCAACCTCCCTCAGAACATACGCCTGCGACCACGCCCCCATTTCTGGCCCTTCCCTCGGCCAGGTCGTCGCCGAGGGAAGGGAAAGATGTGACTTGTGGATGGGCATCCCTTTCCCCAGATCGGGGGAAGGGTGCGGCGGTCACGCTGGCTTAGAACAGGAAGAAGTTATCTTGCGCCCAAATCTGGCCGGGGGCGGTGCTCAGGCCGTAGGAGCGGAGCTTCCAGGGTTCCTCGGCCAGTTCGGGGTTCGTGTCGATGTCGGCGTAGATGGCCGGGCCGTCTGCCAGGATGAAGCTGGGAATTTCCTGCCGCGCCTGCTCCAGACCGATGGTTGCGGCATAAGCGCCCACCACCACCGACCAGGCATGGATACGGGAGGCCGAGTTGCGGGCGGTCGCCACCAGGCGGCCTTCGTACACAGCCTGGATGGCCGGGGACATCGCGTCCACGCCACCGATGAGCACCTGGCCGCTCAGTCCGGCGTTCTCGACGATCTGCGCCGCTGCCAGAGCCATGTCGTCGTTGTCGGCGAAGATGGCCTTGAGGTCGGGGTGGCCATTGAGCACGGCTTCGGTCACTTCCGCCGCGCGGGTGACGTTCCAGTTGGCCGGCTGGTCATCGACGACCTCGATGTCCGGGTACTGGTTGACGATGTTATAGAAGCCCTGCCGACGGGCCTGCGCGCCGGTGTGACCGGGTTCGCCGCCGATGTGGAAGATCTTGCCCGCGCCTTCCATCTTCTCGACCAGCTTCTTGACCACCGACTCGGACATAAACACGTTGTCCGGGGCGATGAAGGTCAGCACGCCCATTTCAGGGAGCTGGCCCAGCGGCGCCACGAGCACGTCCATGTCGATGAAGGGGATGCCGTTGTTGATCATGGTCGTCACCGGCTCGATCAGCACGTCGATGCTGCCTGGCTGGATGGCGACGAAGTCCCACTGCTCGGTCGCCATCTGATCGACCTTATTGCGCTGGACCGAAGGGTTGAATTCACCGTCGAACCAGGTGATCTCCACGCCCAACAGATCGGCCATGTAGAGGGCGGCTTCCTGGCCCTGGGCATTCCAGGTTCCGGCCAGACCACCGCTGGAGAACGCGGCGCGCAGCGGCTGCTGCCGGGCGTGGGCGCGGCGGTACTCGATGAACGAAAGCATCCCCGGAAAAGCCAGGCCCGCGCTCATCAGGGCGCTGTTACGCAGGAAATTACGACGGTTCATCTTTCTTTCTCCTTGAGGTCATGCAGAAAGGACTTGTGTAGGCACAACTTGCGGACGCAGAAAGCAAGTTTTCGCAGACATACTACCGGTGCTTGCAGCGTCACCTCCTTTCGCCGCTTGGCGGCGTTCAGGCGTCGGTCACTTTGTCGAGGATAAGTTCCCAAATGTTGCGCTCTTTGGCGTTGGTTGCGTCGAGGTCCTGCATCGCCAGGGCCATGTAGATGGCGTCGCTGATTGCCAATTGCGCCAGGCGGGCGATCAAGGGTTCTGGGCGCGTCTCGCGTGCGCCGCACAGCAGCACCACGTCGGCGTACCGTGTGATGGGCGAGGGCGCACAGCCGGTGATGGCGATGGTGCACACCCCACGTTCTCTGGCACGGCGCAGGGCATTCACCGGGTCTGCCGATGCGCCGCTGTGCGAAATGGCGATCACCACGTCGCCCGCGTCCATCAGGGCAATTTTGGTCAGTTGCAGGCAAGGGTCGGCGGTCGCCATGCAATTCAACCCCAGTCGGATCAGCGTGTTCATCAGGTCCAGCGCAAAGGGCGTCGAAGTTCCCACGCCGACCACCAGGATTTGCCGGGCCGCGCCGATCACCTCGACCGCCTGAGACAGCGCATCCACATCCAGTAGCGTGAGGGTGTAGTGCAGGGCGGCGATGCCAGAGGCGAACACCTTGTGCACAATTTGCTCGGTGCTATCGCCGGGCCGGATGGCATCGTGTACGGCCTGGGCAGGGTTGCCCAGTAGACTGTAGGTCAGGCGGAACTTGAACTCCAGGTAGCCCTTATACCCCAGTGAACGGCAGAAGCGCACCACGGTCGCCTCACTGACCCCGGCGCTGCGTGCGGTTTCCGAAATCGGCGCTGGCGCAACTTCTGACGGATGGGCCATTACCCAGTCGGCCACCTTCCGTTCTGCACTCGACAGGTCCATGTAGCAGGTCCGGATCAGGTCAATAGGACTGGACAGGCTTTTTTCCAGCGCCATGCTCCCCAGAAATTTTATTTCAGAAGATCGCACGCAAAGCGCCCCGGAAAGCAAAAAGGCGTAGATAGATGCTGTTTCCTGAGCCTGAAGTGAAATTTCACTTCATGAATGCATTATAGTGTACAGTGCTCTCTTATGCAATATGCTCGAAAGTGGGCGGCAACGTGCGTGGATGAGCTGGGCCGGAATCGGCCACCATACAGATGTGTAGAAACAGCCCTTTCCCAACTTAGCACAAGGTCGAAACAGGAGTCAACGGGCAGCGTGCAGAACTGGTGCAGGGATATGTTTCGGGAGTGCAATAGCAGTGCAAAACAGGATATAGGCGTTTTTTTGCTCGGCGGTGCGCCTGACCGGGGGACGCTCCGGCGCGGCGATCACACAACTGCCCGGCAGCGTGGGGAGCGCCCCTTGCGATCTCATTGAGGTTTGCTCACACTTCCTCTATAATTTTAACCAACCCTGGACGCGCTGCCCTGGAATTGAGGTGCGTGATGAAACTCACCCGACGCGGTTTTGAACAGGCCCGCGAGTTTATCCGTACTTATGCCCGTCCGCTCGACCTGCGGTTATTTGAATATTATTTCGAGCGTGGTCCGGCGGAGGCCGTTCTGGCGGCGCTGGCGGATTACCAGAACGCCGACGGCGGCTTTGGGCATGGCATCGAGCCGGATTTCCGCCTGGGGGCGTCGTCGCCGATGGCAACTTCGGTCGCGCTGCAATACATGGTCGCGGTGAACACCGGTGCGGATCATCCCCTGGTCGCGCGCGCCATTCACTACCTGGTTTCGACCTATGACCTGGTGGACGATTACTGGCCTGCGACGTACCTGAACGTGAATGCTGAACCGCACGCCCCCTGGTGGCGCGTGAGTGAGCTTCGCCCGCCTGAAGGGGCTGACTGGGCCAATCCCAGCGCAGAACTGCTGGGCTATCTGTATTGCTATGCCCAATGGGTTTCCAACGAGCTGCTCAGGACCATCACCTATCGTGCCCGCAAGGTGTTGGCATGTGAGGAGACGATTGGAGGCCTGTACCGGTACAACATCCTGTGCTGGCAGCGCGCCGCGCCATACCTGCCGACGGCTTTTAAAAACGAGGTGGAACACAAAATCCGTGCCACCTTTGCCCGCTATCCGCCGACCGACGAGAATTACGCCGAAGTGCGCGTCGTGTGGTTGGCCCCGTCGCCGGATTCGATCCTGGCGCGCTTTCTGCCGGAGGCGGTGGCGCATTCCCTGGAACGGGAGATTGCCCGTCAGGGCGAGGATGGCGGCTGGTGGCCCGGCTGGCAGTGGGGACAGTATGAAGACATCTGGGAGATCGCCAAACGAGAATGGGCGGGCAAGATTACAGTGGAGATACTGCATGTCTTGCGGAACTATGGCCTGATCGAGGGGATGTAGGGGCGCGTCATGGGGTGCCTCTACCGGTTTACATGTTGTGTAGGGGCGACGCATACGTCGCCCTTACTGCTGTGCGGGCGCTTCCCCAGACAGTCCGCCGCCCGCGATCAGCGCGCGCAGGGCGTCTTCATCTAATATGGGCACGCCCAACTGCTGTGCCTTGACCAGTTTGCTCCCCGCCGCCTCGCCCACGACCAGATAGCTCGTCTTCTTGCTCACGCTGTCCACCACCTTGCCGCCGTGCGCCACGATGAGCGCCTTCGCTTCCTCGCGGCTCAGCGTGGGCAGCGTTCCGGTAATGACGAAGGTCAGCCCGGCCAGCGCGTCGCTGGCAACGGGCGGCTGCTCCCCGGCGGTCATGGTCACGCCCGCCGCCTTGAGCTTGGCGATGAGCGTCTGGTGAAACGGGTCGGCGAACCAGTCCACTATCGCCTGGGCCACATTCGGCCCGACGCCCTCGACCTGCATCAGCTCCGTCACGGACGCCTGCGCCAGGGCGTCCACGCTGCCGAAGTAATCTGCCAGCGTGCGCGCCATGACTTCGCCCACGCCCTCGATGCCCAACGCCGTGATCAGGCGGTACAGCGGGCGGTGTTTGGCCTCCTCGATGCCCTTGAGCAGGTTTTCGACCTTCTTCTCGGCGAAGCGGTCCAGGGCCAGCAGGTCTTCGGCCTTGAGGTAGAAGATGTCTGCCTCGTCCTTGATCAGCCCCACGTCCATCAACTGCTTAACCGTCATCGTGCCCAGGCCCTCAATGTCCAATGCGCCGCGCGAGACGAAGAATTCCAGGCTGCGGAAGACGCGCTCCGGGCAGTAGGGATTGGAGCAATAGTAATCGACCAGCCCTTCTGGACGCACGACGGCCTGGCCGCAATAGGGGCAGGCCGTCGGCACGGTGATAGGCGTCTCGCTGCCGTCGCGGTCTTCCAAGACCACACCCTCGATGTAGGGGATCACGTCGCCCGCGCGCTTGACGATCACGGTGTCGCCGATGCGGATGTCTTTGGCAGCGATCTGGTCGAAGTTGTGCAGGCTGACGTTGCGGATGGTCGTGCCGCCGACGAAGACCGGCTCTAGAATCGCGCCCGGCTTGAGCACCCCGGTCCGCCCGATGGAGAACGCCACGTCGATCAGCTTGGTCTGACCTTTTTCAGCGGGGAACTTGTAGGCGATCATGCCGCGCGGGTTCTTCGCACCGATCACGCCTAACCCGTCGGAAATGCGCTGGTCGTTGACCTTGATCACCAGCCCGTCGGTCTCATAGTCATAGGTGCGGCGGCGCTCCTGGTAGGTAGGGATGGCCGCGATCAGGCTCTCCAGATCAGCGTAGTGGGCCACGTCCGGCGGCACGGAGAATCCCAGCGCGCGCAGGTAGTTCAGACGCTCCCACTGGGTGGTCGGGATCGCGCCGTCGGCGTCTACGATGGCATAGACGAAGACGCGCAGCGGGCGGCGGGCCGTTTCACGAGGGTCCTTATTTTTCAGCGCGCCGCTGGCGGCATTGCGCGGGTTGATGAAGACCATCTCCCCGGCCTCGCGCTGGCGCGCGTTCAGGGTGGCGAATGCCGAGAGGGGCAGGTACGCCTCGCCGCGCACGACCAGCCGGGGGGGGGCAGGTGGGCCGTCTTTGGTCACGGGGATGCGCAGTGGCACGGTCGGGATGGTGCGGATGTTGGCCGTCACGTCGTCGCCGATCACGCCATCGCCGCGTGTCGCGCCCAGAGTCAGCACGCCGTTTTCGTAAGTCAGCACCACCGAGAGGCCATCCAGCTTGGGTTCCAGGGTGTAATCCAGCGGCGTGCCCGGTGGCAGCAGCTTGGTGATGCGGTCGCGCCAGGCGCGGATTTCGTCGGCCTCGAAGGCTTTGGCCAGGCTGCCGATCAGCCCTGGATGCTGCACCTTGCGGAACTCCGGTTGCAGGTCCGACCCGGCGCGGCGCGTGGGCGAGTCGGGCGTGACGAGTTCTGGGTATTCGGCCTCTAGGGCTTCCAGTTCGGCCAACAGCGCGTCGTATTCGGGATCGCTGATGACCGGCGCATTCAGCACGAAATAGCGATAGTTGTGCTCGTTGATCTCGGCGCGGAGCTGTGCCGCGCGCTCGGCAGGGGAAGTAAAGGGCATGACCATAAATCCTATAGCACCGGCACGTTGTTCGGATGGTGTTTTATTATACGAGAAATCGAACATGCGGGCGAATCCTGGCCTCAGCCCGACCATCCGCTGATCGCCTTGCGGTGGACGCAAACTATGCTATGCTGACCAGAACGGCTGCCTTGCAATGCGGTCGGGTATTTCCCCAACCAATACCCTCCTGCTTCTCCTGAACGCACCGCAAGAATAACCGCTCTTTCGCCGGGGTTGTGTTTATGCTGTATCTGCAACAAGGAGTGATCTACGTGGCTGATCCCAACCAGTCCCCGCTTACCTTTACAGAAGCCGAACTCCAGGCCGCCGTTCAGGCCCTGATCGACACGAAAACCGAAGGCGACATCCTGCAAATCCTGATCGATCACCCGGTGCTGCGGCACAAAGAAATCGTCGAACGGATACGCGCCTCCTTTATTGCGCTGGCGATCACCGAGCAGTGGCCCCAACAGGTCAGAGACGCCATGTACCAGCGCGTGAACGCGCTGGACGGGATGCTCGATGCCTTTGGGGAACATGTAGACCTCCTGGAAGGGATGGCTTCCTCAAAGGCGGCAACCGCGCCGACGCCCCCCGTTCGAGCGCGCCAGGCGCCCACCGCGTCCCGGCAAGGCCCGGTGTTGATCATCGCCGTTGTGTTGATCGCGGTTGTTTTGCTGGGCGCGCTGCTGACGCTCACGGGCGGGGGAGGCGAGGAGGAGGAAAGCCCGGCGGTCGTCCCGCCGACGGCCACGCCGCTCCCTGTGACGCTCATCGTTGGCGACGACTGCACCCTGGCCGACGCGCTTCTGGCGGCGAGCACGGGCGCGGCTTCTGGCGGCTGCACGGCGGGCGGCGCGGTGACGCTTGTTCAACTGACCGGGGATGTTACGCTGGTCGGGCCGTATGAAGCTGAAGCCGCGTGGGGACTGCCGCCCATCACCGGAACGGTGATCATCGACGGCGGCGGCTTCACCATAACTTCCGCCGAAGACGCGCCGCGCCTCAGCTTCTTCCGGGTTGATGCGACCGGCAGTTTGACGCTGCGCCGCATCACCGTCAGAGATGGCTGGCTCGGAGCCATGAATACCGGGACCCTGGTGGTCGAGTACAGCGCCTTCAGCTACAACGGGAGCGGGGCCATCTACAACAGCGGCCTGCTGACCGTTGTAGGCAGCACCTTCGATCATAACCAGGCAGCGCAGCACGGCGGCGCGATCTACAACACCAACGGCGGGGCGACCGTCTCCAACAGCACCTTTTCTGCCAACGTGGCCGGCGGCACAGGTGGCGCGATCTACAGCTTCCCGGATTCGCGGCCCGAACTGCCCTTCACCATTACCAACTGTACCTTCACCGCCAACTATGCGCCGGGGGGCTTCGGCGCGGTGGACGTGAACACTTTTCACGGCGGCGGGATTGCTCTGTACAATAGCCTGCTGGTGGGCAACGTGGACAGCAACCGCGAGACCAACTGCAATGGCATTGCCATCGGCAGCGGCAACATCGACGGCGACGGAAGCTGCCCTGGCTCGCAGCAGATGGACCTGAGCGGCCTGAATACTGCTCTGGCCGACAATGGCGGCCCGACCCTGACTCATGCCCTGCTGCCCGGCAGCGCCGCCATCGACGCGGGCGACCCGGCCTACTGTGCGTCTTTCGACCAGCGCGGCGCGCAGCGCACGGGCCGCTGCGACGCGGGTGCGTTCGAGTTCGGCGCGAGCGTGGCGGAGTAAGCTCAAACACACGTAGCGGTGGCTTCAAGCCGCCGCTGCCGATTTCTTGAGAACCTTTGCGCCCTTTGCGGTTACTCCGCCTTCGCCCTGGCGCGCTCTTTGTCCAGCAGGGCGCGCTTGCGTTCTAACCCCCAGCGGTAGCCGCCCAGGCTGCCGTCGCCGCGCACCGCCCGGTGGCACGGAATGACCAGCGCCGCCGGGTTGGTCGCACAGGCGTGGCCCACCGCCCGCGCCGCCTTCGGATCGCCGATCAGCCGCGCGATCGCGCCGTAAGTGCGCGTGCTGCCGGGGGGAATGGCCCGCAGCGCCTCCCACACCCGCTGCTGAAAGGCCGTCGCCTGCACGTCGAGCGGCAGGTCCAGCACGGGCAGACTCCCGTCCAGGTGGCGCAGGATCGCCTTCACCCACGCGCCGAGCGTTTCCGCATCTTCGTGAAGATCGGCGGCAGAAAACTCCTGGCGCAGGATGCTTTCCAGCACGTCCGGCGCATCGCCCAGGTACACCGCGCAGATGCCCCGTTCCGTCGCCGCGACGAGTACAGTGCCCAGCGCGCACGGCGCAACCGCGTAGCCGATGCGCTGCCCCGCGCCGCCCCGCCGGTAGATCGTCGGCGTCATGCCGAGCGCGTCCGGGGCCAGGCCGCCGGGCGAGGCATAGCCCGCATCGTAGATCGCCCGCGTGACTTCATGGCCCGCCTTCAGACCTGCCTTAAGCCGTTCCCGGCGCAGCGCGTCGGCGTACTGGCGCGGGCTGACACCCATGAGGCGCTTGAATACGCGCTGCAAGTGATACGGGCTGACCGCCACCGCCGCGCCGATTTCCGCCAGCGTGGGCGACTCGTCCAGGTGCGCCTCGATATAAGCGCACGTCTGCCGGACCATGCTCACCTGCGAGTCCACCTCATCGGGGCGGCAGCGGCGGCATGGCCGGTAGCCTGCCTGGGAGGCCGTCTCGTTCGAGGGATAGAAGGTCACGTTTTCGGGGCGAGGCCGCCGGGCCGGGCATGACGGGCGGCAGAAAATCCCGGTCGAGCGCACGGCTACGACGAACGCGCCGTCGTAGCGGCGGTCGCGCAACGCGAAGGCGCGCCAGCGGTCGGCGTCGGTGAGAGCGGCGGGTTCGAGGGTTGGGGCGGGGTGCGGCATGGGGGGCATGGTGTTCTTCCCTTCCGAGATGCGAATGTCTTGGTAGGGGCAACGGAGGCGTCGCCCCTGCTATCGTTACCTCACACCCCCGATTTAAACCGATCCACCATCCCATCACCGCTCGAATCTTGCGCTCAAACCAGCCCTCAGCGAATCAACGTCCCCGCCCCCGTTCGGGCGATCTCTGGCGCGAGCCGCCGCAGGATGAGCGCGTGGCCGCGCAGGATGGCGTAATCTTCTTCCAGGGTAATCAGCAGCACCGCTGTGAAGGGATAAAGGCCGAGCGAGACGCGCAGCTCGTAGCGCCGTTGGAACGTGTTCTGGTCGGTCAGCGCCCAGCGCCCCCGCAGCTTGAGGTAATCCTCGACCACCAGGAACAGCAGTTCCCGGTCCCGGACCTGAAACTGCCGCTCCACCGGGCGGATCAGCGCCGCACCCCTGCCGCAGATGTATACGGAGAATAGCACCAGCACGATCACCTGGAGCAGTTTGCCCGGCATGACGGCGGCATAGACCAGGATCGCCGCTGCGTAGAGAGCGAAGTTCAGCAGAAAAGCCTTCGCATAATCGCGCCGCGTCGGTCGGCTGAGCGGCAGGTCCAGGTCTGGGGAAAGGGCAGGCTGCGCCCGTTCCACGTCGGTATGGTCGATCACACTTCACCGTCCAGGGCGAGCCGCAAGCGCGTTTTCACTGCTTTTTCACCTCGATGTAAGCCGCCGGGACGGTGAGGGTCAGGCCACCCGCGCGCTGTGCCAGGGCGTTGAGGCGTTGTTCCAGGTGGCGAAAGACCGGTTCGACCTCTTCCGGCGGCAGCCACTCGCGCCAGCCTTCCAGAAATGCCAGTTGGATGAAGCGATGGTTCAGCAGGGCAGAGCCGTCCAGGTAGCGCAGGGCAAAGGCTTGCTCATGGACCTGCGCCACGCAGAAGCCCACCCGTTCCAGCAGGCGGCACGCATCGGCTAGGGAGAAGCGGTGAGCGATATGCGCTTCCAGGTGTTCGAGCAGATCGGCGCGGCCCAGGTCGCGCAGCGTGTCGGCATAAGCAGCGTAGAACTCGTGCATATGGCCGCGCAGATTGGTGGTCAGTGCGAGCCGCCCACCCGGCGCCAGCACGCGCGCACATTCTCTCAGCACCGCCGGGGCATCGGCGAAGTTATTGATGCCGAGGTTCGAGGTAATCAGGTCGAATGCGCCGTCGGCACAGGGGATGGCTGTGCCATCGCCCAGGACAAAGCAGACCTGTCGCACATCCCAGGTGACTTTTTTCTGAACGGCGTGCTTCAGCCCGGCCTGCCAGGGATCAAGGCCGCAGGCGCGGCAGGTCGTCCCCAGGCGCTGCGCCAGGTCTAGCAGTGGAAAGCCCGCCCCACACGCCAGGTCGAGCACGCGCGCGCCGGGGATCAGCGGGACGTGATCTAGCAGCAGTTGACCAAACAGCGCCGACCACAACGGCGCTTCGTCGAAGACGGCGACGATGCCGGGCTGCGTCCAGTCGATCACGCGAGTCAGGTAGTCGGGGGTCATTCCGATACCACCGCCAGATAGTCTGCCGCCGCCCAGCCCTGGCGACTGGCGTTCTGTGGGTCCTGCACCTGCCACCACACCAGGCCATCGGCTTCTTGCGGCCCGCCGATCACGGTGAAGCGTGTGCCCTCAGTGGCGAGGAAACGGGGCGTGGCGCTGCGCCCCGCCGACTCGCGGATGTTCAGCGGCAGCCCTTCTACGTTTGCCACCTGCACCGTGACGCCGATGTGGATTGCGCCGGGCGCGGGTGTGGCGGTGGGCGGCTCGCCGGTGATGCCGCCGAGTCCCTGGGGGACGAAGGCCGTTGCCGCGCCGGGGGCGCTTTCGCCAGTGGCGACTTCCAGCGCCGCGCCGGGTTGCAGGGCCGTCGGCGAAGGGCGCAGCGTGGCTTGCTCGGTCGGGCGCGTGGTGGGGACAGACGTGATCACCACGACCACCGGCGTTTCCCCGCCCGGCGCAGTCTGCCCGCCGAACAGGTTGAGGCCCAACAGCAGCAGCGTCACGAAGAAGGCCACCACGCCCAGCAAGATTGGCAGTGTCCACCAGGGCAGGTAGAGTCCGCTCTCGCGGCGCTCGCGGGCCGTTTTGCCGCGCCGCTTGCGGGCCGCACGTTCCCGGACGGGCGGCGTGGGCGTTGTGAGCGACTCGGATGACGCGCCGATCCAGGGCAGTTCGGTGTAAGTGCGCGGGCGAAAGTCCTCCGGCCTGGGCAGCAGAGGGGAGACGTCCATCCCGGCGGGCGGGGCTGTCGGTTCCGCCGCCATATCCACGTCCGGTGGTTCGACGCGGCGGGTGGGCAGCCCGTCATCTTCGGCATCGTGACGGCGCAGGGCATCCAGGTCCGGCGGTTCGACGCGGCGGGTGGGTTGTTCGTAGTCTTCGGGCATGTCGATACGGCGTAGCGGCAGGGCGTCCAGGTCCGGCGGTTCGATGCGGCGGGTCGGCTGTTCGTGGTCGTTCAGCGGGCCGGGGGCGTCGGCCCAATCGGGATCGCGCGGCTGTTCGTTCATGGTTGGCTGATTCCTTTACACTTGTTCCCTGACGACGTAACCGCTAAGGGCGAATTCCTGAGGAAAGTATATACTGGAAACAGCCGTTATGCAGTCGGCAGCGTTGAAGGAGGAGACCGCATGACCCACATCATCACCGGTCTGTGCAACCGCCAGGCGCGCTGCGTGCAGGTCTGCCCGGTGGACTGCATCGTGCCGGGCCAGCCGGAAGGCGCGTGGCCGCTCTACTACATCGACCCGGCCACCTGCATCGACTGCGGGGCGTGCGTCCCGGCCTGCCCATATAACGCCATCTGGCCGGAGGAAGATGTGCCGGACTTTTTGCAGGGCGACATCCGGCCCAACTACGACTTCTTCGCGCACGGCCCCGGCTATGCAGGGCGTCGCGCGTTGCAAGGTCCACTTCTGCTCTGAGTACTGTCGAGTTTGTTTAACTTCTTGCCCGGCGGCAGCGAGAAGGGCATATTTCCCAGGTTGACTTTAACCGCTTGCGGAAGGATTTCCTTTTCCACGTCCGCTGGCAGTACCGGGTAATCGATCTTCGCCAGGAGGTGCTTGAGCAGGCTCGACAGATCGTTGTCAGGCATCCGTTGCGTGCCCTCGATGCAATTCAACTTGCTTCGGCGCTGCTGGCGTCAAGTGCTATCGGGGTGTTCCCTACTTTCGTCACTGCGGATCAAAAACTGCTTGCTGCTGCTGCCGAAGGTTTTCCCACCGACGCCCCCAACGCCCACCCCTGACAATTGTGAGAACATGCCGGTCGCGGTATCCTGAGTGCAGGTTATACTGTGTCAGGTGAGTGATTCTTGTCGAATAAAATTTCTTCTCCCACCCCCGACCGCCTGATCGCCTTTGAGGCCATGCGCCGCCGCGTCAACGACCTGCTGCTCCGCCTGGTCGATACCCTGCCGCGCGTGGACGGCCTGCCGCCCGCCGTGCTTGATCAGGCGCGCGACGCCGTGTTTCACGCCGATCATCCCTTCCTGTTGGTGCTGATCGGCCCGTTCGGCGCGGGCAAGTCCAGCCTGATCAACGCCCTGCTAGGTGAAGCGATCCTGCCCACCGGCCCCGTGCCCACCACCGACCGGATCGTGATCCTGCGGCGCGGCCCGGCCCTGGAACGCTCCTCCGGCGCGGACGGCATCGAGACCATTTTCCACCCCGCGCCGCTGCTGGAACAGATTAGCCTGGTGGACACGCCGGGGCTGGAATCGGTCTTCGCGCAGCACAGCGAACGCACCGAGGCTTTTTTGCACCGGGGCGACCTGATCGCGCTGGTGATGTTGGCGACCCAGGCCATGACCGCCCGCAATGCCGAATACCTGGAGGCGCTGCGCGATTACGGCAAGCGCGTGCTGGTGGTGATCAACCAGGTGGACCTGCTCGAAGCTGGGCAGGCGGAAACCGTGCGCGCCTTCGTGCGCGAGCAGTGCCGTGAGCACCTCAAGGCCGACCCGCAGATTTTTTGCGTCTCGGCCAGGCAGGGCCTGGCTGCCCACACCGCCGAACCGCCGAACCTGTCCGGCTGGCGTGAAAGTGGCCTGGCCGACCTGGAGGATTTCCTGGTCCGCGCGCTGGACGACCGCGAACGCCTGCGTCAGAAGTTGCAGACGCCGCTCCAGATCGCCCGTAATGCGCTTGCCACCGCCCAGGGCGAGGTGCAGAACCAGCAAGCTGCGTTGGAGCGCCATCGCGCCGTATGGGAGAATATCGAGGCGCAGGTGGAGGCGGCGCGCGCCGCCCAGACGAAGGTCGTGGATGCGGCCATGACCCAGGTCGCCGGGCACTTCGCCGAGGCCGCCACGCGCGGTGAAGACGCCATCCGCGAGATGTTCGAGCCGTCCCGTGCGCTGCGGCAGGTGGTGGCCGGGCTGGCGGAACTGATCGGCGTGGCCGGGTTGGCCCGGCGTTTTGGGGCGCGCCCGCGCGCCGCTGCCGCCTTCGAGGCGCGGGAAGTGCTGGCGCCGCTGGACGAGGTGACGAAGGTCGTGGATGGCCTGGGGCCGCGCCTGGAAGGGCGCGATCTGCAAGACCTGGATGACCTGGCGGCCTACACCAAACGCGCCCTCAACGACCTGCCGCCTGCCTTGCGCGCGAAAGTGATCGGCGAGGTGCGCACGCCCGCCACGTATGACCGCGAGGCGCTGCGCCGCATTCGCCCGGAACTCGACGGCATCCTGGCCGAGGCCCGCCAGATCGAACCGGCCCGTCTGGAACGCGCCGTGCGCAACACCCTGATCGCCCTGGCCGGTTGGGAGGTTGCGGTCGTGCTGGCGCTGGCGTTGATCGGCAGCCTGGGCATCAACTGGACCGATCCCACTGCGCCGCTACTGCTGCTGTTGATCGCCATCGCCCTCATCCTGACCGGGCTGGCTCTGATGCCCCTACGCGGGATGTTGATGGCGCGCGCCTTCAGCGGACGGCTGATGGCGTTGGCGGATCGCCTGCAAGAGTTGGTGCGCGAGGCGGCGGCGGAGCAGATCGAGCAGGGCGTGCGGCTGCGGCAGGACGTGGCCGCGCCGTTCACCCGGCTGGTCAGCGCGCAGACCGAACTGCACAGCGCCCTGGCGCGCGACCTGCGCGCCCTGGACGGCGATCTTGCGGCGCTGGCGGGCGAGGTCGGCGGGCTGTGGAAGGGGCGATAGGGGACAGCGGATGCAGATTTAACCGGTAAACGAGGTAGAGCGTTTTATAGTTGCAGGAAACTGCCAACCCGAATTCACCTGGAAATACCGATTTGTTTGCGCCAGTAGTCAATAATCTGTGCTCGGCTGGAGTATAAACTCGCAAACTGCTTATCGGCTACGTCGGAGAAACGAGCCAATACATCACGCGAGATATCCTCTTGATCCTGGAAAATAGCGACGGAACGGTAAGAAATCCCCCAACTATTGTAAGTATGCAAACTGATCGTCACGTCTCGGCAGCGATCATCGTTGCCAATGGCAAAAACAAAGATCGGGGGATCGCTGTGGTTAATACGCACGTCCACCGGATAGCGGCGCTGTCTGTCATATTCGGGATGGTGGTAATCGAAAGTGAGACGGTCTTCAGGAACTGTCTCTCGCATGAATTGACGGAAATCTTCCTTGAAGGTAGAACGAACCTGTTCTCTGGAGAGGTAAGTAATGTCGGTAACGCGCGTCACTGCCTGCAGAAAGGTAAAAATGGCAGCCCCTAAATCTGAGTACGAGGCAGTAAGACGAAGCTCACCGTCGCTGTTTTCAACGCCAAACTGTTTCAGAACCCGTTCAATGACCTGCTGGCGATTTCCTTTTCTCAAATCATCATAATCTATCCAGTAGCTCAAGTGCATGAGCGTGTGGCCTTCGTCGGTCAATGTCCAACTTTGCCCACCCTCCTTTCCCTTCAGGACAATATTGTAGTGATCGCCGTCTTCCATCATAAAGGGCGTAAGAATGGGATAGCGATACTGACCTTCTTCCAGGACTTCGACCTGGTTGCCTAAAAGTTTCTGAACTGTCTGGGCAATTTCTTGGACGCTCATGGCGACACCTCACAACAATGGAGGGGGTTCGTCTGGCGGCAATTCACAGTGACATTCTTCGATCAGACGTTGTAACGCATCTCCCAGGCTGCTATAGGATTCAGCTGGTTGGGCGTATGATTCCTCTGCGTAACCCGCTGCCTGGTAACGCTCTGTCGCATAGTGGACATGAAAATCTCGAAAGCGGTCACCATCCAGCTTGTTTGTGTGCAAATGAGATTTTCCATTATACCGTCGTAGATGAAAGCGTCCCGTTTTCTCTCTGGATACGTCAGGTTTTTCTTGCAACTCGCAGGACAGAATTACTGAAAAATCCAGTGGATTCAAAATGCTTTGCCGGACAGTGATGTAGAACACATGGCCCTGCCTGCCGTCAACTCTCACCTCACTCTGCCTGTGGACGCCTTTTTCTTTCATCTTTTGTAACAACGTTTGTCGGAAACCAGATGGCAATTGCTTGATTTCAGCAATAAGTTCGCTGATTTGCTGGTCGGTGAGCCTAACCATTTTACCTCCATTGTACACCGGAACACGTGTTCGGTAAAGGAATCGTGGTTGAGGATAAACAATTGTCCGTATGGGATCAAAATTGAAGTTTTGCAAATAGAATAAGTAGTTTATATGCCCATTCCGCCGATAAATCAACTGCGCTACAATACCTCTGCCTGACTTACCTGGGACGGTGAAAAATGAACGGTACGGTTCTTTCCGGTCCCCTGGCCGACCTGCGCGAGCGCGAGATTCGCCTGTTGCACGCGATCGGCGACGTGCTGGGGCGGCTTTCCCCCGAAGGTGAGGCCGACCGCGCCCGTCTGCGCGACGTGGCCGGGGACCTGCGCGACCTGTTCTTCATGGTCGTGGTGATGGGCGAGTTCAACGCCGGCAAGTCGTCCTTCATCAACGCCTTGCTGGGCGACGACCTGCTGCCGGTCGGCATCACGCCCACGACCGAGGTGATCGAACTGATCCGCTACGGCGATCAGCCGTCGCGCAAACCGGCCACGCGCCCCGACGGCGTGCGCGAATGGATGCATCCGGGCATCGGCGGGCCGGGCGTGGTGCTGGTCGATACGCCCGGCACGGGATCGGTGTTCCGCCGCCACGAACAGGCCGCGCGGAACTTCCTCCATCGCAGCGACCTGGTGATCTTCATGCTGTCGGCCAAGCGCGCCTTCGCCGAGACGGACCGCCTGTACCTGGAACTGGCGCGCGATTATGGCAAAAAGGTGATCGTGGTCATCAACCAGGTCGATCTGCTGGAGCCGCGCGAACAGGCCGAAGTGCGCCGCTTCGTGCAGCAGCAGATCGACAGCTTGCTGGGGCTGCGCCCGCTGATCTTCATGACCTCGGCCCGCCGTGCGCGCGAAGGCGTGTCCGATAGCGGCCTGGACGCCGTGCGTGCGCATCTGAGCGCCACGTTCGAGCAGATTCCTCCGGCGCGACAAAAGCTCCTGGCGCAGCTCGATTTCGCCGCACGGCTGATGGGCAAATCCCGCGAGGCGCTCGACGCGCGGCTGGCGCTGATCGGGCGCGACCGCGACCAGACCTCGCAGCTTCAGCGCGAACTGGAAGCCCACGCCGAGGGTATCGAGGGGCGGCTGGGGACGGTCTCCGGCGAGCTGGCGCGCGTGCTGGACGGTGTGCGGCAGCGCGGCATGGCCTTCATCGACCGCAACTTCTCTGTGCGCAATTTCCGCCGCGCCCTCGACCGCGCCGCGCTGCAAGGCGAGTTCGAGAGCCAGGTCGTGGCCCGCGCCCTGGAGCAGATCGGCGACCTGACCACCGATTATGTGAACGGCCTGATCGACAGCAACCGCCGCTACTGGCAGAGCATCGTCGCGCGGCTGAACCGCCTGGAAGCCCTGTTGGAGGCGCAGCGCGTGACCGGGGTGGATGGCAGCATCTACGCCGAGCAGCGCCTGGCCTTGCAGGAGGCCATCGCCATCGCCGACGCGGAGATGAGCGCCTATTCCAGCGCCGCTGTGCTGAGCCAGATGCAGGCCGATTTCCAGTCGAACCTGACCGGCCTGGGCCTGAGCGGGGTGGGAATCGTGGGCGGTCTTCTGGCGACGCTGACCGGCATCGCGGCGCACGTCGGGCCACTGGCCGCGTTGGAAGTGATCGGCATCCCAATCTTGCTCGTCGGCGCGGCGGGCACGGCGGTGTTCTGGCAAAAGCTGCGCGGCGACGTCAAGCGCAATCTCAACGCCCGGCTCGATGCGCTGGAAGGCAGCTATCGGCAGGCCATCGTGGACCTGACCAACCGCGAGCGCAGTCGTCTGATCACCTATGGCCGCCAGATTCTGGCGCCGGTCTTCAGCCACTTTGACGGACTGGCGCAGGCCGCCGCGCGCGACCTGGCTGAACTGGATCGCCTGGAGGCCGAGCGGGTGCGTCTGTGCGCCCAACTGGATGCCCTGGCGGCGACAGATGCCCCGAACGCCGGGAATTCTGTCCCCAGCTAAGCAGGGTCGGGATGGCTGGCCGCAGGTCATGTTGACAAGACGCCGCTTTCGCGGTTACAAATGGCGACGCTGCTCTAGGAAGGACCTTGATCGGTGAAAGACAAACTACGCACATACATCACCGCCGAATTGATAAAAGACCCCACGTACCCGCTGACGGATGACGAGGTGATCATGGGAACGTTGATCGATTCCTTTTCGCTGGTGCAGGTGGCGATGTTTATCGAAGATACTTTCGGCGCTCACTTCGACGACTCTGAGTTGACGGTTGAGAACATGGGCACCCTCAACAAGATGGTCGCCAACATTCAAGCCAAGTTGCAGTCGTGAATGCAGGATCATGATTAAAACAGCCCCCACAACCGAAATCCCGATCCGCTCAGACCGTCGCCCCGCCACGCTGCTGGATCAGGCGCGCTGGTTGGTGGAGACGCATCCCGACGCCACGACTATCGTCTTTGTCTCGCGGGAGGGTGAGCGCGCCATCACCTACCGCACGTTTTTCCACGAGGCCGCGCGCTACGCCTATGCCCTGGAGGGGGCGGGCGTCCGCCCCGGCGACCTGGTGGTGTTGGTGCTTCAGCACAGCGAGGAATTGCTGTACGGCTTTTGGGGCGCGATGTTGCTCGGCGCGATCCCGTCGATCTTTCCCTTTCTCTCCGATAAGCTCGATCCTGAACGCTACTTCGAGAGCGTGCGCAGCCTGATCGCGCTGTCGGAAGTGAAGGCGGTCATCACCTATCCCGATCTCGAACCCGCGCTGCGCCCTCACCTGGAAGACATCCCCACACTGGGGGCGATCCTGAACGTGGAGCATCTCGCCCCCGGCGGCGACGTGGCCGCCTATCTGGCACGCAACCCGGCCCAGGCCGACGACACCGCCTTTTTGCAGCATTCCTCCGGCAGCACCGGGTTGCAAAAAGGCGTCATGCTCTCCCATCGCGCCGTGATCAACCAGGTTGCCAGCTACAGCGCCGCGATCCGCCTCGCGCCGGACGATGTGATCGCAAGCTGGCTGCCGCTCTACCACGATATGGGGTTGATCGCGGGCTTTATTATGCCGGTGCTGCAAAAGATTCCGCTGGTGCTCATGTCGCCGTTCCACTGGGTGCGCGACCCCAAAATCCTGCTGCACGCCATCACGCGCCACCGCGCCACGTTGTGCTGGCTGCCGAACTTCGCCTACAACTTCCTGGCGACGCGCATCCGCGACGACGCGCTGCAAGGCGTCGATCTGCGTTCGTGGCGTGCAGCCATCAACTGCTCCGAGCCGGTCTACGCCGAAAGCCACCGCACCTTCGCCGAGCGATTCGCGGCCTATGGCTTTCAGCCAGAAGCCCTCACGACCTGCTACGCGATGGCCGAGAACACCTTCGCCGTGACGCAAGGCGGTATCGACGCGCCGCTGACGCTCGACGTGGTGGATCGCCGTATCCTGATGGAGGAGCGCCACGCCGTACCTGCTACCGGCGAGGTCCCGACGGTGACGATGGTCTCCTGCGGGCGGCCTATTCCCAACTGCGAGGTGCGCATCGTGGACGATCAGCGCCGTGACCTGCCGGAGCGCCACGTCGGCGAGATTGCCCTGCGCAGTGACTCGATGCTGACCGGTTACTATCACCGTCCCGACGCTACCGCCGAGGTCATGGCCGATGGCTGGTACTTCACCGGGGACATGGGTTACGTCGCGGACGGCGAACTCTACATCACCGGGCGCAAGAAGGACCTGATCATCGTCGGCGGCAAGAACATCTACCCGCAGGACATCGAAAATCTGCTCAACGACATCCCCGGTGTGCATCCGGGCCGCACGACGGCGTTCGGCGTGCCGAACCCGCAGTTGGGCACAGAGGACATCGCCATCATCGCGGAGGTGGATACCGAAGACCCGGAGCAGCGCGCCGCCATCAACCGTGAGATTCGCGCGCGTGTGGCGCAGAGCACCGAGGCAACGGCCCGCTATGTGCACCTGGTCGGCCCCAAGTGGCTGATCAAGACCAGCAGTGGCAAGGTGGCGCGCCGCGCCAACCGCGAGAAGTTCCTCAAAGAGGTGTTGGGCCAGAACGGTTAGACTCGAACCACCAGGATGCCGGCTGCGCCAGCTTCAGCAGACCTCTGTGGATGCTCTTGGCGCACTTGGCGTCTTGGCGGTTAGAGCATTTCAGGAGTGTCATTCTATGCGTCGTATCGTTTATAGCGCGGTTTGCGGGCTGCTGATTCTTGTCGCGTTGCTGGCCGGGAGCGGCAGCGTTCCGGCGGCGGCCCAGGGCGGTTCGACCGGCACGGCCATCTCGAACCTCAATGTCCGCACCGGCCCCGGTGAAGAATATCCGGTCCAGACCGTGATCTCGCGCCGCACGGCAGTGAACATTGAGGCGCGCAACGAATGGGGCAACTGGGTGCTGGTGAGCACCCCAGACGGCGTGCGCGGCTGGGTGGCGGCCCGCTACCTGATCCTGCCGCAGACGTTCGACGTGGCTGCCGTTCCGGTGGCAGGCGGCGATCCGGTGAGCACGGTTGCTCAGGGATCGGCTCCGGCTTCCGGCGGTGCGGTGCTGCCTGCTGCGCCTGCGGCTTCCGGGGGGACGCCGAATGCCTGGCTGGCCTCCGAACTCAACATGCGTACCGGGCCGGAGCTGACCTTCCCGACGATCACGCGCCTGCCGGGCGGCACGGCGCTGGTGCTGGAAGGCCGCAACCAAAACGGCCTGTGGGCGCTGGTCCACACCGCCGATGGCCTGTATCGCGGCTGGGTGGCGGCGAACTTCCTGGCGCTGAGCGTAGACGTAACCCTGGCGGACCTGCCCGTGACCGACGGCACGACCTCCCTGCCGCCGGAATGGAACGGTTCAGCAGCGGCCCCGGCTCCGGCGGCAGCCGCTCCACAGCCTGCCCCGGCGGGATCGTCCGCGCCCGCGCCGGACCTGCCGCAGCCCGTAGCATACCAGCCCGTCTCCGACGCCGAAGCGGCCCTGATCGCAGAACTGGCCGCCGCGCCGGTGCTCCCGACCATCACGCCGCAGGTCCGGCAGATCGCTGCGCTGGGGCGGCAGATGGGCAACAACCCGCGTCTCTTTGCGAAGGTGGGCGACTGCAACAGCGAGTCGCGCGGCTTTATGCAGCTGATCGGCGAGGGCATCTATCAACTTGGCCCCTATGCGGGCCTCCAGGCGACCATCGATTTCTTCCAGGCGGGCAGCCCCAATCCCTTCCTGCGCGTGAGCCAGGCCGGGCGCAGCGGCTACACGGCCAACACGGTCGTGGACCCGCTCTTCAACGACCCGCGCAGTTGTCAGCCGGGCGAGTCGCCGCTGGAATGCGAATACAACACCCTCCACCCGGCGGTGGCGATCATCCTGTTCGGCGCCAACGATGTGCACAACCTCACCGCCGACCAGTTCGCGCAGGCGCTGCGCCGTGTCCTGGAAATCTCGCGCGACCGAGGCGTGATCCCGGTGCTGGCGACCTATCCCAGCGACCCGGCGGAAAACAGCAAGTGGCTGGACTTTTTGCGCTTCAACCAGATCGTGGTCAACCTGGGGCGCGAGTTTGGCGTGCCGGTGATCAATCTGTGGCAGGCGGCGCGCGGCCTGCCGCACAGCGGCGTGGAAAACGATCTGCTGCATTTGTCCTATGGCAGCAGCGGCGCGCTGTTGTTCGGCAACGAGGAAATGCAATACGGCCTGACGCTGTGGAATCTGCTGGCGCTGCAAACCCTGGACCTGCTGCGCACACAGGTCCTGGGCGGGTAGAACGACTCTCTCGAATCCATTTCTGTAGGGGCGCGGCACACCCGCGCCCCTGCGATTCCCTGGCCTCATCCTGGGGTAGGGGAGGGATTCTGTCTGTAGAACGCACGAAAAAAGGGCGATTCGATGACGAAGCCTGCGCTTGGCATCACCTTTCATCCCTTGTTCCTGCCGGAAACGCTGGCGGACTATGCCCGCCGCGCCGAAGCTGCCGGATTCGATGAACTGTGGCTGTGGGACGACTGCTTTCTTCCTGGCGCGCTGACCTCGGCGGCGCTTGCGCTGTCGGCGACGCATCGGCTCAAGGTCGGCATCGGCCTGATCCCGGTGGTGGCCTATAATCCCCTGTTCATGGCGATGGAGATCACGACGCTGGCGCGGGCCTATCCGGGGCGCTTTCTGCCCGGATTCGGGCACGGCGTCGAGGCGTGGATGCGGCAGATCGGCGCGGCGGCGAAATCGTCGCTGAAGGCTATCGAGGAAACGGTGAGCGCCGTCCGTAGCCTGCTGCGCGGCGAAACCGTGACGGTGAACGGCACGCACGTGCACCTGGACGCGGTGAAGATGACGACGATCCCGGAAAAAATGCCGCCGCTGTACGTCGGTGCGATGCGGGAGAAAACCTTACAGCTTGCTGGGCGCGTGGGCGATGGGACGATCCTGACGGACACGTCGTCTCCGGCCTACGTCCGGTGGGCACGGGAACACGTCCGCACCGGCATGGCGCAGTCGGGAGCGGCGGCAAACCGCGTCGTCGTGAACGTCCTGGCGAAGGTGAATCCGAACGGTCAGGTGGCGCGTGAGGCGATGCGGCGCACGCTGGCGGCCCGCCTAGGCCAGGACGTCCCCCAGTTCAGGGCGCTTGGCATTCTGGAAGAGGGGCAGGCGCTGGTCCGCGAGCATGGCGTCGCCGGAGCGGCGGCGCGGATGCCGGACGCCTGGGTCGATGAACTTTCTGCCGCCGGGACGCCAGAGCAGGCAGCGGCGGCGATCCTGCGCCTGGGGGAGGCCGGGGCGGATGCGGTGGTCCTGGTGCCGTTAGACAGCGATCCCGCCTGTCTGGACGAATACAGCTGCTACCTGATGCCGCTGCTGCGGGCCTGAGCGGGTCGCGGAGAATGATGCGGGTTCCTGTAGGGACGCGGCATGCCGTGTCCCTACCGTTCTTCTGCGGTCGCCTTGCCCGCTACCAGTTGCGCGTCGCGGTGTAGTAGAAGGTGTGCGTGCAGGCCGGGTCGTTGTCGAACACGGTGATCATCGTCATATCCCAGGTCGTCTCGCTGGTGAACGTGATCGTCAGGCTGAGATTGGCATTATTGAGCGTGTTCCGCCCGTTGTACACGTAGCTGTTCGGCCCGGCGGGCTGCATGGTGTAGGGCAGCGGTTCCTGTCCGCGCCAGGAGATCGTGCCGTCGGGATTGGGACTGATTGCCACCAGATGCGAGCACAGCGCCAGTTCTGGCCCGGTGCACGTGCCGCCCATGTGATCCACGCCCGTGTTTGCCATCCAGACTGACTGTCCGGCAGGGACCAAGCTGCTGCCGCCTGCGCTGGCCGGCGCATTGGGCGACGGGGCGCTGACCTGGGCTACCGCGCCGCACGCGCCCAGCGCCCGGACGCCGTCTTGCGCGACCCACGCGCGCTGCCCCCGGCTTGTCGTGACCAACCACCATGCCGCGCCGTCAGCGTCGGTGTTCTGGCCGGCGGCAGTGTAGTGTGCGGCTGGGTCTACATTGGCAAGCCGGGTGTAGTCCTCGCCTGGCCCGGCGTAAAAGGCCACCGTGTCTGCACCGTTGCTCAGCCCGACCGTGCAGACCAACGCCTCCGGCAGCAGGTCCACCGGGGCACCTTCTAGGGTGGCGAAGGCGAAGGGGCTTACTACCTCCGGTTCGGCGGAGTCTGCGCCCGTCTCCACGCGCACCAGCGCGCCGCCCTCGACCGGGGTTCCCGCTGCGATGGCGCTGCCGTCCAACACCACGATTTGCAAGGCGTCATCCGGCGCGGCCTGGACCAGCAGCGTGCCATCCGCCAGCGCCACGTCCACGCCGTTGATTTGCAGATGCGCCGTGCCTTCGCCCGCCGTCTGGATCAGCAGGCCTGCCGATCCTGCGCCGCAGAGCAGGTCATCTTCGCCTTGCGGCGCGGTGGTCAGAGTGAACGCCTGCATCGGCGCGGTGTAGCCGAGCAGCAGGTCGTCGTCGGCCAACACGTTCAGCGTCGCCGGGTCGCCTTGCAGCGCCACCAGGTCGCGGAAGGCCCACGCCGGGCCAGACTCGGTCTGGATGCGATACCAGTCGCCGTTGGCGTTGCGCCCATCCACCACCGCCTGGGCGCGGTTCGGCAGCGTGCCGATGACGGGGTAGTTTGTGCCTGCCCCGGCGCGCAGGTTGATGTCGTACCCGGCGGCGTTAGTCAGGGTGAGGGTAGGAGCCGGCCCGGCGGAGGCGTCCACCGCGCTGGTGAGTTCCGCCGCGCCGAACAGGATCAGCGTCACGGATTGCTCGCCATCGGCGGGCAGGTCGGCCAGGATGTTCATGACGGCCACGCCCCAGGCTTCTGCGTTGGGGTCGGCGGCCCCGGTGACAACGGATTGGACGGCGGCCACGTCGGCGCGGTCGCCGGGCGCTGCAAAGTCAACGTCCCCGCTCAGGGCGACGGGTTCAGCCGCGAAGCAAACTTCGCCGACGGCCAGGTCGGCGCAGGCTTCCTGCGCGGCGGCGACGATGCTCTCCGTCAGGGCCGCGCAGATGTCCGCCGTTTGTGCGCCGGTTGGTTCGCCAGGCAAGAAAGCGGCGATCAGCCCGATTACCAGCAACACGGTCAACATTCTCACGCTAAAGTTCAACATCCGAAAGTTCCTCCTCAAATATCTGTTGGGCGTCGTGTCGGCGTTGATGCGCCGATATAATACCCGGTTGAGCATCGAAGCGACAAGCGGCAAGCGTCTAAGTGAAAGGCAAAAGTTTGGTTATGCGGAAAGTGGCGCCCCTCCTGCTCCTGTCCATCCTGATCCTGTTCGGCGTGGCGGGCTGCGCGCAGAGCGACCCCGCCGCCGCCATCGAGTCCTATTTGCAGGCCAAAGTAGAAAGCAACCTGACGGCGCTGCTCAATCTATCCTGTGCGGCGTGGGAAGATCAGGCCCGTATCGAAGCGACGTCCTTTGAGTCGATGAATGCGGAACTACAAGGGATGGAATGTCGTTCGAGCGGCGAGGCAGACGGCTATACCCTGGTCGAGTGCAACGGCAAGATCGTCACCGTCTACGCCAACGGCGAAACGCGCGAATGGGAACTCGGCGCGCATCCTTATCGCCTGGTGCAAGAAGACGGCGAGTGGCGCATGTGCGGCTACCATGACGCTGAGGGCGGGGCGTAGGTTTTCCTCAATCGGTAGCGGCGGCTTCAAGCCGCCGCTACGCTGGATCGTGCCAAAGCGGTCGCGTCAGGCGTCGAGCAGACCCAGGCCACGCAGCAGCGCGTCGAACGCCTGGAGCGTCACCAGGTTGCGGAAGGTGTAGCCCGTCACCAGCCGTTCTTCGGTGAAGACGCCCGTGCGCCGGTCCTCCGGCCAGGTCAGGTGGATCGTCTGTGTGGTATCGACGCCCTGGTTGGGCACATCCTGAAGCGCCAGCCACAGGTTGATCAGCGGCAGGTCATAGTCTTGGGCGATGCGGACGACGATCTGGTTGAACAGCAGCGACTTCTCTGGGTATTCGGGCCGCGTGGGGAAGGTGTTGAGCACCGGCACGATGTTGCGGTTAATCGTCTCCAACACCACGCTGCGTAGGTAGTAGTCGAACTGCGGGGCCTCAGTGTAGAACACGTCGTTGGTGCCAAACATGATCAGCGCGAAGGCCGGGCGCGAGGCGCGATATTCGCAGGCCAGCGGGCTTTCGTTGGCGCGGCACCAGTTCGGATCGGCCCAGGTGGGGTCGAGCACACTGGCGGCGTTGAAGCCGCTGGCGGTGGAGAGGCCCGGATTGGCGAACGAATCTGCCGTAAAGCCCTCGCCGCGCGCGGGCGTCCCGGCGAAGAAATCGACCACTGCCTGAAGCTGCCCGTATTGGCCCAGATCGTAATCCACCCCGCCGAAGGGCGTCAGGAATTCGGCGGCGGCGGTCATGCAGTCCCCGATCTTGGAAAAGACGTGCGGGTTGTTGCCTGCCGCCTGCCCGGCCTCGAAGATCGCCCGCGCCCGGTCGGTGACGACCGGCAGCACGGGGTAATCTGCCAGCGCGATGTCGCTCACGCTGGCCGGGTCGAAGTCGCCCAGCGTCGGCGGGACCAGTTCGGCAGGCCCCTCTTCCGGCGTGGGGGTAGGGGCCTCGGTCGGGGTCGGGGAGACGGGCGTCGCGGTCGGCGCGGCAGGGGTGCAGGCGGCGACGATCAGTGCCAGGGTGAGCAAAAACAGCAGACGGGTATGGGTCGCAGGGGGCATCGGTTGGTTCCTGAAAATAACACCTGTGTTTGCAATCTCCGGGTTAGGCGTTAAAGTTTACCCGCTGCATCCGATCCGCTGCAAGGCGTTTGGCCGAAAACAGGAGTCCCGCTCATGTTGCGCCGACTCGTCTCCCGTGAGAACCTGTTCGCCCTGGGATTGTGCCTGATCCTGATCCTGCTGGTGATCGTCACGACCGACGCCGCGCCGCAGTGGATTTACCAGGGCTTTTAACCCATGACGCTGACGCACATCCTGATCTTCAGCCTGGCGGCGCTGCTCTACGCCGCCTTGTTGCCGCCGCGCTGGCGTGGCTGGGCGTTGCTGATCGCCAGCGTCGTGGCGATCTACTGGTTGCAACCGGCCCTGCCCGTTCGCAACTTGGACTTTATCCTGCCGACGGCGACGCTGGTCCTGGCGGTGGCCGGCTGGCTGGCGACGAGACCTGTACCCGCGCCCATTCAAAACGGCGCAGGGACACGGCATGTCGTGTCCCTACCGGGTTTCGCCCGTGACGATCTCCTGACCCTGGCCGTGACCGTTGCCCTGGTGCTTGGCCTGTCGGCCACGCGCTATCTCGCGCCGGAACTGCGTCCCACGCCCTCCCGCGCGCCGGACACCCTGGCGGTGGCGCTGGGGTTGATCGTGGCAGGGGGCGCGCTGGCGGTTCTATGGCGACTGTTGGCGGGGCGACGGGTTTTACCGGGCATGGCGCTCCTGGCCGTTATCATCTTGTTCGTGCTGGTGAACGCCGAGCCGACGGCGGCGGCACTCAGCGGGGCGCTGCGCCGGCTGGCCAGGCAGTCCGCCGATCTGGCCCAGGCGACGGACATCGGCTGGCTGGGTTTCTCTTATGTGGCCTTTCGCCTGATCCACACCCTGCGCGAACGGCAGATGGGCAAACTGCCGGCGCTGTCGCTGCGGGAATACCTGACCTACCTGATTTTCTTCCCGGCGTTCACGGCAGGCCCCATCGACCGCGCCGAACGGTTTGTGCAAGACTACCGCAGGTTGTTCCACCTGCCCGGCCTGGACGCGGCGCGCATTACCGAAGGCGCGGCGCGTATCCTGGTGGGGCTGTGCAAGAAGTTCGTCGTGGCGGACAGCCTGGCGCTCTTCGCGCTGAACGCCACCAACGCCGGGCAGGCGCAGTCGGCGGGGGCGCTGTGGGTGCTGCTGTACGGCTACGCCTTGCGCCTGTTCCTGGACTTCAGCGGTTATTCCGACATCGCCATCGGAATCGGCATCCTATATGGCGTGCGGCTGCCGGAGAACTTCGACCAGCCCTATCTGCGCACGAATATCACGGCCTTCTGGCAGAACTGGCACATGACGCTGAGCAATTGGGCGCGTTTTTACGTCTTTTCGCCGCTGTCGCGGGTGTTGCTGGGGCGTAGAGTGACCCCGCAGCTTGCAGTGTTCCTCTGTCAGATGGCGACCATGCTGGTGATCGGGCTGTGGCACGGCATCACACCGACGTTTGTCGTATGGGGCGCGTGGCACGGCGTGGGACTGTTTGTGCACAAGCAGTGGAGCGACCGCACGCGCAAATGGTACTTGAGCCTCAAGGACCGTCCGCGCGTCAAGCAGGCGTGGAGCGTGGCGGGCTGGCTGATCACCTTACAGTTCGTCGTGTTGGGGTGGGTGTGGTTCGCCCTGCCGGACCTGGGCACGGCCTGGAACGTCTTGGTGCGCCTGTTCGGGCTGGCGTAAGGCAAATGCGGTACACAGATGACATGAAAAAGCACGGATTCTCACAGATAAAAGCATCAAAAAATCGGCGAAAATCCTTTTTCATCGGTGGTATCTGTGTACCAGCTGGCGGTTTTGAGGAAACATGTTCATGCCTAAGTGGGATTGGCTGACCAAACCGGCGTCGCCGTATAGCTGGCCGTTTGTGCTGCGGGTGTTGATCAAGGCGGCGGCGCTGTTTGTGGTGTTCAACGTGTTGTTCGCCCTGGCGGACCCGCTGCCTGCCCTGGGGCGACTGTCGATTTACAACGGACTTGTGCCGGGGCGAGAACGCCTGCCCTACGGCGAAAATCCGGCGCGGTCCTACAGCCTGAGCCTGAACAACCTGGATGCCATGTTCTTCTCGCACGAGATCGCGCGCCCCAAAGCGCCAGACGAATACCGTGTGCTGCTGATCGGCGACTCGGCCACGTGGGGCTTTCTGCTGCGCCCCGCAGATACCCTGGCAGGCTACCTCGACGCGGCGGGGCTGGTCACGGCAGACGGGCGGCAGGTGCGCGCGTACAACCTCGGCTACCCGATCATGTCCCTGACCAAAGACCTGCTGCTGCTGGATTACGCCATGCAATTCCAGCCGGACCTGATCGTGTGGCCGCTGACGCTGGAGTCCTTTCCGCGCGACAAGCAGCTTTTTCCGCCCATCGTGCAGAACAACCCCGAAGCCATCCGCCGCCTGATCGCCGCTTACGACCTGAACCTCGATCCGCAGGACGAGCGGTTCGTGGACCTGGCTTTCCTGGATCGGACCATCGTCGGGCAGCGGCGCGCCCTGGCAGACGGGCTGCGTCTGCAACTGTACGGCTTGGCCTGGGCCGCGACGGGCATCGACCAGGACTATCCTGAAACCTACGAGCCACGTCAGGAGGACTTCGAGGAAGACCTGAGCTGGCAGGATTTTGCAGGGCCGCAGCCGCTCACCGAGGCTGAGCTGGCTTTCGACGTGCTGCGCGCCGGGATCGCGCGGGCGGGCGATGTGCCGGTGCTGATCATCAACGAGCCGATGTTCGTCAGCACCGGGCGCAACAGCGATCTGCGTTACAACTTCTTCTATCCGCGCTGGGCCTACGACACTTACCGGGAACAGATCGGCGCGCTGGCCGAAGCCGAGGGCTGGTCTTACCTGGACCTATGGGACGCCATCGCCATGACGGAATTCACCGACAGCGCGGTGCACTTCACGCCCGAGGGCGCGCGCCAGTACGGCGAGCAGGTCGCCCCGGCGGTGCTGGCCCTGGCGAACAGATAAGGCCGGAAGACGGTACAGCGACTGCTCCACCGGACGTGCAAGGACGGGTCTCAACCCTGCCCCTGCTTAGCGTCTTGGCGGTCCGATTTTACCCCTCCAGCACCTCGCGCCGCAGCAGGTCGAGCGTTTGCAGCGTGATCAGGTTCCACACGGAATAGGCGTATTCCTGCAGGTGTGCCTCGTCCAGCGTGATCACGCCCGCCCCGTCGCCGGTCATGTGCACCAAGTCGTCCAGCAGGCCGCCGTTGGGCAAGGATCGCGTCGCCGCCCAGAAGTTGATCAGCGGGATGTCGAAGTGCGCCGCGATGTCGGCGATGGCCCGGTTGAACGCCAGCGTCAGCTCCCACTCGCCCGGCCTGCCGTTCGGCGTGTAGGGGAAGGTGTTGAGCACGGGGATCACGCCGCGCGCAATCGACAGGTCCACGTTGCGCCACATGGCGGTGGTGAAGTCGTTCACGTTCATGTAGTGAATGTCGGCTAACCCGAACATGATCAGGGACACGGCGGGCCGGATGCGCCGATATTCGCATTCCAGCGACGATTCGCCCGCGTTGCAGGCCGGGTTGGCCCAGCGCGCGTCGGAGACGAACCAGGCGGTATAGCCGCCCTGCGCGGCCAGGCTGTCATGCTGGAAGGGGTCTTGGGGGAACTCTGCCGAGATCGGCTGGTCGAAAAACGCGATGGCCGGTTGAAGGGCGGCGTAGGGGCCGAGGTCGTAGCCGCCGTAGCCGAATGGGGTCAAGTAGGCCGGGGAGTGGGTGTGGCAATCGCCCACTTTGGCGAAGACGCGCGGGTTGTTGCCCGACGCCTGCCCGATCTGAAAGATTTCCCGCACGCGCGCGCTGACGGCCTCCGGCACGACCGGGAGCGCGGCAAGCTGCGCCTCGAATGTGGCGGCTTCCCCGGCGGCGGGGGCGGGCGCTTCGGCGGCGGGTTCTGCCGCGCTGCCGTCTACCACCGGCAACATCGCCAGGTCTGCGCCCGCGCTCCAGATCAGGAAGCGGGAGGCCACCCAGCCCTGTACGCCGTCGGGAAGCTGCACCTGCGCCCAGTTGCCCCAGCGGTTGCGCCCCACGATGGCGACCACCGTTCCGCGCGGCAGGGTCGCCAGCAGCGGTTGATCTTCGCCGGGGCCGCCGCGCAGGTGCAGGTTGACGATGGCCTGTCCGGTCGGGCCGCCCTGCGCCAGGATAGGAGCGGCAAACCCGCCGAGCAGCAGTGTGATCAAGGTGATGGCGGCGATCCGCCGCGCCTGGCGTCGGGTAAGCATGGGCCTCCTTGTGGATCAATTTAGAACGTTAGTACTTCGCGCCGCAGCAGGTCCAACACCTGCAAGGTGAGCAGGTTGCGCAGCGTGTAGCCCCACACCGCTTCGTCGCCGTTGAACGACACGAACAGGTCGCCGCTGTACGACAGACGGTGGTTATCTGGCGCAAGGCCGTAATTCGGCAGCGAGCGCGAGGCCAGCCACAGGTTCACCAGCGGAAGCTCCTGTTCCTCAGCCACCTGAAGGATCAGGTTATTGAATTGCAGCGACGGCAGCCACAGGTAGTCCGGGCTGCTGGGAAAGGTGCTTAGCACCGGGATGATGCCCTGCTGGATCGTCTCGGTGACAATGCGGCGCAGGTAGTGGTCGAACTGTTCCAGTGTCAGGCTCTGGATGTCTACCGCGCCGAACAGGACGATGGCCGTCGCCGGGCGGGTGAGACGGTATTCGCACGCCAGTGATCCCTCGTTCGGCAGACAGACCGCCGGGTCCTGCCAGGCAGGGTCGAGCACCGAGACGGTGTTGAAACCGGTGTAAGCCGCCTCGCTGTCGGCCACAAACGAGTTCGCCAGCCCCACCTCCGGGCGCGGCGACACGGAGAAAAAGTCGATGACGGCCTGCAGCTCGTCGTAGGGACCCAGGTCATACAGCCCCAGGCCGAATGGGTTCAGGAACGCCTCGGAGTCGGTCATGCAGTCGCCCACTTTGGCGAAGGCGCGCGCCTGCATCCCGTTCTGTTGCCCGGCCAAAAAGATTTCCTGCACGCGCCAGGCCAACGTCGTCGGCAGCACAGGCCAGCTGTTCAGGCGCGCGATCAGCACGTCCGGCGGTTCGGAGGCCAGCAGCGCCAGCCGTTCCTCGGTGGTGGTGACGATGGGCGCCATCCATTCGCTGTCGATGACCGGCAAAGTGTCCAGCGTGACGCCCTCGGCCAGGGCCAGGTAGCGCGTAACGACCCAGCCGCGCGCGCTGCGGTCCTCGGTGTGGACGCGCAGCCAGTTACCGGGGCGGTTGCGGGCTTCGATGGCAACGCTGGTCCCGCGGGGGATGGTCGTGATGATCTCGAACGTCTCGCCGGGGCCGCTGCGGATATTCAGGTTCGAGATCGCCGCGCCGGATGGCCCGCCCTGTGCCCAGACCGGCAGCCCGCTCCCGGCCAGCAGGGCAATCAAGGTGGCGACGATCACGATCCGGGGTAGTGTTTTTGCCAGCATCCCTTCCTCTCCAAACGGTTCTGTCCTCGTGGAGCATGTGAAACCACTCGATAGGGTGGGGCAGATAAGGTCCACCGTAGGGGCACAGCATGCTGCGCCTTTACTCAGCCGTAGAAGACGTTGCGGCGCAGTTCATCCAACATTTGTAGCGTGAGCAGGTTGCGCAGCGTGAAGCCCCACACCGTTTCGTCGCCGTTGAACGATATCTGCCGTCCTTCGGGATTGTAGGCCAGATGGAAGTAATCGTCTTCCAGGCCAAAGTTCGGTAGGGAGCGTGTCGCCAGCCAGAAGTTGATCAGCGGCACCTGCTCCTGCCGTGCGATTTCCAGCACCAATCCGTTGAAGCGGATGGTGTCTTCCCAATGGTAGTTGGGGCTGCTGGGGAAGGTGCTCAGCACGGGGATGATACCCCGGTCGATGCTCAGCCACACGATCTGGCGCATATAGAAGGCGAACGACTCTGCCGTCATGTACTGCATATCCACCGCGCCAAACATCACCAACGCCACGCCGGGGTTCACCAGCCGATATTCGCATTCGAGCGGCACCTCACCTGGGTTGCAGTGGGTCGGGTCAGACCAGCTTGGGTCGAGCACCGCCGCTGCGTTAAAGCCGGTATAGGCCGCCATGCTATCATTGACGAATGAATTCGTTACGCCGTCTGCCGGGCGGGGGGACACAGCAGAAAAGTAGTCGATGGTCGCCTGCAAGTCGGCGTAGGGACCCAGGTCATATTCGCCCACGCCGAAGGGCAGCAGGAAGGAATCCGAGTCGGTCATGCAGTCGCCGACTTTGGAGAAGACATTGGGGCGGCGGCCCTGGGCCTGCCCGACGCGGTAAATGGCATGTGTGCGCTCGCTGATGGTCGGCAGCACGGGCGTGTTTTGCAGCCGGGCCAGCAGGTCGTCCACCGTCACGCTTGCCAGAAATTCGGCGGTGGTCAGTTCGGCCACCTCGCGTGGGCCGACCACCTCGCCGCTGACGACGGCCAGGGCCGATAGGTCCGCACCGTTCAGCAGTACCAGATAGCGAGAAGTAACCCAACCGTCTACCGCGCCGTTTTCGGTGTGAACGCGCAGCCAGTCGCCCGCCAGGTTGCGTCCCTGGACGATCACGACCGTGCTGCGCGGCAGTTGCGTCAGGATGTCATACTCCACGCCGGGGCCGCTGCGCACGTTGAGGTTCGAGATGGCCTGCGCTGTGACAACGCCGCTTTGCGCCAGGACGGGCGCGCATACGCCACTCAGCAGGGCAGCGACCAAAACGGCAGCTAACAAGCCAACAAGCAGTTTCCGCATACGTTGTACTCCTCGAAGACTACTACCCCTGTCGTACGGAGAATAACCTCTTGTCGAAGCATCGATTCATTATTCTCTTTTTTGAAGCAGGCGCCAATATGCCAATCGTCTCACCCGCCACCGAAATAAAAGCGCATATCCTGGAATACAAATATATACACTTTCTCAACGATTGAGGTTCTTTGCGTAGTGTCAATTGTGCTAAACTGTAAGGTGGAGAATTCGGGAGTAGGTTGGGTATGGGGTTGCGTGGGACAGGATGGATGTGAAGCAAGTGCATGGTGGCGTGAAATGCATACTATTCTTTTTGTGGATGATGATCGAGCGACGCGAGAGTTGGTCGGCAAAATCCTCGACCGGGGTGGCTATCGAACCCTCCTGGCAGCCAGCGTAGACGAAGCATTGCAAACCTTGAATGGCGGGTCGCTGCCGGACCTGATCGTCTCGGATATCGCCATGCCGGAGCGCGACGGGCTGGATTTGCTGCGCGAAGTGCGCCAGACGGCCTGGGGCCGCTGCCTGCCCTTCATCTTTCTCTCGGCACGTCCGATGCTGAGCTACCTGGCCGAGGCCCAGGAAGCCCAGGCAGACGCCTTCATTTCCAAACCGATCTCGGTTGCTGCCCTGCGGGAGGCGGTGGGCCGCTTCCTGTCGGACGGCGGTAAGTGACCTGTTGGCTGTCGGAGATCAAACCGGGGGCTTCAAGCCCCCGGTTTTTAGGAACACCTGTTCTGTTTGGCCGTCAAAAGTTGCCCCGGCGCGTTCCGGTGGCGACTCTTTCTCGAACCTGGCCGTTGACTCGTCTAATACGGCGAGCGGACGAAGCGCACTACGATGCGCAGCCGTCCTAATTCCAGTTCGTCTCCATCGCGCAGGCGGTAGGGTTGGTTGGCCTCTAACTGAAAGCCGTTGATGCGCGTGCCGTTGGTGCTGCCCAAATCCTCGACATACAGCGACTTGTCGCCCTGGGTGATCGCAGCGTGACGCCGGGAAACGCCGTTGTCTTGCCCAGCGTAGGGGGTCAAGTCCAGATCAGGATGAAAGTCGGCCAGCGGGTCTGCGCGCCCGATGATGATCTGATCGGCGATTTCCATGCCGACCGTTGTCTGGTTCTCCCCACCGATCTGCATCAACAATCGCCAGGGCGGTGCCAGCAGGCCCGTTTTGGGACGCGGGCCACGTTCGGGCATCGGGGGGCGTTCGGGGTCGCCCAGGAGAGACGTATCGCGTTTCATTGCTTTGTGCATCCAGGTTGCAGTCATCGAATAATGCCTCTAAAACGGTCCCCTTATTGTCTGGTAGTATCCCCACGCTATGTTTATACTATAGCAAGTCTTGGCGCTGTTCAAGTGGTCCAGGGTACTAATCGCTTCGGTTTTGTCAGGAATGCCCGACATGCTGGTCCGGCTCATGCAGCGGTATCTGTTCCTGGCGCTGCTCATCGAACTGGCGGCCTGCGCGCCTCCTGTGTCTGTTCCGTCCCAGGCGCCACCGTTCCTGCCCTGGAGCGTCGCCGTCACCGTCGCAGAAGCCTTTCATCTAGACGCGCCTGCCGTCGGCCTGGCGGGGGAAGCATGGGCGGTGGTCTGGGCCGACGGGCCAGACCTGTTCTTCTGCCGCGTCGCGCCGGACGGCGCCAGGGGACCCGTCCAAATGCTCAACCTGGGCGGGCGCACGCCCTGGAATCCCGTGCTGCTGCCCGCGCCGGAGGACGGCTGGCATTTGTTGTGGCAGGATGTGGACATTTTCGGGGACGCGCGGCTGTTCAGCGCGCGGCTGGCGGCGGACGGACTGCTGTTGCGCGGCCCGGTGGCCGTGTCGGCGGGGGCGGTGACGCAGGTCGCCGCTGCACCTGGAGATGCGGGGGCGGCCATTGTCGTGTGGGCAGACGACGCGCCTCGCCCGACGCTCTACGGTCAGCGCATCGATGCGCAGGGGCGGCCTGTAGGGGCGGCGGTCGAGATCGCGCGCGGCGCATCCCATCCGGCCCTGGCGCGCACGGCAGGCGGCCTGTGGGCATTGGCCTGGCTGTCTTCTGACGACGCCGGAGTCTCCCGCCAGGCGTTGGTCCGCCTGTCTGATCGCCCGTTGCCCTGGGAAGGCGAGGCCGAAGCGGTGGCGCTGGGCGAAGTGAGCCTGGCCGACGTGACCGCCTATGTCGAAACGGTCCGGCTGGGGTTGGACCGCGCGCACGGCTACCTGTTCATAGGCCACCGCGACGCTGCAACGGGCCTTCCGCGCACAGACGCGCTGATCTTTTCCCTGGAAGCCGATTCCGCCGGAACGTCTGTCGTGCGTCTGGAAGCCCTGGCGCTGCCTGCCGCCGCGCCCGCAACAACGCCGGATGTGACCACCGGCTTCAACACCGGCCCAGCCTTTGCCCCACCGTCGGCAGGGGAGGGGATTTCCCTCGGCTGGCCTGTGCCTGCCTGGGGCCAGTTCGACGCGCTGCCGGTCGCCTTTGAGGCGGATGGCGCGGTCGTGGTCGGCTATTTTCAGGGTGGCGGGTTGATCGGCTGGCAGCCGGTCGGCGTCGGAGCGCGGGCGGGCGGCACGCCGGGCCTGTGGACCGACCGGGAACGTCATCTGACGCTGGCGTGGGCCGACCTACCCGACAGCGCCGACGGTCCGGCGGCGCTGCGCCTCTGCACGACGCGCAGCCTTGTACCTTGATCGCTCCCAAGATGATCCTGCAAAGCCGTGCGGGGCGGCCTATTCCAGGCGTATATCTGCCGTCCACTTGTCGTCTATTCGCGCAGCCCAAAGTGGTGGCCGGTGGTTTACCTCCTGGCGAAGTCCGCAAAGTCCACTTCAGCGGACTGAAAATGCAAGTCGAGACGGCGGGTGTCGGTCCACTTCAGTGGACTTTACAGCCGCAGCCGGGGACTTCATTCCCTGGCGCTGAAAACCTGCGCATTTCGTTACGCTGTCTGCCATCTGCTGAAACGTGGGTATCCGATGCAAACCGACATTGACCCGACTACGCCAACGCCGTTCGGCGCCGACATCAAACTGCTGGGCGATCTGCTGGGTGCGATCATCTGTGAGCAGCACGGCGAGGCCGTCTACGATCTCGTGGAGCGCGTCCGCGCCGCCGCCAAAGCCCGCCGCAACGGCAGCCCCGACGCCGACGCCGCCCTGGAAACCCTGATCGCCGGGACGGACCTGGACGCCCGCCGCAGCCTGATCAAGGCGTTCGGCAACTACTTCCAGTTGATCAATATCGCCGAGGATCAGCAGCGCGTGCGGGTGCTGCGCCAGCGCGAGGCGTCTGGCGTGCTGGAAGAGTCTATCGACGCGGCGGTGCGCGCTCTGAAAGACGCTGGGCTGGATGCCGCCGCCATGCGCGCCCTGCTGGATCGCCTGGGCGTGCGGCTGGTCCTTACGGCGCATCCCACCGAGGCCAAGCGCAAAGAATTGCTGGTCAAACTGTGTTCCATTGCCGAGGTGATGTCGCTGCGTGACCGGCTGGCCCTGTTGCCGCGCGAAGCCCGCGCGCTGGAAAATGCCCTGGCGGAGAAGATCGAGGAGCTGTGGAACACGCGCCCGACCCGCGCCGCGCAGACCACCGTCGCCGACGAGGTGGATTCGGCCCTCTACTTCCTGACCTCGACGATCATGGAGACGGCTGTGCAGCTCAACGCCGACCTGCGCGTCGCCCTGGAGACGCACTATCCCGAAGGCGACTGGGCCAACCTGCCCGCCCCGCTGCACTACGCTTCCTGGATCGGCGGCGACCGCGATGGCAATCCCAATGTCACGCCAGAAGTGACCCTGACGACGCTGGCGACGCTGCGCCGCGCCGCCCGGCAGGTCTACCTGGACGAGGTGATCGCCCTGCGGGACTATCTGACTCAGGCAGGCAGCGAGATCGGCGCGACGGCGGCCCTGCTCGACTCGCTGACCGGGGGCGAGTGCATCGAACGCTATCCGGGCGAACCCTACCGCTGCAAAATGGACCAGATCGCCGCACGGCTGGAGGCAGATTTTTACCACACCGGGCAGGAGTTGCTGGCCGATTTGCGCCTCACTGCCGACAGCCTGCGTCAGCACCGGGGACGGCGCGTGGCGCAGGGAACCCTGGGGCGGCTGATCGAGAAGGTTCGCCTGTTCGGGCTGCATCTGGTGCCGCTGGACATCCGCGAAGACGCGCGGGTGCACGCGGCGGCGCTGGACGAAATCTTCCGCCGCGACGGCCTGTGCGACAACTACCTGGCCCTGCCGGAAGAGGAAAAGCGCGCCCTGCTGACGCGCGAGATCGCCAATCCGCGCCCGCTGCTCCCGGTGGAGCCGGATTTTTCCGAGACGACCAACCGCGTCGTCGAGACATGGCGCATGATCGCCGCCGCGCACCGCCGCTATGGGCAGGTCGTTATCGACACGGCCATCGCCAGCATGACCCGCGACGTCAGCGACGTGTTGGCGATGCTGCTGCTGGCGAAGGAAGTCGGCGTGCAGCACGCCCTCGACCTGGTGCCGTTGTTCGAGACGATTGCCGACTTGCAGGCTGCGCCGGGGGTGATGGCTGCGCTGTTCGAGAACCCCGTTTACCGCAGCCACCTGGCCGCGCGGGGGATGCGCCAGCAGATCATGCTCGGCTATTCCGACAGCGCCAAAGACGGCGGCTACCTGGCCTCGAACTGGAATCTCTACCGCGCGCAGCAGAACCTGGCCGACCTGTGTACGGCGCACGGCGTGGTGATGGAACTCTTTCATGGGCGCGGCGGGAGTATCGGGCGGGGCGGTGGGCCAACCAACCACGCCATCCGGTCGCTGCCGCCTGCCGCCATGCGCGGGCGGATCAAGATCACCGAGCAGGGAGAGGTGATCGCCTATCGCTACAGCAACCCCGACATCGCCCGCCGTCACCTGCACCAGTTGATGCACGCGGTTCTGTTGGTGGCGGGCGCGCCGCCGCCGCAAGGGGCACTACCGGAATGGCACGCTGCGATGGACTTCCTGGCCGAAACCGGGCGTGCGGCTTATCGCGCGCTGGTCTACGAGACGCCGGGCTTTTTGGACTACTGGCGGCAGGCCACGCCCTTCCACGAACTGGCGCACCTGCCCATCGGCTCGCGCCCGGTGCGGCGGCGGCAGGGCGCCGGCCTGAGCGACATCCGCGCCATCCCCTGGATGTTCTCCTGGATGCAGAGTCGCGCCATCCTGCCGAGCTGGTACGGCGTGGGGACGGCACTGGAGTCCCTGATCCAGAAGCGGGCAGACGGCCTGGACCTCTTGCGGGCGATGTACCGGGAGTGGCCGTTCTTCCGCGCGGTGGTGGAGAACGCGCAAATGGACCTGGCGAAGGCGGACCTGGGCATTGCAGAACATTATGCCTCACTGGTGGAAGACGCCGCCCTGCGCAACGCGATCTTCGCCCGTATCCGCGAGGAACACGCCCGCGCCAGCCGGACGATCTGCCTGATCCTGGAACAGCGCGAACTGCTGGATGGCGCGCCCGTGCTCAAGCGGTCCATTGCGCAGCGCAACCCTTACGTCGATCCGCTGAACTTTATCCAGGTGGCATTGCTGCGCGATCTACGCCGCACGCCGCCGGATGCGCCGGAATATGCCGCCCTGCTGGAAGCCGTGCTGCTGACCATCAGCGGAATTGCAGCGGGCATGAAGACCACCGGCTAGAACCTGTTATGCGCTCCACACGCGCCCGACCGTCATTCAGAATGGCCTTAGTCCGCTTTGGCGGACTTGTCCTTTGTAGCCGGGGATTTCAATTCCCGGCGTCTTACGCCCGCCGCCGCAGGATCGCCCGCCGGAGCCGGCCCAACTGCCGCTTGATCGCCCGCCGCAACACGTGGGCGCGCGTCGGGACCATGAAGTGCAGCCGCGCCGTGTGCGCGTCCAGCCCGGCGTGGCTGGCGATGGCCTGCGGATGCCGCAGCGGGAACGTCATCGGGGCGGCGGCAACCATCAGGCGGGGATCGTGGTAGACCGTGTGCGAGGCGTCTTGCCCGAAGCCGATGTTGCTCACCAGGTTCACGGCGGGCATAATCGCCAGCCCTCCGTGCGACACGCAGGCGAAGGTCCACTGGTAATCCCAGGTGTCGATCCGGGCGGCGCAGACCGCATCCCACATCTGCTGCCAGAACTGGCGCTCACGCGGGTGGGTGAACGGCGCCAGCAGCGGGCCTTTGTCGGCGGCGGCGGTCCAGGCGCGCATATCCACGTCGTAAAGCTGCCAGGCGCGCCGCCAGGTAGCCCAGCCCCAGATGTGCGGGTAGCGGCAGAAGGCGTAGCTGTCGGGGATGCGGACCTGGGGCAGAAAGTTATTTCCCCCAATGTGCATCACGCGCGGTTCGTCCCGGTATCGTTCCAGCAGTTCCTGGCAAAAGCGGAAGAAGGTCGGGTCGGGCACGCAGTCGTCTTCCAGGACGATGACCTGCTCTTCCTGCGCGAAGACACGGTCCAGGCCGCTGCTGACCCGCCGTTTGAGGCCCAGGTTGCGGTCGGCGTAATCGGTGATGACGTCGCACTCCCAGGTGATGGCCTGTTCCACGACGGCGCGCGCCGCCGCACATTGGGCCGCCTCTTCCGGCGTGCGCGGCCCATCGGCGATCACGTACAGGCGGGGCGGCCTGGCCGCCGCGATGGCCTCCACGACGCGGCGGGTCGTTTCTGGGCGGCGGAAGATGATCTGCGCCACCGGGACGTGTAGTTGAAAAGACATGACAGGCGCTCCCTTACGCCGGCGCGGCCAGGTAGTTGGCAAAGAAAGGCGCCTCGAACTGCGCCGGGTCGTCGATAGGGACGAGTTCTCCGGCGGGCGTGATGCGGCTGACGCGCAGCCCGCAGGCCGCGAAGGCCCCGATCACGTCCCTGGCCGTGCGGTTGGTGCCGGTCAGCGGTTGCAGCGAGATTTCAAACAGGAGGTAATCGACCCGCCCGCCGCCGACCATCGCCCGCGCGCCTTCCAGGGCTTCTACCTCGAAGCCCTCCACGTCGATCTTGAGCAGGCCGATGTGCGCGATGCCCTGTCGCGCGCAGTAGGCATCGATGGTGTAAGCTGGGACGGTCTCGGTGTGGGTGGGGGCCATCTGTTTGCCGTCCCGCGTGAGCATGGTTGGCGTTCCCAGCGAGTTCCACTCGGCATATTCCGGCGGGAATACGTTCAGGGCCACGTCGCCCTCGGCGTTGAAGATGGCGGCGCGGTTCGCGGTCACAACGGCCCGGAGTTGCGGGGCGTGTTCCAGGTTTTCCTGAAGGCGCTGAAATGAGCGGCCCGTCGGCTCGAAGGCGTGCACAGCTCCGCCTGGCGAGACCAGCCGTGCGGCGTGCAGGGTGAACGCCCCTATCGACGCGCCTACGTCCAGCACGGTCATGCCGGGCCGCAGCAGCCGCCGGGCCACCTCGACCGTGCCCAGGTCGTCGAACAGCGAGCGTTGGGCGAAGTAGAAGGTCAGGTTGTCGCTGGGGTACATCCGGCAGGTGACGCCGTAGCGGTCGGTGAACCACACCGGGCCGCGCACGATGTTCCGCACCCACCACGCCCGTGCCCAGGCAGGGGACAGGCGAATCGCACGGGACAGGCGGCGGGCCGCGATGCGCGGCGCTTTGCGCAGTTTGGGGATCATGGCAGTGTTCCTTTGGTCGGAGGGCCGGAACCGGGGACGTGGAACGGGTTCGGGAACAGCAGCGCGCGCGTCATCATGCGCCCGTAGGGGCGCAGCGCGCGGAACAGAAACACCCCGGCGTAGGCGGAAATGGCCTGCGAGATCAGGGTTGCCAGGGCAGCTCCTAAGCCTTGCAAGGAGGGGATCAGCAGCAGGTTGAGGCCTGTGTTGATCGCCGCGCCCAAGACACTGGTCCGCAGCGAGAAGATCACACGATTTTCCGCCTGGAGGGCGGCGTTGCGCGCCAGCCCCAGGCTTACCCACAGCCCGGCCCACACCAGGATCGCCAGCATCGGCCCGGCCTCGCGGTACTCCGGGCCGTAGATCGTTTCTACCACGAAGCCAGAAAGGAAGGTCGCCGGGATGGCGATGGCGTAAGACAGCAGCGCCATGAAGTTGAAGAACCGCTGCAAACGCGCCCGGTAGAGCGTCTCGCTGGCCTGGCGGGATTGCACGATGGCCGGGAAGAGCGAATTGGTGATCGCCACCGGAATGAAGAACCAGATTTCCGACAGCCGCACCGCCACGCCGTAGACGCCGATGGCGTGCGTGCCGGCCTCGCCGGGCAGCATGGCGGCGAGCAGGGTCTGGTCCAGCCGCATATAGATCATGATCGCCAGCCCTTCTAACATCAGCGGCCAGCTATCGCGCAGCAGGGCGCGGGCGCAGGGCGTTGTGGCGCGCCAGGCGGCAGGCTGCTGTCCGCTGCGGCGGTAGACGATCACCATCCCGACGGCATAGGCGGCACTTTCGGCCAGGCCAATGACGGCGAACACCATCAGCGGCGCCTGTTGCCACACGGCCACAATCCGCGCCGCCGTGACCAGCACAAACATCAGATTGCGTACCTGTACCGTGCGCTTGGATCGGACTTGCGATTGAAACCAGTAGTCGATGGCATCGAAGGCCAGGCAGACCTGGCCTGTCGCCGCCAGCAGCACCAGCCAGGTGATCACCGGCTCGCCAGGCCGGATGAGCGATGCCATCACGACGATCAGCGGCACGGCGGCAATCCCAGCAGCCAGCTTGAGCGCGAAGGCAGTGCCCAACACCGCGTCACGTTGGGCCGGGTCGCGTACCACCTCGCGCACGACTACCCGCTCCAGTCCCAGCCCGATCAGCGGCGTAAACAGCGACGTAAACGCCGCCGCGAAGAGCAGCGCCCCGTACTGCACCGTGCCCAGGTAGCGGGCTACCCACGCACCGACCAGCACGCCGATGGTCAGCCGCAGCACGTAGCCGCCGGTCAGCCAGAGGGCGTTGGTCGCTACTTTGCGCAGTTCGGTGGGACGGGCGAAGTGCCTCTGCCACCACTGCGGGAACTGACGAAGCAAGCCGAATAAGGCGTTCACCAGCGATCGCTTCCAGACCAGAGCATGGTCCTCAGTCTACAATACTCAACACGGCTTTCCAAGTGTAGGGCATCAGCAGCCCAAAAATTTGACGCTTCGGCAATTTTGGCATATACTGCTATTCAACCTTCACAATTTCAATGAGCACAACTGGATAAGTCACCCGCGCGTTCCCCCATCTGTCTTGTGTCTGTTGTCAGGAAATCGATTGCGCGCGGGGATGAGTCGTATTTCTACCTGGGCCAGCCGCCCGTATAACCGGAGCAAGCCCGTGTCCGAAACCCAACCAATCCTCGTGCTTACCCATATCAGTAAGCAGTTTCCGGGTGTCAAAGCCCTGGACGATGTGCACTTCGAGATGTTCCCCGGCGAGGTGCACGCCCTGCTCGGCGAAAATGGGGCGGGCAAATCCACGTTGATCAAGATCGTCTCCGGCGTCTACCGGCCCGACGCTGGCCAAATCCGCATCCAGGGCCGCCCGGTGACGCTCAACAGCCCGCACGAAGCGCAGGCGCAGGGCATCGCCACCATTTACCAGGAACTCAGCCTCTATCCTGAGTTAACCGTTGCTGAAAACGTTTTCATGGGGCACGCCCCGCGCACCCGGCTGGGGACGGTAGACTGGGCCGCCATGCGCCGCCAGGCCAAAGAAATCCTGGCCTCGCTGGAAATCTACGACCTGGATGTGAACCGCAAGGTCGGTACGCTCACGGTCGGCAACCGCCAGCGCGTCGAGATCGCCAAAGCCCTGTCGCTCAACGCCCGCGTGTTGATCATGGACGAGCCGACGGCGGCGCTGACTGAGGCCGACGTGGAGCGGCTGTTCCACAGTGTGCGGCTGTTGCGCGAGCGCGGCGTCGGGATCATCTACATCAGCCATCGCCTGCAAGAGGTGTTCCAGGTCGCCGACCGTGTAACGGTGCTGCGCGATGGGCAGTATGTGGGCACGAAGCTCGTTTCCGAGACCACCGAAGATGACCTGATCAACATGATGGTCGGGCGCACTATCGATAACCTGTTCCCCAAGTTGCCCGCCGAGATCGGCGATGTGGTGTTGGAAGTGCAGGATGTGTATTGCCGCCCCTCGGTGCGCGGCGTGAGCCTGACCCTGCGCGCTGGCGAGATCGTCGGGCTGGCCGGGCTGGTTGGGGCGGGGCGCAGTGAACTGGCCCAGGTGATCTTCGGCCTCACCCCGGCGGACTCCGGCGAGGTGCGCGTCAACGGCCAGGCTGTGCACATCCGCCATCCGGGTCAGGCCATGCAGCTTGGCATTGCCTATGTGCCGGAAGATCGCGGCACGCAGGGCCTGGTGCGGCAGATGCGTGTGCGCGAAAACCTGTCGATGGCCGTGTTGCGCAGCCTGGTGAACGGCCTGTTCGTCAACCGCCAGGCTGAGCGGGAGTTGGCGCAGCGTTCGATCCATCAGTTGAACATCCGCGCCTACAGCACCGAGCAGATCGTCAACAAACTCTCCGGTGGCAACCAGCAGAAGGTCGTGGTAGGCAAGTGGCTGGCGAGTGCGCCGCGCATCTTGATCATGGACGAGCCGACGCGCGGTATCGACGTGGGTGCCAAGGCCGAAATTCACCGCCTGATGAGCGAACTGGCTCAGCGCGGCATGGCGATCCTGATGATCTCCAGCGAACTGCCGGAGATCATCGGCATGAGCGACCGCGTGCTGGTAATGCGCCAGGGCCGGATCGTGGCCGAATATACTCGTGCTGAAGCCACCCAGGAAAACATCGGCGCGGCGATGATGAGTGACCTGGCCGTGAATAACGGTAACCATGCCGCCGGGCAACCCCGGATGCCGGAAGGGACCGCTGTATGACGACAACGACCCGCCCCGTAATTCCCTCGCAGACTTCGCCCGCCGAGCGCGTCGGCGGCCTGCTGCGCCCATTGTATAGTTCCCAGGAAGGGGTGTTGCTGCTCCTGCTGGTTGCCCTAGTGGTCGTGGTTGGCACGGCCAACCCCCGCTTCCTGGCTCAGCGCAATATCTCGGACGTGTTGCAAAACACATCCTACACGGCCATCGCTGCCATCGGCATGTCGATGGTGATCATCTCCGGCAACATCGATGTGTCGGTGGGGTCCCTGATCGGCGTGCTGGCGACGATCAGCGGGCAGATGGCCGTCAGTGGGTATCCGATCTGGCTGGCGTGGCTGGCCCCGTTGTTCTTCGGCGGGGTTGTGGGGGCCATCAACGGCTTTTTCGTGGCCTACCTGCGCATTCCGGCCATCGTCGTCACGTTGGGCATGATGAGCATCCTCAAGGGTGGCCTGATCCTATGGACGGGCGGGGCGTGGATTTATGACCTGCCGCCGGAATTCCACCTGGCGCAGCAGGCCCCCCTGGGCGTGCCCATGCCGGTGTATTTCATGATCGGGCTGACCATCGTGGCGGCGCTGTGGATGCGCTACAGCCCTACCGGGCGGGCCATCTACGCCGTCGGTGGCAACAAAGAGGCCGCGCGTCTGTCGGGCATCAATGAGCGGGCCGTGCTAATGCAGGTGTTCATCATTCACGGCGTGCTGGCCGGCGTGGCGAGCGTGATGTTCGGCACGCAGTTCACCACCATCCAATCCACCGTGCCGCCGGGGTTGGAGATGGTCATCATCACGGCGGCGGTGGTGGGCGGTGTGAGCATCCTGGGCGGTACCGGGACGGTGATCGGCTCGACGCTGGCGAGCATCGTCATCCGCGCCATCGCCTCTGCCATGATCTTCATTGATGTTTCGCCGTACTGGTTGCAGGCGGTTCAGGGCGTGATGATCCTGCTCACGGTGCTGGCCGACATCCTGCGCCGCCGCCGCCAGATACGCCTGATAAGGGGGTAGCTGCGTGACTGTCAGCGAGAGTCCAATCGAAAGACCCAGCCTGGGCGCGCGGGTGAAGGCGCTGTTTCTCAGCCAGGAAGGCGTGCTGCTGGTGATCGCCATCGTGGCCGTGCTGCTGCTTTCCACCCAGACCGACCGCTTCCTGACGGTGGATAACATCCTCAACCAGGCCCGGCTGATGACCGAGGTCGGTCTGGTAGCCCTGCCGATGACCTTCATCATCATCACCGGCGGCATCGACCTGTCGGTCGGCTCGACGTTCGGACTGGCCGCTGTGATGCTCGGTTGGAGCTGGATGAACGCCGGGCTGCCGCTGGAACTGACCATCTTCGTCGCGCTGGGGACGGGGCTGGTGTGCGGCCTGTTCAACGGCTGGTTCATCGTGCGGGTGGGCGTGCCGCCGTTGATCATGACGTTGGCGACGCTGGCGCTCTATCGCGGGCTGGCGCTGGGCATCAGCCAGGCGCGTTCGGCGCGCGGCTACCCAGACTGGTTCTATCAGTTGGGACAGGGGCAGGTGCTCGGCGTGCCGACGCAGGTCTGGTTGCTCGTCGCGGCGACGGTTATCGCCGGGATCATCCTGGCGCGCACCGTCTTCGGGCGGGCCATTTACGCCATCGGCAACAACGAGTTGGGGGCGCGCTTCTCTGGCCTCAAGGTGGACCTGTACAAACTGCTCATCTACGCCTTTTCTGGCGCGATGGCCGGCCTGGCCGGGTACATTTTCGTCTCGCGCGTCAGCACCACGCGCTCCGACATGGGCACGGGCCTGGAACTGGACGCCATCGCTGCCGTCGTGTTGGGTGGCACGAGCATCAACGGCGGCACGGGCAGCATCGCCGGGACGGCAATTGGCGTGGTGCTGATCCAGCTGCTCAAGAACGGCCTGTCGTTGGCGGGCCTCAAGGGCGATGCGACGATTGTGGTGATCGGCGCAGTTCTGATCCTGGCGATCCTGTTGAACAACTACATCCAGCGCCGCACCGGCGCGACGGCATGACCGTGTCTGGAACCCGTCCCCGTTTTCCTGAGCGGTAATGGGGTTGGAGACGGGAAGGAGGAAAGGAGGCGTCTCGGAAGCACGCACACAGATCAACCGCGGCGAAACGATGTGATGACACATGCTTGTGTTCGCCTGATAGGAGAAGAAGGAGAGCGTTTGCCATGTCGAAGAAAGTGTTGACTCTGCTGGTGCTGTTTACGCTGTTGGTCAGCCTGGCCCCGGCCACGATTGCTCAGGAGGAGCAGCGGTGGGATGGCGCCGACGACCTGCCCGTGAACCCGCTGCCCTGCCCAGTGGTGGGAGGCGAGGCCGAGGCGACCGAGGAAGCCGGCGCCGTGACCATGAGCGAGGAAGAGCTGCGGGCCGCTGCCCTGGAAGCCTATGACGGTGGTCAGCCGGTGAACCCGCCGGACCTGGCCGGACAGGAAATCGTCGTCCGTGACGTGCCCAAGTTGATCGGCATCGGTTACTTCACCGCCACCACGCGCGGGATGCAGGAAGCCGCCGACGAACTGGGCAATGTGGACTTCGCCACCGACGGCCCGACCGAAGCCAACATCGACGACCAGATTACCTTCCTGGATAACTTCATCACCGCCGGTGTGGATGGCCTGCTGTTCGCCGCCAACGACCCGGTCGCTATTGGGCCGGTGCTGCAACGCGCGTTGGAGCAGGGCATCCATGTGGTCGGTTATGACGCCAACTCGGTGCCAGAAGCCCGTGAGTGGTTCGTCAATCAGGCGTCCTTCAACGGCATCGCCAAGACCCTGATCGACAGCATGGTGGCAGAAATCGGCGAAGATGGTTCGTTCGCCATCGTCACCAGCACCTTCACCACCCCGAACCAGGCCCGCTGGATCGCCGAGATGTGGGCCTATGCCCAGCAGTGCTATCCTGATCTGACCTGGTTGGAAACGACCGAGTCGCAGGAAGACCAGCAGTTGGCTTTTAGCCAGGCGCAGACCCTGATCAACAAGTATGGTGAGGAACTCGACGGCCTGTTCGGCATGACCAGCGTGGCAACCCCCGGCTCGGCGGACGCCGTGTCGCAGGCGCGCCTCTGCGCGGTGGATGCCAGCGAGGAATTCGCCGCCCCTGACGAGGAGTCGGCGGTGCACGTGGTGGGCCTCTCCACGCCGAACCAGATGCGTCCGTTCGTCGAGAGCGGCTGCGTCAAGTCGGTGGTGCTGTGGAACCCGGTGGACCTGGGCTACGCCGCGATCTACGTGATGCGCCAGATCGTGGACGGCAACTTCGCCCCCGGCGACCTGTATGTGGAGGCGGGCCGTCTGGGCCAGCTTCCGGTGGTGAACGGCAGCGAGATTTTGCTTGGCCCGCCGTTCGTCTACACCGCTGAGAACATCGCGGACTTCGACTTCTAAACAGTCGTCGCCTTTCAGACGTATCGCAGGGACACGGCCCGTGTCCCTGCTGTTTTTTACAGCGCCTCCACACGTACCTGTTCGCGTAGCCGCACCACGAGCCCGCCCGAACCGACCGCCGTGCCGTCGAGGCTGGCCGTGGCCGCCCCGCAGGCCACGCCCCAGACCAGCGCATCCGGCAGCGCATATCCCCGGTCCAGCGCCCACACCAGCCCGGCGATCAGCGCGTCGCCCGCCCCGGCGGGATTGCGTTCATCGATGGTGGGGGCGTGCGCCAGCCAGACGTGTTCTCCGTCGGAGACTGCTGCGCCTGCCGCCCCCATCGACAGAGCTACCAGCCGCGCGCCCAGCCGGTGGATGGCTGCCAGGAGCGGGCCACATTCGCGCGGCGACGGCAGGGGCAGCCTGGTCAGACCGACGGCTTCCGCCTGGTTCGGCTTCACCAGATACACGCCCGCCGCACAGCCTGACCGCAACGGATCGCCGTTGGTATCCAGCACGGCCCGTGCGCCGCGCGCCTGCACGATGCGGATGATCGTGGCGTAGAAATCCGCCGGGACGCCCGGCGGCAGACTGCCAGACAGCACCCACCAGTCGCCGGGGGCGGCCAGGGCGCGCACACGGTCCAGCAGCGCAGTTTGTTCCTCCGACGACACCTGCGGCCCGGACTCGTTGGCCTTGAGGTAATGGCTGTGGTCCGCCGCGACGATGCTCACGTTGGTGCGCGTCTCGCCTGCGATAGGGACGAAATCCGTGCGGATGCCCAATGCCTCCAGGCCATGCGCCAGTTGCTGGCCCGTCGCGCCGCCGATAAAGCCCAGCGCCACGCTCGCCGCGCCGAGCGCCGCCAGTGCCCGCGACACATTGAAGCCCTTGCCGCCGATGTCGGTGCGGCTGGCGGTCGCACGCAGGACTTCGTCGAATGCCAGCGTCGGGACGATCAGTTCCCGGTCTAGCGCCGGGTTCAAGGTCAGAGTGTGGATCATTGTAATCGCCTCTTGCTGCCAGATCAGGGATACACTGCATCATTGTATGTTGCTCCTGCACTTTTTGCTGCCCCGCCCGGCCTGCGCTATGCTTGTCCGGCAGCAGGGGGGCTAGAAAGCGCCCCGTTTCATTTTCCGCTCAGGAAACTGTGGTACGATCCGAGTGACAAGTGGTTAGGGTAGAATAACGAATGCGACCGGGGATTCCTGTTTATCGTGAACGTTCGTCGTTGCATTTTGGGCGCACCCGCCGCCGCCGCAGCCGCGCCCTGATCATGCTGTGGATCGTTGCGATGCTGGGCCTGGCGGTGGTGGCGTGGCAGTTCGACCGCATTCAGGGCGAGGTGCTGGCGCTGGTCGGCGCGCCACCCACGCCGACTCTGACGCCCGCCACGCTGGCCCGTCGGGGTTACGACGCTTATCTGAACGGCGACCTGGAACAGGCCGCCCTGGACTTAGGTCAGGCGGTTCGGCAGATGCCGAACAACGTCGATTACCTCTACGAGTACGGGCGCATCCTGGTGTTGCTCAACCGGAGTGAGGAAGGGCTGGCCACCGCCGATCAGGCTATCGCTGCCGCCCCCAACGATCCGCGCGGTTATGCGCTGAAGGTCTTTGCGCTGGATACATTGGGCCGCGCTGAAGAGGCCATCCCGGTCGGGCTGGCTGCGCTGGAACTGAACCCGACCTTTGCCCCCACGTATGCTTACCTCTCCGGCGCGTATATCAGTTCCGGGCGGTGGAGCCAGGGTCAGCAGATGGCCGAGCGCGCGGTGGAACTGGACCCGGCCAATGTAGACGCGCGCCGTGCCTACGCCTTCAGCCTGACCTACACCGGGCAGTATGAAGCTGCCGCGCAGCAGTTGGAAGCTGCCGTCGCGCTGCACCCGGCGCTGGACTTTTTGTACTTTGAACTGGCGATGGATTATCGCGCTCTCAACAATGAGCCGGCGGCCATCGCCGCCTATGAGCGTGTGCTGGCGATGGACCCGACCAACGTCAAGGCGCTGGTCCGGCTGTGCGACACGTACTACAACCTGCGCCAGGACAACTATGCGCAAGATTACTGCGAGCAGGCGCTGGACATCGATCCGAATTACGCCGAAGCCTGGATGCGCGTGGGCACGGTCTACTACGTCCGCCGCAACTACGAGAGCGCTATTGACGCCTTTGAACGTTGCGTGGAATTGGGGTCAGAGGAAATCCAGTGTTGGTATCTGCGCGGGCTGGCCCATTACTACCTGGACGAGTGCGACCAGGCCGTGCCGATCTTGCAGGAGGCCTATACCCGCACGACCAGCGATCAAATCCTGGGAATCATCCGTGAGGGGCTGCGGCTGTGCGCGTTCGTCGATCCGGCCTACGACGATTCCATCATCCCGACGCCCGCGCCTACGCCGACCGAACTGCCGACGCCGATAGGGATTTTTTAGCCGTCAGTCATTAGCGGTCAGCAATCAGGGGATCGCACCGGACGGCGGTTTTTTGTAGAGGTGCGAAAAGCTTGCCCCTGTCAGGGTGGACGATGAGGCTTGGCCCGGCAAAATGAACCAAAATCAGGAACCTGCACATGGCGTTGCTGACCACTGATGGCTGACGGCTGATTGCACTTATGTACCTCAAGACGCCCAGACGCTACACACCCAAAGGAATGCGCCGCCGCATCTTCAATTTGAAGTGGTGGTGGCTGTATTTGCTGACGCCCGTCGTCGTCTTCATCGGCGCGGGCGTGTGGCAGAACCGCGACATGATCCGCCAGCCGATTGAGCAGTGGATGGCGACTCAAGCCGCCAATGCCGCCAACAGCCTGGCCACTCTTCAGGCTCCCACGCCTACGGCCACCGACTCGCCGGTCAATTACCTGATCGTGGCGAATGCGGCCTACCAACGCGGCGCAATGGACGAGGCCATCCGCAATTACGCCCTGGCCGCCGAGGGGATGCCCAATGACCCGGCGGTGTATTTCCGGCTGACTCACCTGCTGATCACCAATGAGCGGATAGACGAGGCACTTGTCTGGGCCGAAAAGGCCGTCAACGCCGATCCGTTCAGCCCGCTGGGATGGGCCATTCGCGGCATGGCGTTGGAGTGGGACGGCCAGTACGCGCGGGCCGTCGCTAGCCTGCTGCGCGCCCTGGACCTGGACCCCAACAATGCCACCGCGCTGTCTTTTCTGGCGGAGGCGTACACCGACCTGGGCCAGTCAGGCCGCGCCGAGGAAACCATTGAACGCGCCCTGGTGATCAACCCTGCCGACTTCAACGTACAGCGCAATCACGGCTACGTGCTGTTCTGGAGCGGCGACTTCGACGGCGCGCGCGACGCTTTCGAGCGCGCCTTGCAGTTGGAACCAACCCAGGCCTACATCGCCGAAGCCCTGGCCGACGTGTACTTCCGTCAGGGCGACGACGAGGCCGGGGTGGCGTTGCTGCGCCAGATCGTCGAGCGCAACCCCCACAACAGCCGCGCCCAAGCCGCGCTGGCGAAGGCGCTCTTCCGTAACCTGGGCCAGGTGGAACAGGCGCGCGCCGTGGTGGAACGCTGCGTGGCCCTGATGCCCGACAGCGTGCCGTGCCTGTCGTACCTGGGGGCCTTGCAGGTGCGTGCGGGGGAATATAACCTGTGTGCGCGCACCTATGAGCGTGCTGCCCAATCTGGCAGCCGTGATCCCTACGACTACTACTACACCGGTTATTGCTACACCTCTATTGGCGACTGCGCTCGTGCAGTGCCGTACCTGCGCCAGGGGATGGGGATGACCGACGACCTCGAAACGCTGGTCGATTTCCGCGACGCGCTGGCAAGCTGCCAGGTGATTGTGACACTCGTCCCCACTGCCGCGCCGGAATTCGCCGCAACTCCCACGCCGGAGGCGGGCAGTTAATCGTCCCCGCGCGGGTTCGCCGTTTGGCGCGCTGCTGCCGGTTGTTGCTGCCGAATCGCCCCTGGCGACGCCCGGCAATTCTGCTATAATCAACATCAACGGAGAGGTAGCATAGTCTGGCCTAATGCGCTCGCTTGGAGAGCGAGTGGGCTTAACCGCCCCGTGGGTTCGAATCCCACCCTCTCCGCCTTCCCCCTGGCAGCAACGGATTCTAACCTGTTGTTGCCGGTTTGTTCACCCAAAGTGATTGTTTTTCCCTGCTGCATACCGTACAATCAAGCATATGCAGCCGATCACGATCCGTCCCATGACAACCGACGATAGCGGCCCCATTGCCGCCTGGATGAGCGCCCTGCCGCTGTGGACGCGCTATGGCGTCACCGCTGAGGGCGCGCAGGCCATGTTCGTGCGGGCGCTGGCGCGCGACGAACTGCTGCTGGCCGCCGACTTGCCGGATGAGCGCAACTGTGGCTTTGCCTGGGGGATCGGCGGTGCGGCGTTCGGGCGCAGCGCCTACCTGCGGCTGATCGGCGTGCGGGCCGATTGCACCGGGCGCGGGATCGGCGCGGCGCTGCTGACTGCCGTCGAGCAGTGGGCGGCGGCGTTCTGTGGGGAGCTTTTCCTGCTGGTGTCGGATTTTAACCAGGACGCGCAGCGGTTTTATCGTCGGCAGGGCTATCAACAGGTGGGCGCGATTCCCGGCTATGTGCTGCCCGACGTGGCCGAGTTGATCTTCTGGAAGCGGCTGTCGTCCTCGGTCGCCGGGACATGAGTGCGCCGGCGACATGTGGGCAATGCGCCTGTATTAACCTGGCAGGAGATGTGTCCGGCGATGCCGGATGTCGTTCCTGCGGTTGTTTTCGCCGATAGCGCAACTTGCAAGGAGAGAAAGAGATGACCAGGTTTGTTCGTGTTCTGCTGATCCTGATTGTGATCCTGGGGATGAGCAGCGCCGCCGCGCCGGGGTCGGCCCAGGGCAACAACGTGCTGATCATGGCCCGCGCCGCCGATACCACCGGCCTTGATCCGCACACCCAGACGGCGTTTGCGTCCTTCCGCCTGCTGGAGCTGATCTACGAGCCGCTGGTCACGCTGGACGCCGAACTGAACATCGTCCCAGCCCTGGCCGAGAGTTGGGAGTTCTCCGATGACGCCACGACGCTGACGATGCACCTGCGCCAGGGCGTCACCTTTCACGACGGCTCGGACTTCACCGCCGAGGATGTCGTCGATACGTTTGAGCGCATTCTGGACGAGAACACCGGCGCGGCCACGCGCGCGAACTTCTTGAGCATCGAGTCGATGGATACGCCGGATGATTACACCGTCGTGTTTAACCTTTCTCAGCCGGACGTGCCGATCCTGGCCGCCATGTCCAGCACCAATGCGGCCATCATGTCGTCGGAGATGATCGCTACCGGCGATCCGGCCAATGAGGCCATTGGCACCGGGCCATTTATCCTGGACGAGTGGATTCCTGAAGAAGTGACCACCCTCACGGCCAATCCCGATTGGTGGGGCGAGGGGCCGTATGTGGATGGCATTGAAATGCGTGTCATCCCTGACGAAGCCTCGATCCTGGCCGCCCTGCGCGCCGGAGAAATCGACTTTGCCCTGCTGAATGACCCGCTGGTTGCCACGCTGATCACCGAGGATTCGGGGATCGTGCTCAACCGTGCCCCGGCTATTGCCTACCACGTGCTCCAGCTTAACGCTGCCCGCGAGCCGCTGGACCGCCTGGAAGTCCGCCAGGCGATCTCCTGCGCCATCGACCGCCAGGAAGTGCTCGATACCGCTTCGCTGGGCCAGGGCCGCGTGACCGGCCCGCTGACCATCCCGGCCTACCGCGTGCCGTTGGAGGACCTCTTCTGCTATCAGAAGGACCTGAATCGGGCGCGCGAACTGATGGCGGCGGCGGGCCTGGAAGAGGGCTTCACCCTGCCGATGATCGTCGCCAGCGCCGAGCCGCCGACGGCAGTCGCTGAGGCGCAGAGCATCCAGGCGCAGTTGGCCGCGATCAACATCACGGTCGAGATTGAGACGATGGAATTGAGCGTCTACGTGGACCGCTGGCTGGCAGCGGACTTCGACTCGGCGGTGGCGCTCAACGGCGGTCGCCCCGACCCGTACACGATGTATGCCCGCTATTGGACGCGCAACGGCAACCTGAACACAGTGGCCGGCTACATCGATGATACCCTGGACGAACTGATGGCCCAGGGCCGCGCCGAGACCGACCCGGACGCGCGCTATGAAATCTTTGCCGAGTTCCAGCGGCATCTGACCGAGATGGCTCCCTGGATCTGGCTGTACACTGACTACGAGTACACTGCCCAGCAGCCTTATGTGACGGGTTTCATCCCGATGCCCACCGACTCGCTGTACTACCTGTCGCAGGTGCGGATCGAGCGGTAGTCTTTGTGCGCTGACGTTCGCAGGGGCGGGGCCTGCCTCGCCCCTGCACTGGAAACCTGTCTATGTTCCGCTATCTGGCGCAACGCCTGATCGCCTTTTTGCCGACGCTGTTGGGTATTTCGGTACTGGTGTTTCTCGCCATCCGGCTGGTGCCCGGCGATTCCATCGTCGCCATGCTTGGCACTGAGGCGGGAATGCTGACCCAAACCCAGCGCGACGCGCTGGAAGCCTACTTTGGGCTGGATAAGCCGCCGCTGGAACAGTATGTCTCTTGGCTGGGGAACGTGGTGCAGGGCAACCTGGGCTTTTCCGTGCGGCACGGCGCGCCGGTGCTGGAGGTGATCCTGCGGCGCTTCCCGGTGACGGTCGAACTGGCGATCCTGGCGATGATCATCGCCCTGGTGATCGGCCTGCCGGTGGGGGTGCTTTCGGCAGTGCGACACAACTCCGTCATTGACCTGGCCGGGCGGCTGTTCGCGCTGATCGGGTTGGCGATGCCGAACTTCCTGCTGGGCACCCTGATCATCTATGTGTTGTCGGTGTATTTCAGCGTGTTGCCCAACGCGGGGAACTACGTCGGGATTGCGGATGATCCGTTGCGCAACCTGGGGCAGGTGCTTTTCCCGGCGATCACGCTGGGGTTCTCCTTTTCTGCCTCGGTGATGCGCACCACGCGCTCGGCCATGCTGGAAGTGATGGGCGAGGATTACATCCGCACAGCGCGCAGCAAAGGGCTGCGGGAACGGCGCGTTGTCGTCCGCCATGCCCTGCGCAATGCGCTGATCCCGGTGGTGACGATTGCCGGGGTCGAGATGGGCTACCTGCTCGGTGGGACGGTGATCGTCGAGGAGATTTTCTCCCTGCCGGGCATCGGGCGGCTGGCGCTGAACGCCATCTTGCAGCGCGACTATGCCCTGGTGCAGGGCGTGACGCTGTTCATCGCGCTCAATTTTGTGTTGATTAACCTGATTGTTGATGTGCTCTACACGCTAATCGACCCGCGAGTCTCCTATGTCCGCAAAGGCTGAACCGCTGGTTGTCGCTTCTGCCGGACCAGGGTTGTTGCGCCGCCTGCTGTATAACCGAAGCGGGGCGGTCGGGCTGGCATTGGTGGCGCTGTACCTGGTTGTCGGGGTGATGGGGCTGCTGAACCTGACTCCCTATTCGTCTCTTGAACAGCATCCGGTTGACCGCCTGTTGCCGCCGAGTTCCCACTACCTGATGGGCACCGACCTGTTCGGACGGGACGTGACCAGCCGCCTGATGGTCGGCGCGGCCAACTCGCTGCGGGTGGCGGTGTTGTCCGTTACGCTGTCGGGGGTGCTGGGCACGCTACTGGGCACGATTTCGGGCTACGTCGGCGGCACGCTGGACAATGTGATCATGCGGGTGATGGACGTGTTCTTCGCTTTCCCGGCCATCCTGCTGGCGATGCTGGTGGTGGTGGTGCTGGGGGCAGGGCTGATGAACACGGTGTTCGCCATTGCGGTGGTCTACACGCCGATCTTTGCCCGCGTAGCGCGCGGGCCGGTGCTGTCGGTCAAGACGATGGAATTCGTGACGGCAGCGCGCTGCCTGGGGGTGCGGGAAGGGCGCATCTTGCTGCTGCACGTATTGCCGAACACCATGGCGCCGCTGATCGTGCAGGTGAGCCTGGCGCTGTCGTGGTCGCTGCTGACGGAGGCCGGGCTGAGCTTCCTCGGCTTGGGCACACAGCCGCCCGAACCATCGTGGGGCGTGATGCTTAGCGAGAGCCGGGGCCTGGCCGAGCTGGCTCCCTGGCTGATGATCTACCCTGGCTTGGCGATCATGTTGGGCGTACTGGGCTTCAATCTGCTGGGCGATGGCCTGCGCGACATCCTCGACCCACGTATGCGCGGGCGGAGATAACACTCCACGAATTGTTGACGCGATTTGTTCGGGCGGGGTATACTCCCCGCCATGACCTGGGTGACGCCTGAACCGACCCCTCCGCCTGAGGACGACGAACTTAAACCTCAGGCGGAACAAATTCCTGTCCCTGACGAACCGACCCCTGCCGCCGTCGATTCCGCGATTGCGGCGCAGCCTGTCGCCGCCGAACCGCCCATCGATCCGCTGGAAGACACCAACCCGACGCCGCTTCCGGGCACGGCGCACCTGCCGGAATTCCCACCCGCCGACCCGCTGGAAGACACCAGCCCGACGCCTGCCCTGGACGTACCAGATGACCTGCCGATGTGGCGGCGTGCGGTGGGATTGGCCTTGCTGCTGGCGGCGGCTACCCTGACCTTTATCGCCGGGTTGCTGATCGCTGTGCCGCTGATGCAGCGCGCTGTTCTGTCTGAAGAAAGTGGAACGCAGGTCGGCGCGCCGGCGACGGCTACGCCGCCAGTCGCTTTCAGCGGGGAACAGGCGCAGCCGGGGGGTAGCTCACCGCCGACTCTCTCGCCGGAGCAGATGGTGCAGTTGCTCAGCACGCCGCCCTACGCGGTGGCGGAGGTGGACGGCGCGATCCCGCGCGAGGACGATCCCTTTACGATCATCCCGGAGCGCCCGCGCGGCGAGGTGATCACCTACACCGTGCAGCCGGGCGACACCATCACGGCCATTGCGCAACGCTTTGGCCTGTCGATGGATACCATCGCCTGGTCGAACGACCGCGAGGTGGTGTTCTCCTTGCGTCCCGGCGCAGAGATGAACATCCTGCCGGTGGATGGTGTGTACCACCGCGTCTACGAGCCGGAGACGATCCAGCAGATCGCGGATCGCTACCACGTTGATGTTTACAGCATCATCAATTCGGAGTTCAATAACCTGTTTGGGGCCACTCCGGAGACCGAACTGCCCAGTGGGACGCGCGTTGTGGTGCCCGGCGGCACCAGCACCACCAACGACTGGACCTATAACCCGGTGGTGGAACGCTCCGGTGGCAGCGGCGGCGGGGGCAGCAGCGAGGCGGGCTACATTTCCTTTGCGCCGGGCGAGCCGGGAAGCTGTGGTCGCCAGCCGAATCCCGGTCACACCGGCGGCTGGCTGCTGCCGGCCAGCGGCTATAGCTGGTCGCGCGGGTTCACTGCCTATCACACGGGCGTGGACCTGGCCTCGACGGTGGGCGCGGCGGTGTTCGCCGCCTCGACGGGCCGCGTGATCTACGCCGGCTGGAACAACTGGGGCTATGGCAGGCTGATCGTCGTGGCGCACGGGCCGTTCACCACACTCTACGGCCACCTTGACAGCATCAATGTTAGCTGTGGGCAGATGGTCAACGCCGGGCAGGTCATCGGGGCCATCGGCAGCACGGGCAATTCCAGCGGCCCGCACCTGCACTTCGAGATCCGTTATAACGACATCCCCACCGATCCGGCGCTGTACCTGGCGTTCTGAGCATCTTGCGCTTTACGGGTGTCCATGTTGAGTCTGAGGCGCCCCCAGGCAATGCAACACGGACTACAACATCTCGTCGGCCTCGCCGTGCTCGGCGAAGGCGATCCCCTCGATGAAGCCGCGCGCCCGCTCGGTGTGGGGATAGCGGCTCAGGTACTCCCAGAAATCCTTGCTGTGGTTGGGATATTTGCGGTGGGCCAGCTCGTGCGCCAGCACGTAATCGACCACATAGTCCGGCCAGGTACGCATCCGCTCGCTCAGGCGGATGTCGCCGTCGGTTGCCCCACCAGAAGTGCAGCTTCCCAGCCGCTTCTCCATGTTGCTCACCCAGCGGACCGTGTGCCAGCGTAACTCGCCGCCGAAGTACTTGCGGTTAATCGCCCTGGCGCGGGCCTGAAGATCGATGTCCTGCTGTTTGCGGGCGCGGGCGCGCGCTTTGAGCACCTTCTCCACGATCTCATCAACCAGCCGGGGCAGGTCGCCCCTGGGCACGCCGCGCGGCACGCGGATTTTGACCTCGTCGCGCTGCACGGTCCAACGGACCATGCGCCTGAGGCGGCTGTCGTAGCTGGCGGTGACGGTGAGGACGTTTTCACCGTCGGGGACGCGGCGTTCGAGGTCAGGCATCAGGGCACTCCGGGAAAAGGGTGTTTAGGGAGATTATAGCGCCTGCCCCGGCGGGTGTTCCAGGGCAGGCGGCGTTGGTCTCACTCCTTAAAAAGTGCAATCGCTGCCGGGGCGCGCTGGCGGCGCTGGCCTGTTCCGGCTATCCTCAATCGGGTACGCTGCTACGCTGCCGATCCGCTGCTGTACAGGGAGGAAAAGGGTGCATCTGAAAACGCTCCAGGGAACGCAGGTCGTCTTGTTTCTGCTGGCCGTCTTGATGCTGCTGGCCGTGCCTGGCCCTGCGCAGGCGCAGGGCGGCGGGCGTGTCTCGCGGCCCGGCGAGTACAGCGGTTATTCCGAATCGATCTACAACTTCTACGAGCGCCACTCGCAGTACGTGACCGTGCGCGACGGCACACGCCTGGCGGTGGATATTTACCACCCGACCCGCGACGGCGTGGCCGCTACCGAACCGCTGCCGGTGGTGTGGGCGTTCTACCGTTATCACCGCGCTTCGATGGGGTCCGATGGGCACCTATATACCATTATGGATTTCCCCTGGGTCAGCCAGTTAAGCGCACACGGCTACGTCATCGCGGCGGCAGATGTGCGCGGTAGTGGTGCATCCTATGGCAGCCGGATCGGGGAGTTTATCCGCCAGGATGCTTATGATGCCTACGACCTGACGGAGTGGTTCGCCGCGCAGCCCTGGTGCAACGGCAACGTCGGCATGATCGGGCGCTCGTATATGGGCGCGGTACAGTATATGGCCGCCAGCACGCAGCCGCCACACCTGCGCGCCATCATGCCGGAAATGGCGCTGTTCGACCTGTACTCCTTCGCCTATCCCGGCGGCGTGCTGCTGGACGATTTCCTGTGGGGCTGGGCGCATTACCTGCAACTGGCCGACGAGGCCACACCGGGCGCTCCAGTGGATGACGACCCCTATAGCGTGCTGGCCGGGGAAGCCTTCGGGCAGCACCAGGCCAACCGCAACTTCTTCGACATCCTGGCGAACGCCCCCTTCCGCGACAGCCCCGATCCCGGCACAGGGACACAGCTCTATACCGAGTGGAGTCCGGGCAGCTATATGGCGGAAATCAGTGCGTCTGGCGTGGCGATTTATCACCTGGCGGGCTGGTTCGACCTGTGGCCGCGCGATGCGGCGCTGTGGTACAACAACCTCTCCAATCCGCAAAAGCTGCTCTTCCTGGATTGGTCGCATGGCGCATATGACGGCTTTGAACTCGGCCAAGAATACCTGCGCTGGTTCGACTACTGGCTCAAGGGCATCGACAACGGCATCATGGCCGAGCCGCCGGTGTACTACCAGACCGTCGGCGGGTATTGGAATTCCGCCGGGCAGTGGCCACCTGCCAATGTGCAGCCAGTCCCGTACTACTTCCAGGCCGGGCCGTCGGGCAGCATCCCATCGATCAATGACGGGCTGCTCAGCGTCGCGTATCCACAGGCCAACGGGCAGGATAACTACGTGGTCGATTACGGCCTGAGCACCGGGCGGAACTCGCGCTGGGCCAACGGGTCCAGCAGCGAATTCACCTACCCAGACCTGACCGGGCGTGATGCGCGGGCGCTCACCTACACCACGCCGCCGCTCCCGGCCAGTCTGGAGATCACCGGCCACCCGGTGGCGCACCTGTGGATCACGTCCACCGCTTCGGATGGCGATTTCTTCGTCTATCTGGAGGAGGTGGATGTGGAAGGACACGCCCATTACGTAACCGAAGGGGTGTTGCGCGCCTCGCATCGGCAGACGGTCCAGCCGCCGTTCAATAACCTGGGGCTGCCCTTTCACCCCGGCATGGTCGGGTTCACGTCGCCGCTGCCGGGCGGCGTGCCGGTGGAACTGGCTTTCGACCTGCTGCCCACGTCCACCATGTTCGACGCGGGCAATCGCATCCGCATCACGGTGACGGGTGTGGACCTGGAGAACTATCAGACGCCGGGCCTGAACCCCGCGCCGACGATCACCGTCTATCACAGCCCGGCGTATCCCTCGTATGTCGCGCTGCCGGTGGTTTACCGGTGAAAGGCCCGACCCACACCGTCCAGGCAGCCGTGGAAATCCCTGGACGCAGAAAACGGCTTCGGCGGCATTCCGGGCTGGATCATGGTCACGTGCAGCGCGGCGAACGACTACACCCTGCCGCGCCTCAAGGCGGCGACGGTCCATGAACTGCTGCACAACGTGGACGGCGCGGCGCATCCCGGCAGCCCCATCATCGCCAGCGTGGGCCGTTACATCATTGGAGAGGGGCTGGCCGAGTCGTTTGCCGCCGAACTGTACGGCGAGGACGCGGTCGGCTTCTACGTGACGGACTTCGACGCGGCGCAGTTGGAGACGGCCCGCCGCCTGATCGGGGCGGCGCTAGACGTGACCGGCTTTGACCGGGTGCGCAGCTACGTCTTCGGGGACGGCGCCGGGGAGCCGTTCGGACTGCCGAAGGTGGGCGTGCCGACTTACGGGGGCTATGCCATCGGCTACCGCGTGGTGCAGGCGTACCTCAAGCGCACGGGCAAAACCGTGCCAGAGGCGCTGTTCGTCTCGGCGGAGGAGATCATCCGCGAGTCGGGATTCTTTTAACTCCCATCCCTGACCCTGTCTGGGGCAGGGATTTTACGTTTTCACAAAGAATCCCCGTCCAGACGGGTAGCGGCGGCTTCAAGTCGCTGCTTCCCCTGGAAAATCGACCCGCAACAGGGGTAAGGGCCGGGATCAAGGCGGTAGAGTTTCTATCCGCCCGGCGGCCTGGGCGTCGGCGTGTTGATGGCGAAGGGATTAAAGGCCAGCGTGGGCGTCTGGAACGGCGTGGGGGCCGGGCCGCGCGCGCCGAGATAGGCCCGCCAGCCGGCTTCCAGGTCGTCGAAGCTCACGCCTGTCGCGTAAGCCAGCGCGTCCTCGAATTCCATCTCCACCTGCGCCTGCCAGAACAGCCGGTGCGATTCCAGGCCGAAGGTATCGATCCAGTACTTGATGAAGGTGTAGCCCACGTCGTAGTTCCAGCGATTGCCGCCGTCGGGGCCGGGGAACTCCGCCGAGATTTCGTCGTGCAGGCTGGGCAGGGCGTTGGCCCACTGGCGCACGCGCGCCTCGTAGTCGTACTGCTGGACCGGCTCGAAGTAAGTGGCGTCGCCTTCAATGAACCAGCCGCGCAGATTGGCGTCGTCCGACTGGATGAAGCCCTGGAAGATGTGCGTCAGTTCGTGGGGGATGGTCGTATGAATGAGGTCCTGTTCGCCCCATTGAAGCGTCTGGATGGTATAGCCAAGCTCCTGGAGGGTCTGCCCGGCCAGGAATGGCTCCGGGTGTTCCTGCCATTCCTGGAAGCTGGCGGCGTCTGGCATCACCACCACGTAAGGCTTGTAATCTAGGGAGAAGCCGAAGGCGTCTTCCAGGCGCAACATAGCATCGGCGGAGCTGGCGAACAACTCGTTGGACAGGCTTTCGCGCGCGCCAAAGATCAGCACCACTACGTCCTGGTTTTCCAGGCGCGTCCACTGGCGGGTGTTGTCCTCGTACTCGCCCCGTTTCGGCTCGGTCTCATAGGCATTCCCGGCGCTATCGGTGACGCGGAACAAATAATGGATTGGAATCCAGGGTGGCTGAAAGAAGCGGTAGTAGTAGACGAAGGCCTGCCGCGACTCGTCCCAAGTGAGCGGGGCGCTCTGGCGCGGGGCGTCGTCGCTGTTCCAAAAGACCACCTGCGCCCGTGTGATCTCCCCGGCCCTGCTGCTGATGCGCAGCACAAATTCCACGCCTTCGGGATAGCGCGAGACCAGTTCCGTTCGTCCGAGAGTGAAGAACGCGGCGGCAGCGGTGGCGGTCGGGTTGGGCGTGGGCGTGCGGGTGGCCGTCGGGACCGGAGAAGGCGTTAGGGTGGGGATGGTCTGCTGTGCCCCGGCGGCGCGCACGGCAGGCGCATCCGCGCCGGGCAGGGCAAGGTTCGCCAGCAGGAGCATGGCAGCTGCCAGGCATATCAGGAGGGGGAACATACGATAGGTTTTCATCGGGCCGCTTTCCTTGCTTCTCCGGTGAACAAAGTCCAGACTACAGTCCCACCATGATACCACATCGCCTGGCAAAATATGCAGCGCGGCTTTTGGCCCGCCGGGTGGGGCCGATTCTTTCAGGTGGACACCGGGCCGCCGGGATGTCGGGCAGTCGATTTTTCCTCCGCTCCTCTTGCGGGCTTGGCGTCTTGGCGGTTGGAAGGTCGTCGGCATGAATCAGCCCGGCGATGGGCGGGCGCTGAAACTGGTGGATTGGGACATAGGACGGTACACTAGCACGCCGTTAAACACGGAAAGCGAGGTTGTTGCTCATGAATAAAGGCGTTATGCGGAGTCGCACCCGCGACAGTAGCTGGCAGTGGTTGGTGATTGGGGTGGCGCTGGGGTTAGGCTGCGCGGCGGTGGCGTGCCTGGGCGGTTATGCTGCCGGCGTGGTGAGCCTGAACATCGGCGGGACATCCCTGGCGGCCAACCTGGCCCCGGCGACGGTGTTTCTGACCCAGGAATCGCTCCCGGCGATCACGCCGACGCCGCAGGTGATCATCGTCACGGCGACCTCCGCCGGGATGACCGTGATGCAGCCCAGCCCAACCCCTATCTCGCCGACGCCTGAGGCGACCCTGACCCCAACGCCAACTGTCACGCTTGCCCAGGCTGCCGCGTTCGGCGGCACGCCCATGGCCACGCCGACGCAAACCGGTGGCGTCGATCCCCGCCTGGCAAGCGCCGCTACACGGCTGAGCCTGGTCAGCGGCGGCGACTTCCAGATGGGCACCACACAGCAGGAAGCGGCGGCGGCGGTGTCGGTGTGTGTGAACCAGATGAACGGCAACTGCCAGATCAGCCACGCTGAGGATTCGTTCCCGCCGCACAGTGTCACCGTAGACAGCTTTCAGATGGAGGTGACGGAAGTTACCGTCGGGCAATACACGCTCTTTTTGAACATCCTCGGCCCGCGTAGCCACCTCAACGGCTGTTTCGGTCAGCCCTGCGCTGCCACCCGCAATGAAGCGCCTGAGACCGGCTATATCGAGTTTGACGGCGCGGTGTATTCGGTGGCGGACCTGTTCGCCAATTTGCCGATGACCAGCGTCACCTGGTATGGTGCGCGCGCCTACTGCGAGGCGTTGGGCCGCCGCCTGCCGACCGAAGCCGAGTGGGAGCGCGCGGCGCGCGGCGCAGACGGGCGGATTTATCCCTGGGGCAACGAATGGGATGCCACCCGTGCCAACACCCGCCGCGCTGCTGCTGGCGCTACGCCCGCCAACAGCCCCGTGGCGGTAGGATCGTATCCCGACGGTGCCAGCCCCTACGGCATTCTCGATATGACGGGTAATGTGGCCGAATGGGTCAGCGATTGGTATCAGGCAAACTTCTACAGCCAGCCCGCCGCCAGCGGCCTCAACCCGCAGGGGCCGACCACCGGCACCACGAAGGTGGTCCGGGGCGGAAGCTGGGATACCATGCCGTTCTATGGGCGCACGGTTCATCGCCAGGATTACGAGCCGAATTCCCAGGCGTTGTTCATCGGCTTTCGCTGTGTGGCCGACGAGTCCCCGATCCAGCCGGGCGGCGCACCTGCTGCGCCGGGGGCGGGCGCAACGGCCACCTGGACGCCGGTCGCCACACGCGATCCCAACATCACCCCCTCGCCGCTGCCCAGCCTGCCGCCGGGAGGATAAGCGGCGTTCGGCGTTTTGAGATTGTTGCTCGTCGTTAGACCCCACCCTTGACCTTTTTTACGCCCGCAGGAAAGAGGGAATACGCTCTCCTGGATGGCGCTGAGCAGGGGTGGGGTTTTTCCGGCAAGAAAGGGTCGGCCCGTGCCTGAGCCAACGCAAAACTCAAAACTCAGCATTCAGCACGTGCTTGCACCGGCGCTGCTGTTGATCCTGCTGTTCGGTGTGTTGCTGCGCGGCATAGATGACCGCTATCTGCGCCCAGACGAAGGTCATAGTTTCGAGAGCACATCCGGCAGCGCGTGGGATGTGATCCAGGCCCAGGCGCGCGATGTGCACGCCCCGGCGTACTTTCTGGTGTTGTACGCCTGGGAGCGCGTCGTGGGCGATGACGACGAATATACGGCGCGCCTGCTCTCTGCCCTGATCTCGTTGCTCACACTGGCGCTGACCTATCGCCTGGGGCGGCGCTGGTTCGGGGGGATGTGGCCGGGGCTGGCGACGTTGCTGGCGGCGGGCCTGTCGGCGTATTTCTTCGCCTATGCGCTGGAGATCCGCCCTTATCCGCTGCTGATGCTGACCGGCGCGTTCTCAATGACCCTATTCGACCGCTGGCTGGAACAGGGCACGCCGCGTCACGCGGTCATCTACGGCGTGGGCGTGGCGCTGATGTTGTGGACGCACTACTTCGGCGCGCTGTTGGCCGGCTTGCAGGGGCTTTATGTGCTGGCGGGCAAGGATACCCGGCGGCAGTGGCGGCAGGGATTTCTGGCGGCGGGGGTGGCGTTGGGGTTGTGGTTGCCCTGGCTGCCGGTGTTTGTGGCGCAGGTGCGGCACGAGGGCCAGATCGCTGCCGAAGCGTCGGGTCTTGCCCTGGGCAAGGCGGGGTCTGCCCTGCCGACCACACCGGAGACCGTCGGGCGCTTTGTGGCGCTGGCGACCAATGACCAGCCGGTCTTGGTCGTCCTGATCCTGTTGGCCGGGGCGGTCTTGCTATGGCGGGAGCGGCGTTGGTGGTTGGCGGCAATGTGGGCTGTTGGAATGCCGCTGCTCGTTTTTCCCGTGAACCTGGTCGTGCCGATCTACGACCCGCGCTATCTGTCGCCGCTCGCGCCGGGGTTGGGCCTGTGGATGGGGGCGGGGCTGGCGGCGCTGATCGGACGTGCGCCGGGCCGCTGGAAGAGGGTAGGGCAGGGCATCGCGTTGGTGGCGCTGGCGCTGGTCCTGTGGCCGGGAATTGCGCTTGGCGCGCCGGACGAATATCCGCTACGCGCCTATCTGCGCCAGCTCGAAGATGCTTTCCGCCCCGGCGACATCCTCTACTTCGACCGGGCGGGCTTTGGCGGCGTGCTCACCTACCAGTATCGCCGTTACGCGCCCTGGGCCATCGACCGCATCTATGCTGCCGACCCGGCTACGTCCGATCCGAACAGTCCGCTGATCCAGCCGCTGGCTCCGGCGGACCTGCCGCGCTGTTTTTGGTTCGTCACAAGCAACTGGTTCGAGCCGGGGGTGCAGGAACGCTTTCGTGCGCTGGAGGCCGGGCATCCCGTTTTGCAGGTGATCGGGGAGGACGACCGCTATCTGTTCCAGCGGATGTGCGCGCCGCCGCTGGAGCGTCCGCAACGCTTTGGGGATGTTTTGCGCTTCTGGGGGGCCGAGGTCGATCTGCCTGAGGGAGATCGGATCACGCTCCGGTTGTGGTGGGATGTGACCGAAGCGCCCGCCGCCGATTACTCATTCGGGTTATATCTGCTGGACGCGGCGGGGGGGATGCAGGCACAGCGCGACGGCCCGCTTCAGGATTACTGGGGCAGAGGCGTGATCCAAACATCGCAGCTTCAGCCGGGGAGGTATTATATCGATCTGCGGGATCTGGTTGTGCCGTCGGACCTGCCGCCGGGCCGCTACACGTTGGCGCTGGCCGTTTATCAGCCCTGGGACGGTGTACGGCTGTCTGCGCCTGACGGTGCGCTAGATGGCGCGCTGCCGCTGGAGTCGCTTACACTGGAATAAAAAATTACCGCAAAGAACACCCCGGCCCAGCAGTCCGGTCAGGCTGGCGACGCAAACCCCCTTTGCGTGCGGTGTGCTCTTTGCGGTGAAGCGGGCGGCGCAGTTATTTTTCGCTATCGTCGCCTATAATCAGCTTGTACAGGTTTAACGTTTCGGGTGAAGGTGTGATGTTTAGCGTGTCGCGCAGCGATTTTTCCAGCAGTCTGAACTGCTCGACGGCCTTATCGTTTTCTCCGCGCTGATGGTAAAGCTCCATGACCTGGCGGTGAATGTCCTCGCGTTCGGGTGTCTGGCGCAGTGCGCGGGTGTAATAGCGGAGGGCATCGTCGATCTGGTTGCGCGATTGGCTGATGCGCCCCAGGCCGATGAGGGCCTGTGCATACTGCGCGCCCACTTCCTTGCGGCGGTGCTCTACCCAGGGCATGTCCAACCGATGCAGGAACGGCGCGCGATATAGATCAACGGCGCGCTTCCATAGGTCGGGCTGGTCCTTTTCTTCCGCCATCATTGCCGCTTCGACCGTCTTGCTGAAATCAGAAACGTCGTAATACAGGTCGATGCGGTCGCTGTGGCTGTAGAAGCCGCTGGCGTATTGGGTGAGATCGTAGCCGATGCGCTCGTTGATCTTGCGCTTGGTCACATGGAAGACGTTGGTCGCTTCTTTCACAGAGAGCGTGGGCCAGAAGACATCGAAGATTTCGTCCCGTGTGACCAGTTCGTGATCGATGAAGAAGAAGAAGAGGTTGCGCGGCAGCTCGCCATCCCAATGGGTTACGGGCGCGCCATTGACCAGGGCGTAACCGCTGCCCAACGAGAAGACCTCGACACGCGGACGGTCCGGCGACTCAGGGGTCGGCGGGCCACCCTCTTCGGGGACGTATTCAGCGCCGAGTACGGTGGCGCGCTGGGCAGACACCAGCGTGAACCAGGGCAGGTAGGATTGCTCACGTGCGTTGATCATCACCTGCGCCTGCGGCGGAATGAAGCCGGTTAGGGCTTCCATGAACTTCTGGGTCTCGTCTTTTTCCGGCAGGCGGTCGAACTGGTCCAACAGCAAGACGAACGGTTCTGCGGACAGGCTATTCAAATCCTCACCGAGGGCAGCGGCGAGGTCGGTTGCTTTGGCTTTAGCGGCCAGTGCCGCGCGCACGTGAACGCCGAACTGTTCGTTCATGGCGCCCAGGTCTTCGATGAGATTGGTGAGGAATTTGCGTAGGTTACGGTCGGATGTTTGCAATGCGTAATAAAACAAGCCAGACCCTGGCTCTTTGAGGTATTTGGACAGATACGCATTGCGATAACGATTGCGCGGATAGAGAACAACCAGCCGCGCGTTGTTAGTGGCCTGCCTGAATGCTTCTGGCCCCATTTGAACCAGTTCTTCAGCTCTGCTCATAGGTCTCTCCCTACCCTTATTTAGATTGACGACGCTAGTCGATTAAATTATAATCTAAAATTATACTCCTAAGCAATAGGCAAATTTTTATCTATAGTCAGCCGTTAGAGTATTCAAACGTCTTGAGGTACATTTATGTAATTTTCTAATGATTTTCTCAGCATTTTTATATATTTGTTCGATTATATCGCAGCCTAGTGCAAAAGCAACCACAAAGTGTAGGCTACAAAGTCTACCTATGCGCCTTGCGTGCTACCAACCGCAGGGGGGCCTGTGAGGGAAAACACTATCGTGGGCCGGAGCGCAGGATCACCGGTTCTGTGCCAGGGAGGGCAGGCGAAGAGCTTCCTCGCGGATCTGGGTCATGCCGAGTTCCAGGTCCGCCGGGGCAGCCCCGTTGTAGCGATCTCGTTGGAGCATCGCCGACTGAAAACAGGCGCGCAGGTAGCCCCGATGCGCTTCCACTTCGGCGGCAACCTGGGCCGGGGACTTTTGCAGCAGCGCGGCCACGTCTAGGCGGCGGATCGCGGCCTGGCGGCCCAGCAGGCCGGTGCGTCGTTGCATACTTTCGACAATCAGCGCGGCAGATAGGCGTGCCCGCTCGTGGATGGCCGGGCTGAAGCGGCTGAGCGTTGCCATGAAGAGCGTCTCATACAACAAGGCGTGTAAATATTCCTGGTAGTCGGTGACGCCTGTCACGATGGTGGCCAGGTGGCGCAGCGCGGCGATTACCTGGAAGGCTTTATACACCGCCGGGTTGGCGATCACCTCCGGCGTGGGGGCATACAGGCCGCTTAGGGAGCGGGTTGCCAGCAAAGCGCGTTCCAACGCGGCCAGGGCAGGCAGGTCTGCGTTGGGGGGGTAGGCGACCAGGCGCAATTTGATGTCCGACTCCAGTTCGACGAAGTCGCGGAAGACATGGGCCGGGCCGGTCTGCCCGAAGTCGATCAGCCAGGGCAGCCGTCCCTGATCGACGAAAAAGTTGTCGGCGTGCAGGTCGCCGTGACTGATGCACATCGTCAGTTCAGAAGAAACCGCGTTGACGCCATGCCGCTTTACCCAGAGGGCCGGGTTGGGCAGCGATTCCGAGATACCGGGAAAGATAAGGGGATCGGTGTTGGCGTCCAGCCGTTCCAGGCGCTTTTTGATCTTCAGCGGGCGATCGTAGAGGGTGAATAAGGACGTCTGCTTAAAAATACGCTGTTCCTGATACCAGCTTCGCGCCGTGTCGGTGAACAACTGGTGCAGCACGTCGATCACACCCTCGGCGTCGCTGCGGTCGTAGAACAGGCGAAAGAGCAGCAAGTGCTGCGGCGACGCGCCCAGAAAGGCGTAGGTGATCGCGCCTAACCGCCAGTGAATCCGGTGGTTTTCCAGGCGAGCCTGGCGTTCCTGGCTCAGGCGACCGTCCACATAATGGCGGTAGTTGTTCACTTCTTGCTGAATGTCGTTGCGGCTGCCGATCTTGATGACTTTGGGGGTGAGCATCGTGTTGGTGTGCGGGCGGCGTTCCCTGGCCCACAGCACCACCGCGCGCCGCACCGGGACCTGTACCTCTATCGGCTCGTTGAGCGAGCGGGTCTCCAACGACGGCAGCGTGCCGAGATGCAGGGCGATGGCCTCCGGGAAGAGTTGGCCCAGCAGGTCATAGAGCTGGTCCGGCGTGATCTGGCCGGCCTGCTCCTTGAGCGCCTCGGTCACCTGGAGGTGAAAGTTGTCCTCCGGCCAGTAGACCTTGAGCTTGCAGTTGCAGCCCAGCCGCCCCTGGCTTTCGACCGCGTCTAGCAGGTCGGCGATGGGGCGGTCCTGGCGGATGTAGGTCATGTTGCGTCGCCCACTCTCGTAGGCCAGGCTGTCATCCGCCTCCGGCGCGTAAATGACGGCGCGGGCGGGGAGCAGGTGGGCGGCCAGGTCCAGCCCGGAAAGATCGGCAGGGTCGGCGGGGTTTATCAGGCGCGGCACGACGACGACCACGTGGCACAGGTGATCGCGTGCCTTCTCCTGAGCGTCTTCCAGCAGTGCCACCCCTTCCCCCTCGGCGTAGCACACATCGTAAGAACGCTGGCGGAGATTTTCCACGAGGGCCTGGCGGCGGATGGGGTTGGCATCCACGACCAGTACCCGCAGAATGCAGTTGTATTTTAAATTTGAAGCAGGCTCGACATCCTGATACGGCATGTCCCCCCCTGGTGGAACCATGCCAACTTCCAATCTTCATTATAACACGGGCTTAACAGCCGCAATCCTACACAGGTCCTAGTCCTCTGGTAGGTGCATTAACCGCTCGACGATCAGCGCGGCAGAGAGCAGGGCGCGGCGGTGAACAGCGTCGCTCAGACGGCTGAGCGTCGCCATGAAGAGGGTTTCATACAGCAGGGCGTGCAGATATTCGCGCAGGCTGGCGACCCCGGTGGCGATGAAGGCCAGGTGGCGCAGGCCGGTGATCACCTGGAACGCTTTCGAGAGGTCCGGGTCGGCGGCGACCTCCGGCGGCGGGATCAGGACGGTGGAGAGCGTCTGCCCGGCCAGCAGAGAACGTTCCAACAGCGCCAGTGCGGCCAGGTTGTCCTCTGGGATCGGCGTCAGGCGCAGCTTGATGTCGGCCTCCAGTTCCACGAAATCGCACAGGGCGTGGGCCGGGCCGGTCTGCTCGAAGTCGATCATCCAGGCCACGCCGCTCTGATCGACGAAGATGTTGTCGGCTTGCAGGTCGCCGTGCCCGATGCAGGTCGTCACCTGGTCAAAGCGCGTCTCCATGCCCACGTCCATCACCCAGTAGCCGGGGTTGGGCAGGGGCATCATTACGCCGGGGAAAGCCAGGGCCAGGGGAAGCGATCCCAGCCGCGCCAGGCGCTCTTCGATTTCCAGCCGTTGGGCGTACAGGTCGAACAGGCGGGTGTTATCGACCTGCTGGCGCTCGCGCCAGTACCAGCGGCGGCAGGTGTCGGTGAACAGCCGCCGCAGCACGTCGATCACGCGGTCGGGGTCTTCGCTATCCAGGTAGAAGTGGCGGAAGCTGGCGATGTCATCCGGCGCGACGCCCAGGAAAGCGTAGACGATGGCCCCCATGTCCCACAGGAGGATATGTTTTTCCAGGCGGGCCTGGCGGTTCTGGGCCAGCCAGCCGTCCACGTACAGGGCGTAGTTCTGCGCCTCGCGTTCGATGCGCGCGCGCGGGCCGATCTTGACCACTTTGGGGATGCGCTGCCCGCCGCCGAGGGCCTGCTCTTCGCTGGCCCACAGGACCAGGGCACGGCGCACCGCCGCATCAATCGGGCCGTCGGCCTGCGAAGAGGGCAGCGGGCGCAGGTCCAGCGTCGTCGCCTGGGGAAACGCGCGACCCATCAGGTCGTACAGATGGTCCAGGGCAATTTCCTCCGGCGGCAGGCGCAGGCTGCGCGCCACATCGCCGCAGAAATCATCGGATGGCCAACTGACCACCAGGGAACAGTGGCAGCCCCGCCGACCCTGTGCCTCGATGGCGGCGCACAGGTCGCTGGCGGGGTCGCCGAAGCGGACATATTCCATGCCGTGCCGCCCGGCCTGGAAGGCCAGCCGGTCGTTGAGGCGCGTGGAACAGATCACGATTTGCGCCGGGGCCAGCCGCGCCGCCAGATCGGCCAGGTAAGAGTCCAGGTCGGCGGGCAGTGGGGGCGCAGCAACGACGACGGCTGCCTGGCAACGCCGCCGCGCGACCTTTTGCTGCGCGTCGTCCAGTAGCGCCAGGCCGTCGCCTTCGGCCACGAAAACGTCTGTAAACTGCTGCCGGACCTTTGTAATGAGTCTCTCGCGCCGGGACGGAAGAGGGTCGATCACCAACACGCGCAGGCGGCAGTTCAAATCTCCGACGATCATCCGGCTATCCCCCTTACAATCCGATTATAAATAACTAACCGGATTGAAACAATCAACCCGAAGTCCCGGCCCGGCGGCGGGTTGTCCCGGCGGCGCGGGGTGCGGTATGCTAGGAGAGGTGCAGCGCATTGCGCCTTCTACGCCGGACCTGTTCATTCGTGTTGAGGAACCATGACCACACATCGCGTCGCGCGCAGCCTGCAAGACCGCGTCCTGGGTGGGGTGTGCGGCGGGTTGGGCGCTTATCTGGGCATTGATCCCTGGTGGATACGCCTGGCCTTCGCCGTGTTGACGCTCTTCTCCGGTGGGGTGGCCGCGCTGCTGTATCTGCTGTTGTGGTGGACTATGCCTCTTGACCTGGAGCCGGACCTGCCCCGCGCTGGGCGCGACCTGGGGATGCTGCTGCTGGTCGGCGGCCTGATCACGCTTACCGGGCTGGTCGTGTTGGCGCGCGGCCTGGGGCTGCTCAGTGGGCCGGGCGGCGCGGACCTGTTCTGGCCGGTAGTGGCCGTGATCGTCGGCGCGGCGTTGCTGTGGCGGCAGCTTCGCGCCCTGCCATGAGGTCCACGTCTTTTCCGCGCAGCGCCCCGGCCCGGCTGCTGTTGATCGGCGCGGCGGCGCTGGCGTTGTTGCTCCTGCTGCTCGACGCGCTGCCGATCCCGCTGGCGCTTGATGTTGCCGAGGGCAGCGCGCGCCTTCACCTGGAGTCTGACCGGCGCGGGATCGTCTTCCCCGGCGGGTGTATCACGGTCCGCTGGCAGGCTGAGGGTGTCCGCGCAATCTACCTGGACGGTGCAGGCGTCGCCGGGGCGGGCGAACGGGTGATGTGCCTGGAACGGGGAGAGATGCCCCGGTTGCGCGTCGTGCTGCCGGACGGCGGCAGCCGCACGTACCGCCTGCCTGTCGGCGTCCTCATTTTTCGCGCAGAGTTCTGGCTTTCGGTCGGCGCGGCGGCGCTGGCGCTGATCCTGGCAGCGTGGCGGGGCGAGATTCCCCGGCTGCAAGCGCGCTGGCGAATGCTGGCGGCGGGCCTGCTGCTGGTCGGCGCGGCGACGGCGCTGGGGCTGGCGCTCCTGATGGCGGCGAGGCCGTCGATCGTCGATACGGCCAGCGGGGACGCCCAGGTGACGTTCGCGGCGGACGGCGGCTGGCTGCTCAACCGCTGCCTGGACGTGCGCTGGGAGGTCGAGGGCGTCCGGGCGGTTTACCTGGACGGGGAGGGCGTGCCGGGGACGGGCGGGCAGACGCTGTGCGGCAGGCCGCTGCCCACGTTGCGCGTGGAACTGCCCGACGGCAGTACGCACGCCTACACGCCCAACGCCGAACTGGCCTGGCTGCTGGCGGCGGCGGTGGGAATGGTCCTGCTGGCGGGCCGGATGTGGTTCCCGGCATTGCCTGCCGGCTGGTCGCGCCCGGCAAAGCTGGCGTTTGTTGCGGCGATCCTCGTCCTGCCTGCTGTGCTGACCTATCTGTTGGTGTCCGCCTATCTGGGGAAAGACCCAACCGACTTCATCCCCTTTATGGCCGACGAATTGTACTACTGGCGGCAGATTCTTACCTTCAGCGCCGCCGGTTTCGGCGGCGGCTACTATACCTATGCCGAAGCACCCGCCCCGGCAGTTTTTTCGCACTTCGGCGCATGGGGGCCGGTCTTTCCGCTACTCTACGGCCTTCCCGCGCGGCTGACCGGCTGGGGGCTGGCCTCCGGCACGGCTTACAACGTCGCCGTGATCGCCGGGGCGCTGGCGCTGTTCGTGATCCTCACGCGGCCCGACGGCGCCCGCCTGCTGGCGCTGCTGCTGGCCGTCCTGACGGCGTGGCCGGCGCTGCTTTATCTGCCGACCGCTATGCAGGAGAGCCTGAACCAGGCCATCGGGATCGCTTTGGCCGGTGGCTTCGCCGTATGGCTACGACGGGACAATCCACCCCGGTGGGTCGGGCTGCTGCTGGGGGTATCCATTTTCCTGGCGGCGCTGCTGCGGACGACATGGGCGTTCCTGTTTGTGCCGTTTTTCCTTATCGGCCTCAAGGAGTGGACCCCACGCGCGGTGGTCCTGGCGTTGGCGAAGGCGGGCGCGCTGATCGCGGCCTGTTTCGCCGTCTACGGGTACTGGTCCGCGCCGTACCCGCTGAACTTTCTGGCGACCCTCGCGCGGCTGGCGGCCTCTGCGCCGGGCGAGGCGCTGGCCGAGTTCGGACGAAACCTGAGCTTCAACGTGCGCACCCTCCTTGCGCCGGAGATGAGCACGCCGTTGGAAGCCCTACTGCACTGGCAGATGCTTTTTCTGTTGGCGGGGTGCGGCGTTGGCGGAATTTTATTGGTGGGTCGTCGTAGCGGTGGCTTCAAACCGCCGCTACAGGAGGCAAGGTTGCGCGTCGGGCCGGAACTGCTGTTCCATGCGGCCAACCTGGGCCTGCCGCTGATCGTTCTGCTGCTGCTGTATACCTTCGGCGACTGGCGCGACTACCGCACGCTGGCCCCGCACTTGCTGGCGAGCCTGTGCCTGCTGATCGCGCGGCGGCGGCTGGCGGCGGCTTACCTGCCAATCCTGGCGAGTCTGTTGCTGCTGCCCGCCTTTCTGGGGACGTTCTACGAGGGCCGGATGCCGAATTACGTCATCGACCGGCAGCGCCTGATCGATTTTGAAGACGCCACGCGGGAGGCCTTGATCTTTCAGGACGGCGCGGACGGCTGGTGTAATACGGCGCTGGTGACGTCTGCCGTCGGCTTTCGCCCAGAGCTGGCCGCGCTGCCGCCGGGCATGGGGTTTTCGATGGTGTTTCCTTCCGACATAGAGACGTTTTCGCTGCCGCCCCGGTCGCGCTATCTCCTGCTCGACGAGGCCACCTACGCTGCCTGGCAGGACGGCCTGCACGTCGAACGGCTGGCCGAACTGCCTTTTGGCACACTCTATCTCAACCGGGATGCAGCCTGTGAATCCGACTGAACCGCGCTTCTCCCCGATCCTTTCCGGCCTGATCCTGCTCGCGGTGGGAGTGATGGCCGCGCTGATCGTGTTGCCGCTGCTGGTCGGGCCGCTGGCGCTGGAGTGGAACCAGAGCGGCGCGCCGATCCACTTCATGGCGGAGCGGCGCTGGGTGCTGCTCCCCGGCGATTGCGTCACGGTCCGCTGGCAGACGGAAGGCGTGCAGGCGGTCTATCTGAACGACCAGGGCGTGGCCGGGGTCGGTGAGCAGCAGTTCTGCCTGGAACGCGGCGATATGCCCCGGCTGCGCGTGGCGCTGGCGAACGGGCAGGCGCGCACCTACCGGCTGCCGGTCGGGATCGCCGTCTTTTCCGCCGAACTGTGGATTGCCCTGGGAGCGGCGGCGCTGGCGATCGTGTTGGCGGCGCGGGAGGGGGATGTTCCCGGCCTGCAGGCGCGCTGGCGGATGTTAGCGGCGGGCCTGCTGTTGATCGGCGCGGCGGGGATGGTGGGTGTGTTCGCCCTGCTGGAACGTGCGCCGGACGCCATCGACGTGAGCGTGGGCGACAGCCGGATCGCGTTTGTGGCGGCGGACCTGCCGGGCGGGTGTGTGCGGGTGCGCTGGTCGGCGGAATATGTGCGGGCGCTCTACCTGAACGGCGAAGGCGTCCCCGGCGAGGGCGAGCGCGACTTATGTCCTGCGCCGGGCGACCGACGCTTCGGCGAGACGCTGCGCGTGGACCTGCCGGACGGCGGCAGTCGGGAATACGTCCTCAACCGCCGCCTGGACCGCTGGCTGCTATTGATCCTGGCGGCAGGGATGATCCTGCTGGCAGGCCGCCTGGTGTCGATTCCGCTGTTGAGCCGCCTGTCCCGCGCCGTGCTGGTTCGCCTGCCGCACGGGGCGGCCCGACTGCTGGCATCGGTGCGCCGCCTGGCCCTGGCGGAAGACGAAGCGCCGGGCGGGCCAGACGAATCCACCGTCCGCCTCGACCTGCTGGCGGCAACCGGGTTGATCCTGGCCGTCGCGGTGGTGTTCGGGCCGGTCATCGGGGCGCAGGCGGTGGTGCACGACTACCTCCAGCACGTCGATTTCGCCCGGCAGATTTACCTCACCGGCACGTTGAATCCGGTTCTCAGCAGCGGCGCGTCTTTTGCGTCGGGAGATGTGCGCTTTCTGTACCAGGCGCTCACGATTGCAGCCTACGCGCTGATCCCGCGCATCGACTTCATGACGGCAGGGCTGCTGGTCGTTGTGATTGCCATCGCCGTGCTGGGTGTGCTGCTCTACGCAGGCGTCAGTGCGGCCTTCGTGCGGATCGATCCGGACCGCGGCCTGACGTTTCCGGCGGCGCTGGCGTCGGCGCTGATCGCGTTCGGCCTGCTGCTGGTCGCGCCGGTGAACCTGTTCTCGGCGGCGCAGAACGCCCTCTACTTCACGTACATCCCCATTACCGTCTACCAGAGTCCGACGGTGATCGTGCTCAAGCCGCTGGCGCTGCTGCTGTTCTGGTACGCGGTCCGGGCGGTGGCCCTCAACCCCCGGCCTGTCCTCTCTCAGGGAGAAGGGGAGAAAAGACGCTATGTAAGGATGAGGGCCGCGCTGATCGCCGGCGGTGTGGTGGTGCTCGCGTTGCTGGCGAAGCCCAACCACGTGATCGCGCTGCTGCCTGCGCTGGCTGTCCTTGTCCTGTACCGCCTGTGGCGGCGTGAGGCGGTGAACTGGCGGCTGTTGCTGGGGATCGCGCTGCCGGCGGCGGTGGTGCTCGGCGTGCAGTACGCGGCCACCTATGGCCGGGCCGACCAGGGATCGATCCTGTTCGCGCCGTTTGTGGTGCGGGATTTCCAGGCTCCGCGCGCGACCCTGCTGCCGGGCCTGGTGCTCTCGATCCTGTTTCCGCTGGCGGTCGGCGGCCTGTACTTCCGCACGGCGCGCCGGAATACGGCGCTTGTGTTGGCGTGGCTGGCGTTCCTGACCGGGGCTTTCTATACTTATTTCCTGGCGGAAGATGGCTACATGCTGACCCACTGGAACTTCGGCTGGAGCGGGCAGGTAACGCTGTTCGTGCTGTTTGTTGCGTCGGCCCAATATCTGATCGGGCAGCTTCCGCCTACCGTCGGGAAGATCACGGCCCTGCCGGGGCGCTTATTGTTGTGTGCGCTGGCCTTCGGGCTGCACCTGCTCGGCGGCGTGATCTGGTACACCTTCAACCTGTCGCCGGGAGCGACGCTGTGGTGGATGACGCCGGAACTTTAACGGGGGAAAAGACGCCATGACCGACCGGCCCAAACGCAACCTGATCTGGCCGCTGCTGATCCTGGCCCTGGGCGCGATTGCGCTGCTTCAGGCGCTGGAGGTGTTCCCGCCGGCGGTGACCGACCTGCTGGGCCGCGCCTGGCCGGCCATCTTGGTGCTGGTAGGCCTGAGCGCCGCGCTGGGCGAGGTGCGGGTGCTGGCCCGCTGGTCGTGGCCAATCGCGCTGGTGGCTTCGGCGCTGCTGCTGGCCGGGATCATCGCCCTGGCCTACACCACCCGCGCCGCCTCCGAGCGTGACGACAACACGGTGACGTTCGAGCAGCGCGTCGAGACGGGGGTCGAACGGCTGCGCGTGACGGTCGAGACGCTGCAAACGGATGTCGAAATCTCGCCCGCCGTGCAGGATGCGCCGGTGATCGGCGGGGGGTTCATCGGCAGCACGGAAAGCGTTGTGGACGCCGACTATCGCATCGAGGGGCAGGCGGCGGTCTTTACCTTGCGGGAGACGCAGCCCAACCCCATTCCCGCCCTGGAAGCCATCGGGCGCGGGCGGCTGAGCCTAGACCTGCCGCTCGGCCTGCCGACCGACCTGGACTTCCGCGCCGCCGACGGCACGGTGAGCCTGAACCTGCTCGGTTTGCGGGTGGTGGGGCTGCGCGTGAATCTCGCCAGTGGCGAACTGCTGCTCAGCCTGCCGGACACGGCGCTGGAGACGCGCGGCGAGGTGGTGGTCGAGCGGGGGAACGTGACCGTGTTCGTGCCGGACAACGTAGGGCTGCACCTGTTCGTGGGTGGTGCGCAGCCGGAATTCGTCGGGACCGAGTACGTGCTGCGCACCAGCGACAACTCGTGGCTGCCGCTGAACATCGACCGCTTCCCGGTGCAGACCGAACTGAGCATCACCGCGCGCGGCGGCGCGATCCGGGTGGAGTGAAGGGGTGCAGCGGGGATGGCGGATCAGGACATTGTCAAGCTGTTGCAGGAAAAGCGCGATCAAATTCTGGAAATCGCCGCTGCTCATGGAGCGCATAATGTCCGCATTTTTGGCTCAGTGGCGCGTGGTGAAGCCGGGCCGGACAGCGACGTAGACTTTTTAGTGGAACTGGACCCGGAATGCAGCCTGCTGGATCACATCGGCCTGCTGCAAGATTTGCAGGACTTGCTAGGGCGTGAAGTAGACGTGGCGATGCCGGACGGGTTGCACTGATACATTCGTGATCGGGTGCTGAAGGAGGCCGTGCCGTTGTGAAAATGGCGTCATCCGCCGGTTTAGGGGCATGACCCAGGCGTACCCCGGCGCTCCGACGGTCACAGGGCGCGGCGCGCCCCGCTGCTGCTGTGCCGCCTGCCGCCCTCACATCAGCCGTTCGCTCTTCTCGGCGGGAGCCGACCAGTCATCCTCGAAGTCGAGCGGGTCGGCCTCGATCTCATCCTTATGATCATGGTAGAACGCCAGCGCCGCGTACACCTGGCCGAGCGTGAGGCCCAACTGCGCCGCGATCTGCGCGGCAGGCTGCCCCCACGCCTCGTGGTGGATGGCGACATCCGTCACCAAGACGCCCGTCCCGGCGATAAACGGCTGCCCGCTGCGGATGGCAGGGTCACTGACGATGGTTTCAATAGGGAGCACCTGGCGCATGGTTTGCCTTTAACTGGAATCTTACCTGTCCCTATGATACCACGATTGTGACGGATTGCACGGCTTTTTCACACGGTATTCATACTAGGCGGCACCGCGCCCACGCCGTGCTATAATGCGGGCGGCGCAGGAGGGTGAAGCTGTGTTCTTCGAGCAGCAGATCGCGGTCGGCTGGACGGTGTGGAAGCCGGTCGGGCGGGTGTATGTAGCCGCCGGGGAGCGGGGGGTCCTCGCCGTGACGATGGGACCGTTTGACGAGTCGGAGGCCGCCACGCGCTTTTGGGGCATGTTCCACCTGCCCACCCTGATCGACCGCCGCGCCACGTCCGACGCGATCCGCCAGTTGACGCAATATTTCTTGGGCGAGCGTTGGACCTTCGACCTGCCGCTCGACTTGCGCGTGGACACGGACTTCCAGCGTGTGGTGCTTACGTACATCCAGCGCATCCCCGCCGGGACGACCACCACCTACGGCGCGGTGGCTGCCGCGCTGGGCGATCCCGAACGGGCGATTGCGGTGGGGCAGGCGCTGGCCGCCAACCCGCTCCCGATTCTGATCCCGTGCCACCGCGTGCTCGGCGCCGATGGCGCGCTGGTCGGCTACAGCGGCTGGGGCGGCATCGAGACGAAGGCGGCCCTGCTGCGGCACGAAGGCGCGCTGTTGCTTTAGTTCAAAGTTGAGAGTTCAAAGTTCTCAGTTAAAAGCACAACCCTGTGAATGACCTGACTCAACACTCAGCACTCAACACTCAACACTGGGGCCTGATCGGCCACGCCGGGGCCATCGCGCGGCTGCAAAAGAGCCTGGCGCATGGACGCGCCCGCCACGCCTACCTGTTCTGCGGACCGGCCAGCGTCGGCAAGACGACCCTGGCGCTGGCGTTGGCGCGGATGCTGAACTGCGAGCAGGCCGACGCTTCTGCCCGGCCCTGCGGCGAATGCCGCGCCTGCCGCAAGATCGCCGCGCGCAGCCACCCGGACGTGTTCGTGGTGGAGGCGGAGAGCGTCGGCGGGACGCTCAAGATCGAGCAGGTGCGCGATCTGATGCACATGCTGGCCCTGCGGCCTTATGAGGGCCGCTACCGGATCGGTATCCTGCGCCGCTTCCACGAGGCCAATCCCCAGGCCGCCGACGCGCTGCTGAAGACGTTGGAGGAGCCGCCGCCCTACGTGGTGCTGATGCTGACGACGGAAAATCTCAACGCGCTGCCCGCTACCATCCTGAGCCGCTGCCAGCCGTTGCACCTGCGCCCGGTCGCGGCGGCGGAGATCGAGGCGGCGCTGATCGAACGCTGGAACGCCAATTCAGAGCGCGCGGCGCTGCTGGCGCAGCTTTCCGGCGGGCGGCCCGGCTGGGCGGTGAACGCCCTGACCGACGAAAATGCCCTGACTTTCCGCAATGTGGCGCTGGACGACCTGGAAATGTTGCTCCGGCAGGGACGGGTGGGGCGTTTCCAGCGGGCGGAAACGCTGGCGAAGGACAAAGATACCCTGCTGCCAACGCTGGCGTTGTGGCAGGGCTTCTGGCGGGATGTGTTGCTGATCGCCGCGCACAGCCACGTGCCGCCGGTGAACCGTGACCGCCGCGCCACGCTCAACCGTCTCGCCAGCGACTACGGCGTGGAAGCCGCCGAAATCGCCCTGCGCGCTACCCGCGCCGCCCTGGACGACCTGGATCGCAACGTCAACGCGCGCCTGGCCGTCGAGGTCATGCTGCTGGACTATCCGGGCCTGAAGCGGGACGGCTGAGCAAAACAGAGAAGGGTGCCTGTGTTATACTCATGATACACTGTCCCTGCCGCTTCATCCTCTACGTCTGACCTGTGCTCTGCCGACTTTGGCACGCTGCTTTCCAAACGAGGACATTCTATATGACCGACGAACTGGTTTTGCTGCCTGCGCCGCGCCGCCTGATCCGCCTGGAGGGGATGTTTCGCCCGCAGCCGGACTCTTTCCTGTGGCTGGCCGGGAGTCCCGGCGACCTGCTGCGGGCCGGGCAGATCGCCCAGGATGCGCTGGCGACCCTCGGCCCGCGCCCGCAACTCACCGCTGCCGGGGACGGCAACACGGCGGCGATCCTGGAAATCGACCCGGCGCGCGTCCCCCACGCCGAGGGCTACACCCTGACCATCCTGCCGGATCGACTGCGCGTCACGGCGCACGACGCGGCAGGCGCGTTCTACGCCGCCATGACGCTGCGCCAGATCGCGCGGCAGGCGCACAACGGCGCGCTGCCCTGCCTGCGCATCGAGGACTGGCCGGACTTCCCCTACCGGGGGGTGATGCTGGACATCAGCCGCGACCGCGTGCCCATGATGGAGACGCTCTATGCCCTAGTGGACCTGCTGGCCGAGTGGAAGGTCAACCAGTTCCAGCTTTACACCGAGCACACCTTCGCCTACCGGAATCACTGTCAGGTCTGGGAACACGCCTCGCCCATGACCGGCGAGGAAATCCTGGCGCTGGACGCTTACTGCCGCGAGCGGTTCATCGAACTCGTGCCGAACCAGAACTCGTTCGGCCACATGGCGCGCTGGCTCAAGTTCCCGCGCTACGCGCCGCTGGCCGAAGCGCCGAACGGCTTCGAGTTTCCCTGGGGCGGGCGACATGAGGGGCCGTTCAGCCTGTGCCCCACCGACCCCGGCTCGATCCGGCTGGTCGCGGAACTGTTCGACGAACTGCTGCCGCACTTCTCCAGCCGCCAGTTCAACGTCGGCTGCGACGAGACGTTTGAACTCGGCCAGCCGGGCACGCGCAGCAAGGCTGCCTGCGACGAAAAAGGCACGGGCCGCGTCTACCTGGACTTCCTGCTGCAAATCGCCGAACAGGTGCAGCGGCGCGGGCGCACGATGCAGTTCTGGGGCGACATCATCATGCATCACCCCGAACTGATCCCCGAACTGCCGGAAGGGGCTATCGCGCTCGAATGGGGTTACGAGGCCAACCATCCCTTCGACGCCAATGGAGAAAAGTTCGCGCAGTCGGGCGTCCCGTTCTACGTGTGCCCCGGTACGTCAAGCTGGAACACGGTGGCGGGCCGGACCGAAAACGCGGTTGGCAACCTATGGAATGCAGCGGAAAACGGCCTCAAGCATGGGGCCATCGGCTACCTGAATACCGACTGGGGCGATAACGGCCACTGGCAGCCGCTGCCGGTGTCGTACCTGGGCTATGCCTACGGCGCGGCGGTCAGTTGGGCGGCGCAGGCAAATCGGGACCTCGACCTGCCGCGCGCCCTGGACTTGCACGCCTTCCACGATTCCACCGGCGTGATGGGCAAGCTCGCCTACGACCTGGGCAACGCCTACCGCGAGACGGGCCACGCCCTGCATAACAGTTCCGCGCTGTTCCAATTGTTGCTGTGGCCAGAAAGGTCGCTCGCCGATGCATGGCTGACCGGCCTGACGGTCGATGGGTTGGAGCGCGCGCGGGCGTACATCGACCGGGTGATGTTGGCGCTGCCGCTGGCGGTGTTGGCCGGCCCGGACGCTGATCTGGTCGTGGACGAGTTCAAGCTGGTGGGGGAGCTGCTGCGCCACGCCTGCGACCTCGGCATCGCCCGCCTGGAGGCGCCGGACGGCGCGACGGCGGCTATCCCGGCGGAAACGCTGGCCGGGCTGGCGAACGCGCGCGAGGCGCTGCTGGAGGAATTCCGGCGGCTGTGGCTGGCGCGCAGCCGCCCCGGTGGCCTGGACGACAGCGCCGCCCGGCTGGAAAAGCTGCTGACCATCGCGCGCGGCGGGTAAAGAGCTAACTGCCCGGCGTCCGGGCGAAATGCGGTCATCTTGTAGCGGCGGACCCGGTCTCAGTCCGCCGCTGTTGTTTTTCGGTTTGCCGCCTATACTGAGGTATGTGCAGTCTAGCGGGGCCTGAGGAGGGTGAGATGCGACCTACGGTCTTGCGGTACAGCCTGCTTGCGGGATCGATCCTGTCGATAGCGTTTGTGCTTCTGCGGATACCTGGTGTGGGGACCGCCGCCGTCCCGACTGTCACGCCGACCGCTGCCCCGACCCCGATTCCTGCCGGAGCGTCGAACGACGCCTGGACGCCTGTATACGAGACGATCAACGGGATCGAGATGGCGCTGGTCCCGGTGGGGTGCTTTCGCATGGGGAACGACCCGGCCTCTGACACCGGTATGGCGGACGGCGGAGAGCAGTGCTTTGAGCAGCCGTTCTGGATCGGGCGCACCGAGGTGACGAACGCGCAGTACGCCAAATGCGTGGCGGCGGGGGCGTGCGAACCGTCCTGGTGGTATGCCGACGATTCGGCTTACAACGGCGCGAACCAGCCGGTGGTAGGGGTATCATGGTTCCAGGCGCGGGAGTACGCGGCGTGGTTGAATACATCCGTAGGGGCGCTCCTACCGAAGGGTTACGAATTCCGCCTGCCGACGGAAGCGGAATGGGAATACGCGGCGCGCGGACCAGAAGGACGGCTCTATCCCTGGGGGGATGCTGAACCGACCTGCGACCAGGCGAACATTTACGGCTGCATGGGCCGAACTGCGTCGGTGGGTAGTACCAGTCCGGCGGGCGATTCGTGGGTAGGGGCGGCGGACCTGGCGGGCAACGTGTGGGAGCGGACGGGTACGCTGTACGCGGATTACCCTTACGATGCCGCTGATGGGCGCGAAGACCCGACAGACGCTTCCGGCTGGCGGGTGGTGCGCGGGGGCGGGTGGCTCAGCCCTCAGCTCAACGCCCGCGCCGCGTCTCGCCTCAGGGTTACCCCTGAGTACGGGAATGACGATCTGGGGTTTCGGGTGGTGTGTGGGTGCGCCCCTGCTGGTCTTTGCTCTGATCTCTGACCCCTCTGATCGTTGAATCTCTGATCCCCTGCCCTCTGGGGGGAGAGCGCGAGAGGGGGCTTTGCCCCCTCTCGCCCGGCGGCGGCTTGAAGCCGCCGCTACCCTTTCCCCGCCCTTCCCGCTACAATATCCTCGGCACGTCCGAACAAACGCACTAGGCGAATAGCTGTTAGCGATTGGCTCTTAGCTAAATGCTAACCGCCAACCGCTCGAAAGGGCCGCCCACATGGCTGACCATTCCCCCTCGCCCATCCTGGATAAACTCAACGACGCGCAGCGCCAGGCCGTCACCGCCGGGAACGGCCCACACCTGATCCTGGCCGGGCCGGGCAGCGGCAAGACGCGCGTCCTGACCCACCGCGCCGCCTACCTGATCCAGGAAATGGGCGTGCATCCCTACCGCATCATGGCCGTGACCTTCACCAACAAGGCCGCCCGTGAGATGCGCAACCGCATCGAGCAGCTCCTCAGCGAGCAGAAAGCTACCGCCCCCGGCGGCCTGACCATCGGCACGTTCCATGCCATCTGCGCGCGCTTCTTGCGCATCGAAGCGGCGCACACGCCCTACAGCCAGGATTACGCCATTTTCGACACGGGCGACCAGCTCGACGTGGTCAGGCAGGCGTGCAACGAACTGAATATCGACCCCAAGCGGTTCAGCCCGCGCAGTTTGCTCAGCGCCATTTCCCGCGCCAAGAACGAATTGCTCACGCCCGAAGCCTTTGCGGATCGGGCCGGGGATTACTTCAGCAGGCAGGCGGCGAAGGTTTACGCGCGCTATCAGGAATTGCTCCTGGCGAGCAACGCGATGGACTTCGACGACCTGCTGATGCAGGCGGTGATCCTGTTCACCGGCAAGCCGGAGGTGTTGGAAAAGTACCAGAACCGCCTGGCGCACATCCTGGTGGACGAGTTCCAGGACACGAACTACGCCCAGTACGCGCTGGTGCGGCTGCTGGCCGCGCCCAGGAACAACATCTTCGCGGTGGGCGACCCCGACCAGAGCATTTACGCCTTTCGCGGTGCGGACTATCGCAATGTGCTGCGCTTCGAGAAGGATTATCCCGACCTGCGCAAAATCCTGCTGGAACAGAACTACCGCTCGGTGCAGAACGTCCTCGACGCGGCGATGGCCGTGATCGACCGCAACCCGCATCGCACGCCCAAGCGCCTGTTCACCGAGCGCGGGCCGGGCGAGCCGTTGACCCTGTACGAGGCTTATAACGAGGACGAAGAGGCGCGTTACGTCGTCCAGACCATCGGCGCGCTGGACGAGGACGGCGAATACGCCCTCAGCGAGTGCGCCGTGATGTATCGCACCAACGCCCAATCTCGCGCGCTGGAAGAGGCGTTTGTCCACGCCAACATGCCCTACCGCATCTTCGGCGCGACGCGCTTCTACGACCGCCGCGAGGTCAAGGATGTGCTGGCTTACTTGCGCCTGATCCATAATCCCAACGACAGCATCAGCCTGCGCCGCGCCATCAACACGCCGCCGCGTGGCATCGGCGGCAAGACAGTCGAGGCGCTTGAACTATGGGCCGGGCAAACCGGGGTCACGCCCGGCGTGGCGCTGCTCAGCCTGTGCACCGGGGCGGAGGGGCCGTTTAGCCCGCGCGCGCGGGAGGCGCTGCGCCGCTTTGCCGATCTGCTGGCGGCGTGGCGGGCGCTGGTCGAGGCCGGGAAACCGCCGCTAGACATCATCGAGGCGGTGCTGATCAACACGGCTTTCGAGGGTTATCTGCGCAACAGCGGGCCGGATGGTGACGACCGCTGGGAGAACGTGTTGCAACTGCGCGAGCGCGCTGCCGACTTCGGCGATGGCTCGCTGGCGGACTTTTTGATCGACACGGCGCTGGTGAGCGACGTGGACATCCGCGACGACGAGAAGCCGGGGCCGTCTCTGATGACGTTACACAGCGCAAAGGGCCTGGAGTTCCCGGTGGTGTTCATCGTCGGGCTGGAAGATGGCATCCTGCCGCACAGCCGCAGCATCGAGGCAGACATGGGCGGCGACGACGAAGCTCTGCCGGAGGAGCGCCGCCTGATGTACGTTGGGCTGACGCGCGCCAAAGACCGCCTCTACCTGACCTACGCCACACAACGCTGGCGTATGGGGGATGCCAATCCGCCCAGCCGTTTCCTCTACGATCTGCCGCCAGACCTGGTGATCGGTTCGGCGCTGCTGGGCGGACGACGCGGCAACCTGGACGCCTTCGAGCGGGCTTTTGGCGGAGCGGCTTCTGGCTGGATGCCGCCGTCACTGCGCGCCTCACGTGCGACGGATACCCCGGCGCGCTTTCGGGCAGGGCAGCGGGTGAATCACCCTGTATTCGGGGAAGGGATCGTCATCGCGGCGAAGCGGTTCGGCGGCCAAGAAGAGGTCGAGGTGCAGTTTGGCGCAGGCCGCAAGCGCATCGACGGCGACTTCCTGACGCCATTAGACGGGTAATGCTGTATCGACGTTTATCGGGGTATCGGGACATGTCCCGACCGGGTAATCCGGGGGAATGAGGGCGACACCGTGCAACAACGACTACCGGGCAGGCGTAACAACGGCGTGCTTTCGGGGCTGATGCTGGCGGCGGCAGGGGTGATCCTGGCGTTCAGCGGCCAGGCGTTCGAGCAGTGGATGGGCGGCGGCTTTGCCGCGCTGGGCGTGGGCTGGCTAGTCACGTCGTTCCGCCCGGCGGACCCGGCCAGGGCGCGCCTGATCCGCGCCGCCGGGATCGTGCTGTTTGTGCTGGCGCTGGTGCTGTTCGTGCTGGCGTTCGTGGCGCGGACGGGGATGTAGTGGTTTTGTTACAACCCGCGCAGCGATTCCTCGCGCGCCCAATCCAGCAGCCGGCTCTCGATTTCGGCCTGCACGCTGTCATAGCCGTCCGGGCTGTTGTAGAGAATGTGTTTTCCCTCCGGGATGTTAATACGTTCTCCCACGCCACAGTCGGTTGGTTCTTCGGCCTGGCCGACTACAAGGTGAATCGCGTGGTCTTTTCCCTGGTAGGCCCACACCCCGGCGTACCACGCTTTGCAGCGGGTATGCGGCGGGTCTGTCACATAGCCGGGTTTGCGCAGGATCACCGCCGCACAGGGGGAATAGAGCGGCGGGCCGCCAGGAGCAGCGAGGTATTCCTGGCGGATCGCCAGCGGTCCTTCCACGTAGCCGCCAGTCAGCCCGGAGTCGCGCAGGACGGCCAGCGCGGCCCGACAGCCGAGCGCGTCCAGGGCCTGTTCCAGCGCCAGCACGGCGCGCGTGAATTCGCGGTGATGCCTGGCGGCCTGTGCAGCGTTGTCGGTCTGTATAGAGAGGGTGCTCTGCGGGCGCGCCTCGATCTCACGCCGGATGATTTCTAGCCGTTCTATAAAGTCGCTGCGCGGCTGCGGCGGCCAGGCCGCGCTGGGTTCTGGATTGCGCTGTGCCTGTCGGCGCCCAGTTCTGTTCCACAGCCGCATCCACAGATGGCGTAGTGCGTTCATCACACCCTCCTTAAGGCTTCCCTCTTCCGGCGCATCCTGTCTGGTGTTGCCGCCTGGAGAAGGAAAAAGCAGCCAGGGGCATGGCTCACTTCCAGCGCGTCAGAATCGTTTCGCGTTGAAAGAGCCGCACGGCCAGCAGCAGCAGGCCATAATCGATGATGAGCAGCAGCATCGCCATGATCCCGATCACGGTCGTATCGACATAGAGCACGCCGGCCAACTGGGCGATCAGCAGGGCCATCAGCGGAAGCACAACCACCATGCCCAATTGCTCGGCCATACGGGGGTCGTTCACGCGGCTGCTGATAATCAGCCCCAGCATGGTCGCCAGGGCGGTCAGCAGCGGGGCCAGCACGATCACGGCGAAGACCCACTGCGGCGCCAGCAACACGCTGCGCGCGTCCGGGTCGGCTACTGCCAGGTACACCCCGATCACGTAGATAAGGTAGCCCAACCACGTTTCTAGGATGCCCGGCATGGCGGCGGCGACGCTCTTGGCGGCCAACAGTTGCGTCGTGCTGATCGGCGTGGCGAGCAGGGGTTCCAGGCTGCCCTCGCGCTTCTCGCCGACGATGCTGTAGGCGGCGATGGTCATGGGGATGGCGAGCGGGATGATCAGGAACAGGATGTTGAACTGCTGGCCGATGTACGCCTGAAGCGCAGCAGTCGGCTCCAGGCGGTCGAACGGCGGCCTTTCCAGCACGGCGGGCGGCAGTTCGCGCAGGTCCTCGACGGTCGTCGGGATGACGCCGCTGCCCATGACGAACAGGATAACCAGTGGCAGGGCCACCATGAACACTGGCAGCAGCGTCACCGAGAGGGTTACCATACGGTTACGGAAGACATCCGCCCATTCCTTGTCGATCAGGGCGAGGATTTTGTTCATCTCTATATCTCCAGGAGAGCGGTCAGCCAATAGCGATGAGCTTTTAGCTGTTAGCGTTTAGCGTCCATGTGGGCCATCCACGAACCACTAACTGCTGATTGCTGACCGCTGATGGCTAATCGCTAACCGTTAATTGCCATCAGCTAATTAACTTCCCCGTTGCCCACGAGCTGCAAATACACATCTTCCAGGCTGGCGTCAGACGGTTGGACATATTGAATCTGCGCGCCGGCGCTCACGAGGGCATTGATGAGTGCCGGGTTGTCGCGGTCCGGGTGATCCAGGCTCACGAGCAGGGCATCGTTCTGCACGCGCACTTCCTTAACCGACGGCAGCGCGGCGGCGGCGATCCGGTGCGCCTCGCTCAGGTTGGCGATTTGTACGCGCACGTGCTGCCCGAACAGACCGATACGCAGCGCGTCGGGCGTATCAACCGCGATCAGGCGGCTGCGCATCACGGCGATCCGGTCGCACAGGCGCTCAGCCTCGTCAAGGTTATGTGTGGTCAGGAAGATCGTGCGCCCTTCCGTCTTGAGTTCTTCGATAAAGTCGCGCACCATCTTGGCGGCAGCGGGGTCCAGCCCGGCGGTCGGCTCGTCCAAAAAGAGCGTCTGCGGCTCGTGGATCAGCGCCCGCGCGATGGCGAGCTTTTGCTTCATGCCTTTGGAAAAAGCCCCCACCGGCTCCTGGCGGCGCTCCCACAGGCCCAGCATCGACAGGTACTTTTCGACCTGCCGGGCCGGGTCGTCCACATCGTACAGACGGGCGTAGATGGTCAGGTTGCGTTCGGCGCTCAGGCGGTTATACATGCCGGGGCTTTCCGTCAGCACGCCGACGGAAGCGCGCACCTGCATCGGCTCGCGCACGATGTCATAGCCGTTGACCAGCGCCATGCCGTCGGTCGGGCCGATCAGACAGCTTAACATGCGAACGGTGGTGGTCTTGCCTGCGCCGTTCGGCCCCAAAAAGCCGAATACCTCGCCGCGCGCGATCTCCAGCGTCAGGCTGTCCACTGCCGTGTTGTCGCCGAACCGCTTGGTCAGTCGCTGAGTTTTGATCATAGAGGGTTTCGCTTTCCGCCAGCCGCGCCAGCCGCGTGGCAGGGCAAAAAGAACTATACACCAAATTTTCAGGATAACAGAAATTGCTTCCGCCATTCCCCCGAATTTTTGGGGGACGTGGTTGGGGGGAGGAGGACCGCCGAACGGCAGGGGGAGCACACATTGTCAACCGCCCGGCTGTCGAGTAAAATAGATGTTCGGAGCAAAGCGCCCTCCGGCACCCTGGCGCTTGTTTTGCGCTCTAGACCGGAAAACTGGGCCGGGGGTATTTGAGGACAGGTCCGTGTCGAGATACGGAAGCGGAGTCAGGCCGTTTTATTTGCGTGACCTGCTGCTGTTACAGCGGTTGCAGGGGCGGGGCGTCAGCCTGGACAGCGAAAGTTATCTCGTGCGCGGTCTGCATCCGGCCAGAGACGCCCTGCTGGCGCGCCTGTCGCTGTCTGGCCTCGGCACGCCGACTCTGATCGTCTGCACCGGGCGGGTGTGTCTGGCGGCCCAGTTCCGCCATGTTCCCGGCGACACCCATGCGCACCTGACCTTTGTCGCGCCGGCCCCGCCGGATGGTCGCGCCGATACGGGTCTGGAGAGCGGCTGGTTGTATGCGCTGGATGCGTTAGCCCAGGAGGCTGCCCGGCGTGGGGCGCACACGCTGCACGCCGAGGTGGACGAGAACAGCGCCATTTTTGAATGGCTGCGCCGGGCCGGGTATGCGGCCTACGCCCGGCAGGACCTCTGGCGGCGCGCGCCAGCTCCACCGCCGCCCGTGCATGGCTGTGCGCCGTTGCGTTGGGCCACGCCGCACGACAGCTTCGGCATCCGCGCGCTGGTGGATCGCGCGGTGCCACGCCTGGTCCAGCAGGCCGACCCGGCCCTGCCGCTGGATGGGCTGGTTTATCTATGCGACGCGGAAGTGCGCGGCTATCTGTACGTCGGCGAGGGCAGCCGGGGGGTTTACCTCAGACCGTATCTGCTGCCGGACGCCTACGATGAGGCACGGGCCGTGCTGGATTCGGCGCTGGCGCTGCTGCCGCGTGCAGTGCGGGTGCCGGTCTATTGCTGTGTGCGGCGCGATCAAGACTGGCTGCGGGGTCCGCTGGCCGAACAGGGCTTTGTACCCTGGGCGCGGCAGACCGTGATGGTCAAGCATATGACGGCGCGCGTTCAACACCCGGCCTTCGCGCCGTTGGCCGCGTTGAACGGGCTGATCGTTTCAGGGCCGGGAGGAAAACCCTAAACGCCAACCAGTGGAGTCAGAGGAAGGGTTTCCGGTGCGGTCTGATGCACCGGCAGAAAGAGGATGGTGCGTGGAATATCGGATTACGGACGACCTGGAAAAATTGTGTGATGTGCTGCCGCCAGCCATTCGGCAGCGGCTGGACACCCTGGATAATACAGACGAACTGCTGGAGATCATTCTGGACCTGGGGCGCGTCCCGACGGCGCGCTTTACCGACGGCGAGATCATCCTGCTCGATCAGGAAGTCACGCCTGTGATGCTCAACTATGTGGTTGATCGGGTGGGCGACTTCGACGCCGACAATCGTGCTGGCCTGGAGCGCACCCTGCACCGCATCAGTGGCATCCGTAACCGCCGGGGTGAGGTGGTCGGCCTGACCTGCCGTGTGGGGCGGGCTGTGTACGGCACGATTGAGATCATTCAGGACCTGATCGAATCCGGCCAAAATGTGTTGTTGCTGGGGCCGCCCGGCGTCGGCAAGACGACCATGCTGCGCGAGGCGGCGCGTGTGCTGGCCGAGAACCGTCGCGTGGTGATCGTGGATACCAGCAACGAAATCGGCGGCGACGGCGACGTGCCGCACCCTGCCGTCGGACGGGCGCGGCGGATGCAGGTGGCGCGGCCCGAACTGCAACACGAGGTCATGATCGAGGCGGTGGAGAACCACAATCCTGAAGTGATCGTCATCGACGAGATCGGGCGCGAGTTGGAAGCCCTGGCCGCCCGCACTATCGCCGAGCGCGGCGTGCAGCTCATCGGTACGGCGCACGGCAACACGCTGGACAACCTGCTGCTTAACCCGACCCTGAGCGACCTGGTGGGGGGCATCGAATCGGTGACGCTCTCCGATGAGGAAGCCCGTCGGCGCGGCACGCAGAAGACCGTGCTCGAACGGCGCGCGCCGCCCACCTTCGACGTGCTGATCGAGATCCAGACGCGCCATCGCTTGGCGGTTCACGAAGATGTGGCGGCGGCGGTCGATGCGGCGCTGCGCGGGCGTCCGTTACCGACTGAGCTACGCATCCGCAATGCGGACGGCGAGGTGCAGATTCTCCATCAGCAGCCGACCTTCGCTTTCGGTCAGCCGGAACGCGGCGGGCGGCGCGGCGGGCGCAACGGCGGCACCGGCGAGCGCGAGCAGCCTACTCGCCCTGCGCCGGTGTTTGAACCCGGCCCAGCGGCCCGCCATGCGCCGACGCGCGCCGACAGCGGCGACGATGAGACGGGGAGCGTGCGTGGATTGGCGGCGCTGCACGTTTTCGTCTACGGCATCGCGCGCAACCGGCTTCAGCAGGCAGCCAAGCGGCTGGGCCTGCCGTTGATCATCGAAGACGACGTGACCGATGCCCAGGCGCTGGTGACGCTCAAGAACTATTATCGCCGCCGTACCAAGCTGATCGTGGACATGGAGCGGCGTGGAATGCCGATCTACGTCCTGCGTGCCAACACCGCCACCCAGATGGAAAACTTCTTGATCGACGTATTCCAACTGGAGCGACTCGAAAACGACCCTTTTTCGGAAGGGATGCGTGAAGCGCAGGAAGGCATCGCGCGGGTGCGCAACGGCGAGCGGCATGTCGATCTGGAGCCGCAGCCGGCCTACATCCGCCGGATGCAGCACGAACTGGCGCGCCAGTCCAGCCTGGTCAGCCACAGCTACGGTAAGGAGCCGCAGCGCCACGTGCGCATCTTCCGCGAAGAACTGCGCTGAAGCGCATCCCGCCTCAAGGCAAACCGCCAAGACGCTGAGAACGCCAAGAGAAAACAAGTCCCTGTTTCTTTCCTGGCGCACTTGGCGACTTGGCGGTTGGCTTTTTAAGGAGGTGTAACCCTTGTTCATCACCTTTGAAGGCTCCGAAGGCTCCGGCAAGACGACGCAGTACCGCCGCGTGGTCGAGGCGCTGCGCGCGGCAGGGTACGATGTGGTCGCCACGCGCGAACCGGGCGGCACGCCTATCGCCGAGGAGATTCGCAGCGTGCTGCTCTCGCCGCGAGAAGGCTTCCCGATGGATCACCGCGCTGAAGCCCTGTTGTTCAGTGCGGCGCGTGCCCAGCACGTCGCCGAGGTGATCCGCCCGGCGCTGGCAGCGGGCAAGGTGGTGGTGTGCGACCGCTTCTACGACTCGACCCTGGCCTATCAGGGCTTCGGCTACGGCCTGGACCTGGACGCCCTGCGCCAGATCACCGCCTTTGCCACCGCCGGACTCGTCCCCGACCTGACCATCTACCTGGACTGCCCGGTGGAGGAGGGGCTGCGTCGCCGCCGGGGGACGGGCGCGGAGGAACTTAACCGCCTGGACGCGCTGGCGCTGGAATTTTATCGCCGCGTGGAGCAGGGCTTTCAGACCCTGATGCGTGCACAGCCGGCGCGGTGGGTGGCGGTGGACGCTACCGGCACGCCAGACCAGGTCTTCGCGCGGATCGCCGCCGCGCTGCGGATGCGCGGTCTGCGGCTGGCGACGTGAAGACGGACGGCGAATCAAAAACGCCCTCACCATGCCTGGCGAGGGCGTTCGATATGCGCGCCTGCGGCTTTACAGCTTGACGACGCGGCTGGCCTGGAGGCCCTTCGGCCCCTGCTCAATGGTGAATTCCACCCGGTCGCCCTCGTCGAGGTTGCGGAACCCTTCGCTCACGACCGCCGAGTAGTGCACAAACACGTCTGGGCCGTTCTGCTGCTGAATGAAGCCATAGCCCTTGCTGGTGTTGAACCACTTCACGACGCCTTCGACACGGTCAGCCATCTTCAAACGCTCCTGGTTACTAATGGCTTTGAAACAGAGTGTAGTCCGCCGCGCGTTCATCGGGTACTTGCGACAAAAAACGCCCGGAACACCGGGCGTTGTACTTGTGCTGCGACACGTTTCTAACTGCCTGCGTTCTACACGAACTAATTTAACTCTTTACGTCAACTTTGTCAATAGCGAAATTGCTCCTGGCGGCAGCGCAGGCTAGGACTTTGGAACTATGCGCTCCGGCGGTGCGCCACCCGGATGTAGTGTGTCACCCCGGCGCGCTTCAACATCCGCTGCATCGTCGCCGGGAAGGCCGACAGCGCCGTTTCCGCCGCGACTGTTTCTGGCGCGCCGACTTCGTACCGGCGGCTCTGCCATTCGATGACGCCGCCGCCTGCGGCCAGCAGGTTGCGATACCAATCCACGTGATCGCCGTAGGTCAGGGCGATGAGAAACCCCTCTGGCAACGGGCGGACGACGATGGGCGTGCGGTAGGTCTTGCCGGAGCGCCGTCCCTGGTGCTCCAAGACGGCGAAGATACGGGTGTGTGGCACGATCCGCAGCATGACGGGATTGAGGATGTGCTTGTTGAAGCGGCGCACGACGTCTTTGACGCGCCGGGTGAAGGAGGCTTTTTCGCGCATGGGAATGTCTCTCGCAGCTTACCTGGGATAGCTGGATCGGAACGGACGCCAACGCAAAACTCAGCACTCAAAACGTTGTACCTGTCTACGCACCCGCGCCGGACAGCGGCACATATTCGCCCTGCCACCAAGTCGGCCAAGGAGTCACGGGTTCTCTGAAATACATTTCTAATATCCGTCGTACAATAGGTGCCGCAACTGCCGATCCCTCATGGGATGTTTCCACGATGGCGACGATGGCGATCTGCGGGTCTTGCGCCGGGGAAAAAGCGGCGAACCAGGCGTGTGGGGGGGTGTCTGCGCCGCCGGTCTGGGCCGTGCCGGTCTTGCCGCACACGCTCACCGTCGAGTCCCGAAAGACGTACTGCGCCGTGCCCGCCGGGTTGACCGTGACCTGGCACATGGCGTCGTAGACGGCCTGGAGCACGTCCCGCCGCACGCCCAGGCTGCGTTCGACGCGCGGCTGCATCACGTAAGACGGTTCTTCCCCGATGATCTGCGCGCGGTCCACCACCTGCGGCACCAGCAGATCGCCGCCGTTTGCCACCGCTGCCACCAACCGCGCGATTTGTAGCGGCGTGACCAGCAGTTCGCCCTGGCCGATGGACAGGTTCACCGCGTCGGAAAAGGTCCACACCAGCCCGAAGGTCTCGCGCTTCCAGACCGGGTCGGGCACCAGGCCCGCGAACTCCGGCAGGCCGACGATGCCGGTGGGCGATCCGAAGCCGAGCCGCCGTGCGTAGTTGGGCAGCAGGTTCGGGTCTGCCGTGTCCAGGTCGGCGCCGGTCTGGTAGAAATAGGGATCGCAAGACTGGGTGAGCGCCTGCGGCAGCGTGAGCGTGCCGTGCCCGTCGGTTTTCCAGTCGGAGCGGATAATGTCGCCGGCCCAGTAGCCGATGCAGGTGTAGCGGTGGTCCAGGGGGTAAACGCCGCTGTCGGCGGCGGCGATCATGGTGACGATCTTAAAGACCGACCCGGCGGGATAGCCGCCCTGGGTGACGCGGTTCAACTGCGGGTTGGCCGGGTCGGTCAGCAGGGCGTCACGCAGCGCCGCGACACCCGCGTCGCGGTTGTCTGGGTTGAGGACGTTCGGGTCGAAGGTGGGGTAGCTCGCCATCGCCAGAATCGCGCCGGTGTGCACGTCCATCACCACCACCGCCGCGCCACGCGAGTAGGGCGCCCAGTTGCCGACGGCATAAGCGTCGGCCAGGGCTTGCTGGACGATGCCTTGCAGGTCGGCATCGATGGTCAGGTAGACGCTCTCGCTGCGCACTGGCGCGACTTCCGCCAGGGTGCGGATGACCTGCCCGGTGGCGGAGATGATTTGCAGCCGCCCGCCGGGGTGACCGGTCAGGGTTTCGTCCCACGAAAGCTCGACGCCCGACACGCCCACCAGGGTATCTTCGGTGATGCCGCGCACGGCCAGGTCGGGGATCAGTGCTGGCGTGGGGAAGCCCACGTAGCCGACGACGTGGGGGGCCAAGCCCGAAGGATAGCGGCGTGTGGCGCGCTGCCCGAACGTGGCGGCGCAGTTGGCGACCAGTTCTTGCTGCATGGCCTCATAAGTCGCCGGGCCGATCTCGCCCATGTCGGCCCGCCAGGAAGGGGCGTAGCGGTTGTAGATGCCTTGAAGTTCTTCGGCGGTCAGGTTCAGGGCGCGCATCAGGCTGGCGTCGCAGGCGGCGCGGTCGGGGATGTTCTCCTGGACCAGCGAGACCGTGATCAAGACGCCACTCTGGTTCGCCAGCACCACGCCGTTGCGGTCATAGATGTTGGCGCGGGTAGGGAGGACTCGTTCCAGGTGCAGGGTTGCGCCATCGGCCAAACCGCTGAAAATGTCGGTGCTGGACCACGCCACACGCCAGCCCTCGGCGGTGGCGACCAGGTTCAAGGTGCGCCCGGTGTCGAAGAAGTCGCCCATCAGGCCGGTGTGGAAGGTCACGTCGTAGTTGATCAGGACGGTGTTGCCCTGGCGCAGGCTGGCGCGAATGGTGTATTCGACGGTGTCGAGAGTCATTTCGCGCGCGGCGCTCTCGTAGGCAGCGGTGAACGTCTCCTGGGGATAGGCCTCGCGGCTGTTAAAGCTGATCAGGTGATACATTGCCGCGTAGTCGCGGCGCACCCAGGCTTCCAAGAAGGCCCCGGCGACGCCCTCGGCCTCTTCCAGTGTCATGGTGACAGGAGAAGGGGACGGCGCCGGCTGGGGCAGATCGGGGTTGGCGACGGCGCGTATTCCGCCCGTGCAGCCGGCCAGGATCAGCCCCGCCAGCAGGAGCAGCAGAACCGCGCTCGCCGTTTCCACACGCCGCATATCGTATCCTCGCGCCGGGCATAGGGGAGATGCCCATGTCGCCCCTACGGGAACATCCTATGCCGCATTATATCTACCGGGCAAGGCAGCGGCGAATCGGGCGGGGTATCGAAAAACGGGGCGGCCCGTGAGCCGCCCCTGCACCGTGAAGTCTATACGTGGTCCGCGCCCATGCTGTGCGGATGGCCGTGCAGCTTTTCCTCTTCGGTGGCGTCGCGCAGCGCCAGCACGCGCACGTTGAAGTGCAGGGTTTCGCCGGCCAGCGGGTGGTTGAAGTCCAGCGTCACGACCTCGTCGTCGTAGTCCACCACGACCGCGTCGAACAGGTTATCGTTCTCGTCGCTCATGGTGAGCATCATGCCTTCTTCGAGTTCCAGGTCATCCGGGAACAGGCTGCGCTCGACCTCTTCCATGTCTTCGGGATCGTACTCGCCGTATCCCTCTTCGGGCTGAATGGTAACCTGTTTGCGGTCGCCGATCTTCAGGCCGGTGAGCGCCTTTTCCAGGCCGGGGATGATATTGTCGGCACCGTGCAGATATTCGAGGGGGTCGTCGGCGGTCGCCTCATCCACGACCTCGCCGTCGTCGAGTTTCAGGGTGTATTCCAGGCTGACGACCACACCATTTTGAATCGTGGTGGGGGGCATTGCTGACTCCTTTAGTTCCCATGCATGGGCTACGCCCCGCATCCTGGAGGCGTCCCATCGACAAAACAACGCAGAAGATTATACCCTGCCCGGTCGGAAAAGATAGGGCCAGATCGTTTAGGCCGGCGCGATGGACTCGCCCATCAGCGCCCGATACACCTCCACCGTGCGGGCGGCGACCTGCGCCTGCGTGAATTTCGCCAGCACGCGCGCGCGGCCCCGCTGCCCCAGGTCGTGGCGCAGATCGTCGTCTTGCAGCAGGCGGCGCAGCGCGTGGGACAGCGCCGTTACGTCCCCTTCTGGGGTGATCAGGCCGCTATCGCCGATCACGTCGGGGATGGCGCCGCTGTCCGAGCCGACCGTCGCCACGCCGCAGGCCATCGCCTCGATCAGCACGCGGCCAAACTGCTCTTGCCAGTTCGGGCGGGTCAGCGACGGCGCGATCAGCACGTCCAACTGGCGATAAAAGGCCGGCATCTGCGTGCTGGGAAGCTGCCCGGCGAAGGTGACATGCTCGCTCAGGCCGAGCGAACCGGCCAGCCGTTCCAGCGCGGCGCGCTGCGGCCCGCCGCCCACGATGTCCAGCCGCCACTGGTGTAGGCCGCGTTCCAGCAATTGCGCTCCGGCGCGCAGCAACACCTCCACGCCTTTTTCGGGCACCAGTCGCCCGACGAAGCCGAGGGTGCGCGTCCGCCCGGTGATGGGCTTTTCCAACGGGCGGAACAGATTGGCGTCCACGCCGAACTGGGGGATCACCGCCAGCGGGCCGCTATAGCCTTTACCCCGCCAGACCGCCGCCGCGCCTTCGGTCCCGGCGATCAGATAATCGGTATGGGCCAGCGCCCATTGCTCGCCCAGGGCAAAGGGCAGCGGGTAAATGCGGGAGAGATTCTGCCAGCTAAACAGGACCGTTTTTGCCCCGGCGCGGCGGGCCAGCCGCAGTGCCTGCCACGTCGCCAGGTTGTACGGCTCTTCGTCGATGTGGACCACATCAGGCTTGGGGTCGAACCAGCGGGCCAGGCCAGGGTAGTGATGCAGGTGAAACTGCCCGTTCAGCCGGATGGGATTGACCACCAGGCGATAACCGCTGGTGTATGTGCGTTCTAGGGGCATGTCGCCGCGCTCATCGCGCCAGCTCGGTGGCACCACCACCGTCAGGTCTACGCCCAGTCGCGCGATCTCCTCCAGTTTGCGTTGGTAGATGCCCACCACGCACGCCTTCGACAGCATCAACACCCGCATCAGGGACCTCTCCTCCAGGCGGTAAGCCAAAGGAGAGTATACCGCCTTTGGGCGTCAGCGGTCAGTACGTTGTCGTCTGCCGTCTGCAACGGCAGACGGCTGGTCGTGCGTGGATGTCGGAGAGACGGCAGCAAAAACAGCGCCGGGTCGCCCCCGACGCTGCTGACTACGGACCGCTGACTACGAATTGCCGACGGTTGACCGCTACTCGCCCGCCTTCTTGACGCGGATAGCGAACGGCTTGGCCTCTGGGGCTTTGGGCAGGGTCAGCGTCAGGACGCCGTTCTCGAACACCGCCTCGGCCTTGTTTACGTCCACCGGGACGGTCAGGCGCAGCGCACGCTCGAAGCGGCCACTGACGCGCTCACGCAGCACCCAATTGGCCTTTTCTTCCTTGCGCTCTTCCTGGTGCTCGCCGCGAATGCGCAGGACGTTGTCTTCGATGCTGATCTGGATGTCCTCCGGCTTCATGCCGGGCACCGACGCGCTGACGACGATGTTGTCATCGGTCTCGTAAGCATCGACCGGCAGCGTGAAAACGCGCTGGCTGTCGGCGAGCGAACCGCCTTCACGCGCCAGCTGATCGGCCAGGCTACGCCATTCGCGTGCAAACTGTTCCATCTCACGCCAGGGGTTCCACCGAATGAGCGACATTGTTCACCTCCCTGATAACCTGTCTGCTTTTTGCTTTAAATGCACCGTTCAAAGCTATGTGTATTGCTGTTGACGCTTTCAGGATAGCGGAGGTGTATCAGAGGAACGTTGGCAGAGGATCAGAACTGCATCAGAGAGCTGTAGAAGTTGTGTTAGAAGTATTCATCTCCCAGCGGTCAGACGGGCACAGCGCCCAACACAGCCCTGAGGCGCATTTCCAGTTCGCTGAGCATGAGCGCCGTTGCGCCCCAGACCTTGTGACCACCGACGACGTAGAATGGCACGCGGTACGTGCGCCCGAACAGCGGCCAGTCCTCCGCCTGTTTGCGCGAGTCGTCCAGCAGGTCCGGCAGGGAGAGTTCCAGCAGCGCAGCAACTTCCAGCGGATTGGGCGTCCACGTCGGGCGCGCCGCCAGGCAGCCGATCACCGGCGTGACCCGGTAATGGCTCGGTGGGATGTAGAGGGGCGTCAGGCAGCCGAATACGCTCACGGCGTTGCACAGGCCAACCTCCTCGCAGGCTTCACGCAGGGCGGTGGCGACGTCGTCGAGGTCGCCCGGCTCCCACGCGCCACCAGGAAAGCCCACCTGCCCGGAATGCACGCCCGGATCGGGCGTCCGCCAGATCAGCAGCAGGGTCAGCACACCGGTTGTAGGATCGGGGTAGAGCGGGATCAGCACCGCTGCCCGGCGGTAGTCCTCTGGGTTTAAAGGGGCCGTGCGCGGCGGGCGCGGCTGCAATTCCAGGCGCGCCCAGGCGGTCCGCGCGTCGAAATCTGGCAGCGCCAGCGCCGCCCGCACGTGGTCGAAGGTGATGGTCAGGTCGATCATAGGCTGTTGCGATCAGCGGTTGGTCATCAGCCGCCGGCGACTGGCGCGTAGCTTCTGACTGAAAGCTAACGGCTAACAGCTTTCCGGTTTATTCCACCCACAGCGTGTAAGTGTATGCCGGTCGAGTGAACACGCGCGCACCGGAGGCGTTCTCCGGCGGCGGTGGGGCGTCCTGCCCTGCCGGGGTGACGCGCAGATGCATCCGTTCGGGTCCCGGACGGTCGGCGGCGTTCCAGGCTTCGGCGGCCTCGATCAGCACCAGCGTGGCGTCGGCGCTGCCGTAGGTGCGGGCGAGTAGTGGCTCGCCCGGCGAAACCATACATGCGCTGGTCGGGCTGAACACGCCCCAGCCGCTGTCTTCCAGGCCGTAAGCCATCTGGCCGTCCTGCACGCTGTAGCTGACGATCTGGTAGTTTGGCGGCAGGTGCAGCAGCAGGTAGTAGCCGAAGTTGTAGTTCAACTCCACGTTGGCTAGGGGCAAGCGCATCAGATCGGCGCTTTCCGAGAGCAGCGTGTGTGCCTGGGCAGGATCAATGGGGTTATCCTCGTCGCCGTACAGCGTCAGCGCCGACCCGCTCAGCCGGACCGAACGCGGCGGCCCGGCGGCAGCACCTTTCAAGGGAATGAAGCCTAGCCCGAACAGACGCAGGGCTTCTAACACGCCGTCGGAATGCAGGCGCATACTTGCCCCGATCTGCATCCCGGCAAAGTCCAGAGGTGTCACCAGGATGCCGCCGGGCTTCAACTGCTGGGTCCAGGCGACAGGCAGGTCCCACACGCTGGCCGTCGAGATGATGCGGTCGTAAGGTGCATGGGGCGCGTAACCCGCCGCGCCGTCGCCGCACACCACCTGCACCCAGGGATAGCCCGCCCGCGCCAGATGCGCCGCCGCGCTCTCGGCAATCTCCGCGTCGATTTCAACGGTCGTCACCAGGCCGCGTTCTGCGCCGACGATTTCGGCCAGCAGGGCGGCGTTGTAGCCTGTACCCGCGCCGATCTCCAGCACCCGCTGCCCGGCTTCCAGGTGCAGCGCGTCCAGCATGATCGCCATGATGGCCGGCTGGCTGGACGAACTGACCGGCAGGCCCTCTTTGTCGCGCTTGGTGACGATGACCTGGTCACGATAGACCGCTTCCAGATACACACCGGGCACGAACAGGTGACGCGGCACAGCGAGCAGGGCACGCTCGATATGCGGCGGCAGCGGTACTCCCCTGGCGCGCAATTCTTCCACCAGCGCGGCGCGGCGCTCGGCAAAGGAGGGCGGGTTATCCGACATCGGCGGTCAGGCGTACCACGCCCGGCGTTTGCGCAGGCTCATACCGGCGTCGGTTTCCTCGCGGCGGGTGGTGCGAATGCGCCCGCGCGAATCGATGTGAATCTGGCCCGATTCTTGCAAGCGTGCAAACTCCTCCGGCGAGATAGCCGGGGCCGGCTCGCCCCCCAACCGTTCCAAGCGCGAAACCATACCATCGTCCGGTGGGGGAAAGTCATCCGTGCTGTCCTCCGGCGGTACGGGCGGCGAGTTCGCGGGCGGGATATTCTCCGCTGCCGGGGTGTCGGTTGGGCGCTGTTCCTCGGACATACTTCCTGTTCTCCCTGCAAATCCGGCGTCAAAGCGCCAGGCGTCTAAGCGATCTCCTGTTCAGCCCGTTCACCCGAAAGGGAAGGGACACTGAACTGGACCCGCTGTATATCTTGTTGTACGTAACTGCCTGCTTTTCGTTTGCCGCTCAAACACCTTCTTCCGGTGTGTCCTCGGTTTCTAAGGCCACGCCGGTCTGGGTCATCAGGTCGTTCAGGCTCAGGTCGGTGCGCTGCTCTCCGTTCAGACGGGCGCGCTGGCCGCATTCCAGGCAGTTGGGATCGCGCAGGATCGTCACCCACTCTGCGCCGAAGGGCAGGGTGATCCGCCCGGCGAACACCTCCAGCGCGTGGTTCGCCAGCACCACCGTGTTGCCCGGCATGGCGCGGTGATGGGGGAAGCCGCGCAGCAGCTCATTGAGCGCGAGATCGGCCTGGGTTGCGGCTACACGGACCACGTGCAGCCATAGCCCCGGTTCGGCCTTGAGCGTGCCATCCGGTCCTATCATACCATAATCCAGGTCGTCTGACGGCGCGCTTTCGATCAGGCCTTCGCGCACAGCGGCGGCCCAACAGGCGTAACATGGCCCCTCGCCGGGCCGGATCACCACCACGTCGCCGCCTTCGCCGCGCTCGTACACGCCCGCATAGACGGTGGTCAGGCCGCGCGCCAGGGCGGCCCGGTTGATCACGTACTTGGCCCATTCGCCGTCCACACCGCACACCAGCAGGTCCAGGCCGTCTAGCGCGTCCAAGTGATTTTCCACCCGCCCGCGAATGGCCTTTACCACCGCGTTGGGGTTACGGTAGCGGATCATGTCTGCCACTGCCTGTGCCTTTGGGCGGCCCAGGTCGCGCAGGTCGCAGATGTGCCGCACGATGTTCGAGGCTTCCAATTCCTCGTCGTCGATCAGCACGAAGCGGCCCACGCCGCTCATCGCCAGGCTTTCTGCCACGAACCCGCCGCCCGACCCCAGCCCGATGACGCCGACGGTGCGCTCTCGCAGGTGGGCCAGTGCGTCTGCACCGAGCAGTCGTTCAATCCGATCCCAGGAAGTCATGTATGCTCGCTTTGCTCGTCCACCTTGATCGCTTGGTAGGGGCGACCCACACGTCTCCCCTACGAATTTCCCTGCATGATACCCTCAAACGCCTCGTTTTGCTTTCAACGGTTCCGCCGAGAGAATTTTCTTCGAGTGCGGCGCGTAGTAGACGCGGTAAGGCTCGCCAAGCCGGAAGGCTGCCAGCACCCGGTCCGAGGCGGGAAACGTCACGCCCTGCACGAGGAGCAGTCGGGCCGGGTATTTGCCGCCCCGGACGATCCGCCGCGCCTCGCCCTCGACCGCCTCGACCGCGCCCTTGCTCAGATCGCTTTGGGCGGCGAACCACCGGCTGAATGTCCGACCACCCATGGCCGGCAGCGCCAGTCCAAAGACCGCGACCCCGACCAGGCAGAAGGCCACCGCTGCGACCGGATACCCGCGCCCCGCCATCACGATTCCTATCAATCCATTCCCGACGGCGATCAGGATGCAGAGTACTGCCGCACTCAACAGAAACACCGACATCGGCGCGTGATACAGTCTTTCCTGCTGCTCCTTCGTCATGTAGCCGCCGCGGTTTGCCAGCAGGTCGCGGTAGCTGAAGCCCAGCGCGCGGCTCAACTGTGGGTCGAGGTCGATCTCGTCCGGTTCGAGTTCCGGCAGGTCTTCGTGCTTGCGCTTCGGCGTATCCACACTCCCCTGTTTCCCTAGAATATGGTCGCTTATGTTCATGATAACGCCGCCGCCGCGTTTTTCCTGACGACTCTCTCCCGGCTGGCTGCCGGATGGCCTATTTCAGGCGCACGGGCGCCGCCGACAGGATGATCTTCGAGCGCGGCGCGTAGTAGATACGGTAAGTCACGTCCTCGCGGAAGATCGACAGCGTGTCTTTAGGAAGCTCAAAGCGGGTCTCCTGAATGACCAGATGGTAAACCGCGCCGTAGCGGCCCACCATGCCGCCGACGGCCCGGTGACGGGCCGGCCCTTCCAGCGCCATCACCGTGCCGCCATTCGCATCGGACCGGATGGCGAGCCATTTGCGCACCGCCAGCCCGGCAGCCAGTGCAGTCAGCAGGCCCAGGATGACCGTGCCGCCAACGCAGGGGACCAACGCGCCGCCCGGCAGAATGGCGATCAGCCCGATCAGGAAGAACACCCCAAATCCCCCGGCCATCAAGACGTCCTCTCGCACGAGGCGGGGACTGCCCTGGCGCAGGCCCACGCGCTGGGCGTCGGTCATGCGGCCTGTGTGATTTGCCAGCAGATCGGGATGTGTGAAGCCCAGCACGCCGCCCAACACGGGATCGTAGGCAGGCTGGGGCGTTTCGATAGGAGGAGATTGAAGTTGATTCACACTAATCCTTTCTGAAAAGCAGGGCCGCGAGATGCTTCGTACCTACGAAAGGTTTTCCTCGACGGCGCGCACGAGTTCGAGCAGCGTCCGGTCCGGCGACCAAGCCCAATCGGGCAGTTCGGCCCTGTCCAGCGGGCGGGATGCCGCCCATAGTCGGTCGAACATGTCCTCGCCCGGCTCCAGCCGGATCATCGGCGCGATGCGCACATCGGGCATACGTTCCGGGTAGTCCTTGTACGTCACGAGGATCAGCACGTGCGCGCCGCCCATCCGCCCCGCCAAGAAACAGACCTCCATCGGCGGCAGTTCGTCGGCGTCGTGCTCGGTCACGCTGACGGCCAGCCCGTCGCCGACGAGCAGGTCGTGTTCGCGCTGAAACCGTTCGCGGTCGCGCAGATGCCAGCCGAGCGGCGGCACGGCGGGCAGCACCTGATCGCTCTGGACTTCCGTCTTTGCCTCAACAAAGGCGCGCATCCCGCGCCGCAGATACCAGAAATTCACACGGATGCGCGTCCCGTCTTCGCCTGCCGTATAGAGCGCGTAGCCGGTGTTTTCCTCTGGCTCGTCTGGCGGGGGCAGGGTGACGATGGGCACGAGCAGGTGGGGCATGTCGCTGTCGGCGTCGTGCAGGATGCCGAGCGCGGTGTCCAGGTCGCCCTGGCTGGGCCAGAACATGTCACCGGGATGCTTGTGCCAGTCGCCCAGGTAGCGCAGGGGGGCATCCCACTTGGCGGCCAGGGCGTTGCCGTAGCTGGCGCGCCGCCGCTCGCGGAAGCGCCGCCAGTTGATCGCCAGCCAGTACAGGACTTCGTCCTGCCAGTCGTCGCCCTGCGCGACGGCGTACATGTGCCGCTCGATGTGGGCCGGGTCCGGCGGGATGGTGTCCAGGACGTAAATATCCGGCTCGCCGCGTTCCGGCGTGTCGATGACCAGGCCGACCAGCGACTCGGCAGTTTCCTCGTCCAGATAGCGGGCCGCCCCGGCGGCCATCTTGCGTAGCACGCGCCCGGCCACGATCACGCGCGGCGCATCGTGTTTGGATTCACGCGGCGTGCTTTGTTTCATGCGTTCGCCCTTTCACAAAGCGATCAGCCGTCAGCACTCAGCAATCAGGAGACCCGGTGCGCGGGTTTCTTGCAGAATGTCTGCCCTGTCATTCTGGCCCTCACCCCAAATCCTCTCCCGCAGGGCGTGGGGCTTCCAGACGCGGAGATTCCTCCCTCTCCCTGAGGATATGTCCCGGCGTTGTTGGTCGGGGAGAGGCCCCAGGGGGAGAGCAACCGGGCGACGCGGGAAAACTTGCACACGAGGGCGGCTGACCGGCTACTCACGCAAATGCAGGCGGGAGAGGATGTCGCTTTTGTCGGTAACGCGCTCTTCCTGGCCCGGCCACTTGCCCGTCGCGCGCCAGGTGTAATAGGCATAAATCCACTGGATCGCCCACCCCGCCACTGTCGCCGCCGTCGAGCGGGACGGATTCCAACCGTAAGTCGCGCCGTCCACCGGGTTGAACAGGCACAACTGTCCGTCCTCGAACTGATGCTTAGGGCTGTAGATGAATGGCCGCAGCACATAGGCTTCCGGCGGGCGGACAGGGTATTGCTCCGGGTACATGATCTTCAGCAGGTGGTCTTCTGCCGGTGCGCCGATCAGGTTAATCTGCACTTCTCCCACCCAGTAGAGGTTGCCCAGTTTGGGCACGATCAGGCGGAAGGTATCGCCGAAGGTGGCGCGCATGGCTTCCACCTCTAACTGCAAACGGGGGGAGACATTTTTGCGGGAACCCCACCAGGTCATCGTCGCTTCACTCCAATGGTGCGTGGTTATTTTGAGTTCCAAACCTGGGTATGCGGCGGCAGGATCATTCAACACTCAAAACTGAGAACTTTGAACTTTCTCAGCGCCGCCGCGCCCGTTGCCGGTTAAGACGCTCCATCTCGCGCGCCGCCGCCTCGATCTCCGGGTCACTTTCGACCAGGCCGCCTTCCTGGTCTTCCAGCAGATCGTCCAGCGATAGACGCCGGTGCCGTTCGCGGATTTCCTGAAGCGGGTCGCCCTTGATCTCGCCGTCGCCGGTCAGGTCGGCGCGCAGTTCCCCGCCGCCGGGGTTGCGCCAGCGGAACTCGTGTTCGGCCAGCAGCGTACCTGCCCCGTATAGGCGCAGCGTCCAGGTCCCGTCGAGCGATTGTAGATTGCGCACCGGCAGCCAGCTCTGCGCATAGACAAATGTATCGCCGGAGTTCAGCGTCCACTCGCTCACATCGATGAATCGCCGCACCCCGCTGCCGTCCAACATCTCGAAGCGGATTTTGCCCCTGGCACGGCGCGGGGAACGAAACACGGCGAACGGGCGCACGTACCCGGCATCGTCGGGGATGCGTTCTTCACGGAACACCGCCGGTTCCCTGCTGTTGGAGTCATAAGCCAGCAGGCCCACGTCCACCGGTGGGACGGCCAGCGCCGCCGGGTTCTGCCCGGCCCGCTGCATGGCCTCAATTGCAATGGGGTGCATCGCACGGTGCTCGTGTAGAGGGCGGTGTTTCCGCCGTTCGCGCTCGAACTGGTGGTGGGGGGCTTTCGCTGCCTTGCCGTACATCATGCCCCACATCACCAGACCCAGGAACGCCAGGATCAGCAGCGGCATGATGGTCCGGCCCAGCGACGGCAGGATCATCAGCCCCAGCACCAGCAAGAACAGCACCGCCACTGGGTTGCGTATCGCCTGGCTCACCCGCTCACCGGTCAGCCGCAGCAGTTCGTTGATAAAATCACCTAATCCCGGCCTGTCGTTCATGGCGTTTTCAGGTCAGCTCGTTACGATGACATTCCCCGTTACCGATTCTCCTGCTGGCTGCGCAGCAGATCTTCCAGCGAAATCGGCTCCGAGTCATCTCCCATGTCGTCGCGCAGGCGGTCGGTGCGTGCGCCGCCCTGCCCGGCGATCCAGCGTCGGCGCTCTTCCAGCGAGGGGGACATGGTGAAGCCGTGTATCCCCACCGGCAGGTTATCCAGCCAGAAGCGTAGTTCCCACATGCCCGGCCTGCCCGTGCGGGGATTGCCCCGCAGCGGCAGACGATAGTTGGGGATCAGGGTATTCTTGCCATCGCGGAGGTAGAAGCGTTCTTCGCAGACGTACTGCGTCTCGCCGGAGGGATCGAGCATCTCGAAGCGGGCTTTCACCCGCCGCTGCGCCCAGCCCGGCGCGGCCTGGAGCACGGCGTAAGGCTGGATGGCCTCATCGTCCAGCGAGACGTTGTGCCCCTGCCACAGCGACAGGCCGTCCTCCTGCCGTGCGCTGCCGATCAGCCCAACGTCCAGCAGGGTATAGCGTTCCCGGTAGTCCGGGAGCTGGCTGGCGCGGTCCTGAGCGGCTGCGGCGGCTTTGGACGGTCGGAGTGCCGCCTTCCGCTGCTCGTGCGGGGCGCGGTCCAGGCGGGGCAGGGCGGGACGGGTCAGGCGGCGACGCATCTCCTGCACCACCGGGCCGCCCAGCGCCAACGCCACCAGGGCGGCGTAAAAGGCCGCCAGCCCGACCTGGGCTTCCAGGGCGATGGTATTGGAGAACAGGGCCAGGGCGACAAGCACCCCGACCACGATAAGCCACACGCGGGTTGCGCGCCGGCTGCGATAGCGCATAACGGCCATCCGTTTCCTCAGAATCTCCGGCGCCGCCGCGCCGGGCAGCAGAGCCGGACGAATCAAGCACTACCCCTGATTCTTGCTTATTTTACCTGCGGCTGCAACGCGAATGTCCCCCCAATGATGCGGGGATCGCCCGGCAATGTATACGCAGCGGGGCAGAGGGGGGTTGCGGAATGATCCTTTATCCCGACGGGGCGAGGTCCGTAGGGGCGACGCATATGTTGTCTCTACGACGATACTCCATCTCCGATCCCTGCCGCCTGCGCCGCGAGGGCTGCCCATTCCTCCAGGCTCAGGGTTTCGGCGCGGCGCTGCGGATCGATCCCGGCAGCGACCAGCAGCGCGTCGGCCTGATCCTTGCCGATGTGCAGCCCGCCGCTGAGGGCGTTGCGAAGCTGCTTGCGCTTCTGGCTGAAGCCCGCCCGCACCACGCGGAAGAACGCGGCTTCGTCTGTCACCGGGACGGGCGGCGCGGCATAGGTGTCGATGCGCACCACCGCCGAGTCTACATCCGGGCGCGGCCAGAACGCCGCCGGGGGAAAGCGCGTGACCACGCGCGGTTTGCCGTAGAACTGCACCGACACGCTCAGCAGGCTCATGTCGCCGGGCCGGGCCACCAGCCGGTCCGCCACTTCTTGCTGCACGGTTAGCACCAGCCGCCGGGGGCGGTGAGGGCGTTCTAGCAGCAGGCGCAGGATGGCGCTGGTGATGTAGTAGGGCAGGTTGGCGACCACCACATAAGGCTGATCCGGCGGCAGCAGCGCATCCAGGTTCAGTTCCAGGATGTCGCCGGGGACGAGCGTCACATTGTCGCGCCCGCCGACCTCGCGGCCCAGGATGGGCAACAGGCGTTCGTCCACCTCGACGGCGATCACGCGCCCGGCGCAGTTGGCCAGGCGGGCCGTCAGCGTGCCCGTGCCCGCGCCGATCTCCAGCACGGCGTCATCGGGCGACAGCTCTGCCGTCGCCACGATCTTGTCCAGCGCATTTGGGTCGTGCAGAAAATTCTGGCCCAGGCTTTTTTTCGGCGCGATGGCGTAGGCGTCGAGCAGATGTTTGGGGTTGGTCATGAGAAGCCGTCAGCCGTCAGCAGTTAGCGATCAGCCCCAAAGTTACCCCAGCGCCGGGCGGATGGGCAAGGCCTGCGACGAGATTGCCCCTCAGTGGACTTTACACCTGTAGCCGGGGACTGAAGTCCCCGGCGTTGAAAATCTGCCCACTCCGTCATCGGATCGCTATTCCGCCCAGATTTCGACGTGCTCAGCCTGTTCCTCGTCGGTGGCCTCGAAGATTTTGCCGCTCTCCCCGCTCTGGATCGCGTCGATGAGTTCCTGGTAATGCACGTCCGAATCGGACGGGATGAAGCGCGCGCCCATGCGGATGCCGGTCCGCACCAGCCCCATCGGGATGTTGATGCTCACTTTGGTCTGGTTGGTGTCGGTATCGGTGATGCGCACGCGCAGCCAGCGCGGCTCCCGGCCAGTCGAAGGGCGCGCGCCGGGGCTTTCTTTGCGTCCAGACTGGATGGCCTGGAGCAGCTTGGCCGCCTCATCCGCCGTGATGGTGCCATTTTCCAACATCTTCAAAACGCGTAGCCGTTCTTCTGCTGTGCCCACCATCCCACTCGCTTTCTAATCTGGCCCTCTCCCGTACCTAAAGAGAACGTTTCTCCCTGGGAGAAGAGCGTTTATCCGATGTAAACTTATGGGGTCTCCGTCAGTCGCCTGTGGCGGCGGGGAGCACCTCGCTCACTTCTTCAACGGAACGATTTTCCAGCGCCCGCACATCATCCCGCACCCAGGCGGCCCAGATCCCGGCGACCAGAATGACCACCACTCCACCGCCGACGTAGATCATCCGCAGCGGGATCATTGCCACCAGCGCCGTGATCCCGCTCAACACGATCAGACTGGCGGCCTGTGTGATGGCAAAATACGAACTCATCACGCGGCCCTGCAACGGTCTGGGAATCGCCAGCTGCAAGATCGTGCTGAAGGCGGATTGCCAGGGGACCAGGATTATCCCCACCAGGACGCTGAGGATCAGGACCGCTGCGTAAGAGGGCGCCAACCCCAGAGCGGCGATGGCAATGCCGATGCCCAACAGCCCGGCCACGCTGATGACCAGCTTACTCAGCCGGGCCATCAGAAACCCCAACGCCACCGCGCCGAGGGCCATGCCGATTCCCTGGACCGTATCTACGAGGGAGATTTCGCGCGGCCCCAGCCCGAACGCTTCTCGCATATAAGGGACCCACATGGCATTCACGCCGCCCAGCCCACCCTGGAACAGGGCGAAGCAGATTGTTGTTGCCAACACCAGCCGCGTCAGGCCGATAAAGCGTAGCCCTTCCCACATATTGCCCAGGATGGCCCGCGCGCCCTCGCCCGACGGGGCCTGGTCTAGGCGTGGAATGCGCACCAGTGCCGCCAGAATGCACCCGGCAATCAGAAAGCTGGCACTGTCTACCAGAAAGGCTGCTTTTGGCCCGACGGCCTCGACGGTCAACCCGGCGAACAGCGGCCCGATGATGAAGCCCAGCGTCGCCGTGATCGACAGCAGACCATTGGCGGCCAGCAGGTCATTCTCGCTGACGATTTGGCGCACGGCGGCTTGCTGCGGCGGGTAGATGAAGCGGCTGACCAGGGCCAGCAAAAACTGCATGGCGATAATCAGCCATACATCGTCCAACGAAGCTACCGGCAGCGGCAGCAATACCACCAGTCCCGCCAGCACGTTGGCGACGATCATCGTCTTGCGGCGATCCCAGCGGTCCACGAAGACCCCGGTGAAAATCCCTAACAGGCGCGGCAGGGTGAAAGCCATCGTTGCCAGCCCGGCCAGCGCCTTAGCTTCGGTAGGCATTGCGCTGCTGTCGGCCAGGGCTGCCGCTTCGTCGCCTTGCGCCAGCACCGTGATCAGGTACGGCACGGCCAGGAAGGAAAAGAAGTCGCCGATAGTCGAGATCAACTGCGACACCCACAGCCAGAAAAAGTTCCGGTTGCGCAGTACCCGCACAAAGGCCCGGAAGCCCTGCGGCGGTTGGTTTGTCGTCATACGCTGTGTCCTCGAAAATTCGACGCTCAGCTGCTTTGGGCATCCCAGCGCATGTACACCAGCGTGCGGCGGCGGACAAACCCGTACCGCTCGAAGACGGCGTCGGCCCCGACATCGGCGGGATACTCACAGATCAGCGCCCGCCCACTATCGCCGTGCAGCCGCAGCGCATGGCTGAGCAGCGGTGCTTCCAGGCGTCCCTGTTGTTCCGGCGGAACCAGCAGGGTCAGCCGGATAGAGGGGCTGACGAAGCTCGTCTCGGCCCACAGCGCCCCGGCGATCTCGCCCTGCGCGCCCGGCGCGATCCACCGCTCCAGGCTGACGCCGCTCAAAAAGCTCGCCCACTGCCGCTGCCAGGAGCGTCGAAACTCACGCGGGTGCAGCGGGCGTTGCCAGCCCAATCCGCCCCGCTCTGCCGGGAAGGTCCGGCTTGCCAGGGCGAATTCCTCCTGCCAGCGACCCGGCGGGCGCAACATGATCGGCGGGGCATCGCGCAGGCGAGGCGGAGGCAGCTGGTTGGCAGGCCGCCGCCAGTGATGCCAGGTTCGCTCGGCGCGGAAGCCCAACGATTCGTACAGCCGCTGCGCCGGGGCGTTGTCGGCCTCGACCTGCAAGATGGCTGCCACACAACCCCATTCCCGCACGGCTTGCAGCGCAGCCAGCATCAGCGTGCGGGCGATGCCACGCCGCCGATAGTCGGGGTGAACGGCCACGTTGGCGATGATGCGGGTGCGTCCTGACTCGGGTGGCAGATCGGCGTCATGCAGGGTGACATTGCCGACGATGCGGCCCGCTTCTTGCCACACAAAGCCCTGCCCGATGCCGCGTAGCATAGGATCGACCCATGCCAACAGCGCCAGCAGCGGTCCCAGGCGGCTCAGGCTGCGCATCTCGCGGATGGCGGCCCGCCCACCAGAATCGATACCGGGGCTGAAACACACCTCGATCAGGTCGGCAATGGCGGCCAGATCGGATGAGAGATGCACGCGGCGCGGGCCACACCGCGCCGGTTCTACGCCTGCTACCGCGAGCATCGCGCACGCTCCTGATGGTTCATGTGCACGGGGCGCTGTTTCCTCGGCTCTATATCAGATAGGCTGCGGCAGGACGGATGCCGCCGCTACGCCTATTGTAAGCCTCAGGCCGCGTCCCTGTCCAAACTGTTTCTCACTGCTTTTCACCGCCCTGGTCCTTTGCGGCGAAACATTCGCTATTTGGCGCGCCCTTCCAGGGCAGAAAGCAGCCGTTCGGCTTCTTCCACCGTGATCTGCTTGGCCTCGACCATGCGCAGGATCAGCAGCCGTTCCTCATCTGTCACCGGTTCATCCGGCGGCAGGGTACGCGGCGGACGGGGCGGGGGCGGCACGCCGAAGGACGGCTCTCCAAAGGAAAAACTGAAGGCGTGGCGCTTGGGCTTGTTGCCACGCCCCAGCCGGTCGATCTCGCGCTCCAGATGGCGTTCGGCCTTGTGTGCGGCGCGCTCGGCCTTGCGCATGGCGCGCTCGACCTGGGTGTTGACTAACTGGTCCAGGCCGGAGAGGCTGTCGTTGATGATCTTGTCCAGGCCGGCCAGACGCGATTCCAACTCCTCTTCGAGCTGGAAGTTGATCGCCATCATATAGTCTTCGTCCAGGCCGACCAGCCGGATGTCGCCGCCGGCGTGCAGGTAGACGAGTGCCTCCCCTGCGCCAAAGACGATCTCTTCGCCTTCCGCGTGTTCTACGGTCTTTGCTCCCGGCGCGTCGATGCTGATTTCGCCGCCTGCCGAAGGGCGGATGCGCACATTGGCTTCGGGGGGCACGCGGCAGACCACATCGCCACCGACGGCAAAGCGATATTCGATGCCGGCGGTGAAATCGGTGCTCAGCACCAGATCGCCGCCGATGTGTTCGGCCAGGCACGCGCCGGACACATCGCGGATGTAAAGGTCCGCGCCGACGTTTTCGAGCGTCACTGCGCCTGCAACCTCGCGCACGGTTGCGTCGCTGCCGATGCGACTCACCCGCACATCGCCGCTCGTGCGCTTGAGCCGCAGGTCGCTGCCGACATTCTGCACGTCTAGGGGGCCGACATTGCGCAGTATCAGGTCACTGCCGATGTTGTTGATAGTGAGCGCGCCCAGCACATCGGTGATCTTGGCATCGCCGCCGACGGTAGATACCTCGACCAGGGCATTCGATGGGATATGCAGGGTCAGGTCACCGTTGCAGACCACGTGAATCTTACCCGTCTCGGTTTGAGCAAGCCAAGGGGTGTCGCCTTTGGCCGTGATCTCGTGGCGGTCGCCCCCACGCAGGCGCAGGTCGCCGCCGACGCGCTCGATCCAGATTTGCACCTGGGTTTCTTCCGATACTTCGATACGTTCCGTCATTCCGTCCTCCGTGATGATGACTGTCCGTTCTACAAACAAAGATGTTTGCGGGGGACTGTGCTGCGCCCCGGCGCCTTGCGGCAATCAATTGTGTTTTGCATAACGCAACGGCATTTCCTGAACCGGGGCTGCTTTGGGCAGTCGCAACAGCAGCCGCCCCAGGCCGATCATCCCGTGTCCCAACGCCCGCAGCAGCGCACACAGGACGCGCCAGCTCAGCAGAGTGACGGTTTCTACCCAGGACCGCTGGCTTGCCAGACGATGCAGAGCCTCGCGCCGGCACGCCGGCGTCTTCTCCAGCAGGTAAGAATTAGCGTCGAACATTACAGCCTCCGTTAAAACAAGCCTCAGGTCTTACCGCAGAGTCGGGCCGGGACGCGGTGTGCCCGGTTATGTCTGCAACAGCCGGATAGCATCCTGCGAGGTGATGCGTCCGGCAGAAAGATCGTCCAACACCTGGCGGCGCAGTTCTTCGCGGGCGGCGGCGTCGTCCTCTTCGTCTTCCTGGCCGACTTCATAGCCCATTGTCCGGATGATCTCTTCCAGGCGGCTGCGCACGGTCGGGTAGGAGATGTTAAGCAGCTTTTGCATCCGTGTGATCTTGCCTTCGCTGCGGATGAACATCTCCACGAACTGAATCTGGTCCGGCGTCAGATTGCCCAGGCCGCCCATCGTGAAGCGGCCCTCGATGGTCGTGTCGCAGTTATTGCAGTGCAGGCGGACGATGGTCAGTAGCTCGCCACAGACCGGGCAGGTGCTTAGCGTAGAATTCATGTTGATTGACCTCACGATATTCAACGTGAACCTTATAAAACATCAGTTTTCAAAAGAATACAATGTTTCTTTTGAAATGTCAACAGGATCATCAAAATTTATTAGGAATCAGAAAGAAATTTTAAGGCGGCCCGTGAAAACAAAAACGCGGCGGCGGATTTTATCCGCCGCCACACGCTTCGTCGTGCTTTGCCGTTTGGCGGTTATTCGTAGCTTAGACTGGTGGAATCTCCCACGTTGAACACGTGGAAACGCCCGGCCAGGTAGGCGTTGCGCCCGACGAGGCTGTTGGTCAGGAGGGCGTTCAACACGGTCGTATCGCGGTCGATGATCGAGTCGCGGATGATACTGTTCTCGATCACGCAGTTTTCCGCAATGGTCACGTAGGGGCCGATGACCGAGCCGACGATCTTGGCGTTTTTGGCGATGTGTACGGGCGGGATGACGACATATCCTTCGGCGTGGAGCAGGCCGCTGTTGTCACTGCCGCGTTCCAGCAGCAGCCGGTTCGTCTCCAGCACGGCGTCGGCGGTCCCGGCGTCCAGCCAGGCATCGACCTCGGCCACCCGGAAGCGCATCCCACGGTCGATCATGATCTGGAAGGCGTCGGCCAGATAGAATTCGCCTTTGGTCTGGCGGTTCTCGGCGATCTGGGTCTCGATGGCCGAGACCAGTGTTTCGGCCTCTCGCAGATAGTACATGCCGATGACGGCCAGTTTGTTCTCGGTGGTGGGCGGCTTTTCGATGAAGCGCGTCACGACGCCCTGTCCATCGACGGCGGCCACACCGAAGCGCCGGGGATCGGGCACTTCCTTCACGAAGGCTACTGCTTCGGCGTCGGTTTCGGCCAAGAAGCGCAGGTCTGCCTCGAAGATGGTGTCTACAAACAGGATGATCACCGGGCCGGTCAGCCGTTCCTTCGCCAGATAAATGGCGGTGGACTGGCCGTTGAGCACCTTTTGCTCGAAGAAATAACTGGGCGTGTGCGGATACTTGCTGCGGACGAACTCCTCGATCTGTTCGCCCAGGTAGCCGGTGATGAAGAGGTACTCGCTGATGGGCAGCCCCTGCAATTTGTCGAGCAGGTGAGCCAGGACGGGCTTTCCGGCCACGTTGATCAGCGGTTTGGGGCGGCTATAGGTATGCGGGCGCAGGCGCGTCCCGAAACCCGCCAGGGGGATGATGACTTTCATGGCGCTTCCTTAGCTATACCGGACGACCGTATCGCGTACCGCCGTCTATGATACGCCGGGTCCGGTTTTAAGCCAACTTTCCAGACCGTTCGGCGTGTTAGAGCATAGCCTCCAGCGCAGCGCGGCGGGTGGCATAGGTTGCGTCGGAAGCCAGCGGTGGGCATTCGACCAGGGTGTGTCGGTTTTGCAGCAGGGCGAAGGCGAAGGCCATGCAGGTCGCTTCGCCACACTGCCCGCAGTTGGTCTGCGGCAGCAGCGACCACACGTCCAGCGGGCGCACGGCGCGGCGATGGCCGCTGGCGGCGACCAGCGCCTCCCGGTTCTCCCAGGTGGTGTTGATCGCGTCCACCAATGCGGCGAACAGCTCCAGCCCTTCTTTTACGTCCGCGACGTTCGTGATCTGGACTTCCTGGCTTAGCAGCGTGATCCAGCCCCGGTCGCGGCGCAACATCAGCATGTGGCCTGCCGGGTCGAAGGTGATCACGTTGGGCAGCATCGCCAGATAAGGCAGCACATCATCAAGTGGGCAAGACGGCCTGCCGACCACCACGATGCGGCCCGGTTCGGCCATGCAGGCGTGTGTGCGCGTCAGGGCAATGGAGTCGAGGAACATGGGGCTGTTAGACATGACAATTGTCATAGTAGGGGCGTTCAATTGAACGCCCCTACCATCGGGAAGAACGACGATGCCGTGCACGTGATTGGGCATGACAACCCAGGAATCCAGTTCAACACCTGGAAAATGGTCGGGTATTGCCAGCCAGCAAGCCTCGACAATCTGGCAAATGGCTGTATCGGCAAAGAAGGGGACATGTTCCCAGGTGCACACGGTAACGAAATACGCTCCTGACCATGAGTAATCATAGCCGGTCAGTCGGATGGATCGGCGGTGGTGTTTGTCTGGATCGTACACGGTGTTTTTCCATCGGCCCGGTAGGGCGCTCAATTGAGCATCCGGGGCGTTCAATTGAACGCCCTACGAGGACACGGCAATGCTTGGGGCGCGGGTGTGCCAGTCGGTGACGCGCTGGTAGGCGTCTCCGGCGCGCAGCAGCGTTTCTTCGGCAAAGGCTGGGCCGAGGAGTTGCAATCCGATGGGCAGTCCTTTGCTGTCGAAGCCGCATGGCAGGCTCATCCCGGCGATCCCGGCCAGGTTGCACGACAGCGTGAAAATGTCCGACAGGTACATCTGCAAGGGATCGTCGGCTTTTTCCCCGATCAGAAAGGCTGTCGTCGGGGCCGTCGGCGTGGCGATCACGTCCACCGTCTGGAAGGCCGCGTCGAAATCACCCTTGATCAGGGTGCGGACCTTCTGCGCCTTGAGGTAGTAGGCGTCGTAGTAGCCCGCCGAGAGCGCATAGGTGCCAAGCATGATGCGCCGCTTGACCTCCGGGCCAAAGCCCTGGCCACGTGTGGCGCGGTAGGTGGGCCACATCTCGCCCCTCTCGCGGCGCCGGCCGTAGCGCACCCCGTCGAAGCGCGCAAGATTCGCCGAGGCTTCAGCAGGCGCGATCAGGTAGTAGGTGGGCAGGCAGTAATCGGTGTGCGGCAGGCTGATCTCCACGATCTCCGCGCCGAGGTTCGCCAGGGTGTTCACGGCGGCGCGGACGGCCTGTTCAACTTCTGGCTGGATGCCCGCGATGAAATATTCCTTCGGCAGCCCCACGCGCAGGCCGCGCACGTCGCCGCTGAGGGCGGCCAGATAGTCGGGGACGGGCAGCGGCACGGAGGTCGAGTCGAGCGGATCGTGCCCGGCGATCACGTTGAGCAGGCGGGCGGCGTCTTCGACCGTGCGTGCGAACGCGCCGACCTGATCCAGCGACGAGGCAAAGGCCACCAGCCCATAGCGCGACACGCGCCCGTAGCCGGGTTTGATCCCCACCACGCCGCACATCGCGGCGGGCTGACGCACGCTGCCGCCAGTATCTGTGCCGAGTCCGCCGGGGGCCAGGCGCGCCGCGACTGCTGCCGCGCTGCCGCCACTGCTGCCGCCGGGGATGCGGTCGAGATCCCAGGGGTTGTGCGTGGTGAAGTAGCCGCTGTTTTCGGTGCTCGACCCCATCGCAAACTCGTCGGTGTTGGTCTTGCCCAGCATGATCGCCCCGGCGTCGAACAGGCGCTGTACGGCGGTGGCGGTGAACGGCGGGATGAAGCCCTCCAGGATGCGGCTGCCGCAGGTGGTGGGCACGCCTGCCGTACACAGCACATCCTTAATCGCCAGCGGGATGCCCAGCAGCGGCGCGTCTTCGCCACGCGTGCGGCGTTGATCGGCGGCGGCGGCCTGTTCCAACGCGCGTTCGGCGGTGACGGCCAGGAACGCCTTGATCTGCGGGTTCAGGCGGGCGATGCGGTCCAGGTGGGCCTGGGTCAGCGCGACGGCGGTGATCGCGCCAGAGCGCAGGCGGGCAAGGGCTTCCGAAATCGTGAGATCGATCATGGGAATTTGTCCGGGTCGGGCGAAGCGAGATCAAGATGGGGGAAGTATACCACGCGGCAGGCGCGGGAGAGACAAGGGACACGTGGCAAGCGGCAGGTGAAAAGCGGCGGAACACACGCCTGCCGCCCAGGTTCACTTCGGACCACTGAGTGCTGACCGCTAATTGCCGACCCCATGTGCAAGTTTTTCTGTCTTTCGCCGAACCTCACCCTCCGCCGTCCTCTCCCGGCCAAAACACCGGAACAGGGCCGCACGTGGCGAGGGCGGGACGCCAGCGCAGATTCGACGCGACCGCTTCTCCCTCTCCGTTTACGGAGAGGGGGCCAGGGGGTGAGGTTTGCACTCACCCCGACTGCATTCCTGAAACTTGCACATTGCGTTTGCTAACGGCTGGCGGCTAACTCACCTCTCGCACGTTCAATTGCATCAGCGGGGCGGGCTGCTGCGTGCCGTCCCCGCCGTCCACCAGCAGGTAGCCGCGATCTACGTCGGCGAAGGCATAAAAGGCGCGCACCCCCTGGTTGAACGACTCGCACAGGGTCTTTTGGAATGCCCCGATCTGCGGCGCATGGGTGAGTACCACGAAGCCATCCGTTTCGGTGATGCCCACAAAATCGTCCGGCGTGCCGTATTGCCGCACGGTATCCAGCAGCGTCCCGGCGGCATAAGCCAGGGCCTCGTCTGCCGCCAGGAAGCCGTACACGTCACGGAACGGCTTCAGGCCCTCGATGACAATCTCCAAACGATGCCAGCCGCGCTCATCCTGACGCTGGTTGATCTCCGCCTCAATCAGCGCCCCACCGGGCAGGCCCGTGCGCGGCTCATAGAGGCGTTCCTGCGTGGCGCGGCGGATGGCCCCTTGCACGCGCAGGCGCAACTCCTCCATGTCGAACGGCTTGGTCACGTAGTCATCGACGCCCATACTCAGGCCGCGCAGTTTATCGGACCGGGAATTACGCTGGGTGAGGAAGATGATCGGGATATAGCGCGTGAGCGCGCCGCTACGCAGTACCTGCGCGATCTCCCAGCCGCTCATATCCGGCAGCATCACATCCAACAGGATCACATTGGGGAAGCGGCTGCGGGCGGCGGCGATGCCCTCTTTGCCGTCCATCGCATGGGTCACTTCGTAGCCCCGGCTGTCGAAGTAGAACACCAGCAGTTCGGCCACGTCGGGGTCGTCTTCGATCAGTAGCACTCGCACTTTGGGCATGGGTCACTCCCCTAGTTGCGCATCCTCGCCATTGTCAATATACCACAGGCAGAGGGATCAGAAACGTTCCGGCAACGGTACGTTAACCAGATTCAAATCTTCGCGGGCGAAAAAGAACGGCCTTTTGCGTCGCCGACCCCGATTCAAAACGCAGCCCTCGGCGCTCAACACTTCCTACGTGGGTGGTCGGAACACGCGCACGCCGAAGCCGTTATGCACCTCCACCGGGCGCAGCGCGTCGCCGCCGAACTGCGTGTCGATGACGGCCTGCATGGCGGCCAGCCCGCGCGCGATCTGCTCGTCGCTCAGCCGCCAGGTGTTCGATCCCTTGCGCTCACGGCGATGGTCCAGGTAACTCTGCGGCGTCCGCACCTCGGTGAAGCCGATAACCTGTTTCTGGCCGACCTCGCGCCAGCCCAGATCGAGCAGGAAGGTTTCACGCCGCTGCCAGGGCACGCCGACTTCAGGGCGCTCCTGAGGGGGGACGGCAGTATCCCAGGCGTCGGTAAGGGCTTTGAATTCGTCGCCGTGCTCGTTCCAGCCGTGTAGCAACACACCGTCGGGGCGCAGCACGCGCGTCAGCTCGCATACCACGTCTTGCCAGTTGGGGATCAGGTGAAAGACGTGCACTGCCACCGCCGCATCGAAGGCGCGATCGGGAAAGGGTAGGCGGGTGGCATCGGCCTGGGCCAGGTGGACCGGCTCGGTCGTGCGCTTGGCGCGCAGGCGATCCATCATCAAACAGGAGAGGTCCACGCCGTAGACGGCGCGGACATGCGGGGCGAGGGGCAGGGCGATGCGCCCCGTCCCGATGCCGATCTCCAGCACGCGGCTGGCAGGAGTCAGTCCGCCGGCACGGACCAGCAGGGCGGCGACGTTCGGCGCCTGGCCAGGCGGGAAGCCGCGTGTCTGGTCGTAGAAGTCGGCAGCGCGGTCGAAGACAATCGAGTTGGTCATAGGCAATCAGCAGTTAGCAGTCGCAGCGCCCCGGCGGCGCGCCGGTCGTGGCGCATCGCCGTTCAACTTACAACTCAAAACTTAGAACTCAACCCTCGGCGGCGTGTTCGCCCTTTACGCCATCGCGCAGGGTGATGCTGGCGCTCATCAGCGGGCGGGGGGCCTGGCCACCCAAGCCATCATCGACCAGCACATAGCCCTGCTCGCGCTCCATAAAGGTATAGAACTGACGCAGGCCCTCATTGAGGCTGACCTTGAGCGCATCGCGCAGGGCCGGCCCACGTGCGCGTTCGGTCAGCACAACCAGGCGTGTGTCGCCATAGTGCCCCACAAAATCGTCTGGTGTACCCATCTCGGCCACAATCTCACATACGGCGTTGGCGACGAAGCGCAACACCTCATTGCCAGCCAGAAAATCGTAGCGGTCGCGGAAGGCGTCGAAATCGGTGATGGTCAGGTCCAGGCGGCACCAGTCCTGGGCGTTTTCCACCTCGGCGATCTTCTCCGCGATCAGGGGGCCGGTGGGCAGGCCTGTGCGCGGCTCGATCAATCCTTCGCGCCGGGTGCGCTGGATGGCGTTGCGCACCCGCAGGGCCAGGATATCGATGTCGAACGGCTTGGAGATCACGTCGTCCGCGCCCGCTGCCAGCAGTTGATTCGGGCGGATGGGATCGTGGCGGCTGGCGATGAAGATCACCGGGATGTGGGAGGTCAGTGGGGCGGTGCGCAGCCGTCGGAAAATCTCCAGCCCGCTCATGTCCGGCAATGCCGCCGACAACAGCACCAGGTTCGGGCGACGCTCGATGGCCTGGCGCAAGCCCAGTTCGCCGCTGTTGGCCGAGATGACCTCAAAGCCCAGGTTGTCGAAGTGGAATGTCAGCGGCACGACGACATTTTCGTCTTCGTCGATGATCAGGATGATGCCCTGTGGTTCGGCGTGTGTGCTCATGGCTCACCCCCTGAATCTGGCAGACGCTAAGGACTCTCGTCCAGCACCGCCGGCACGCGGAACTGGTCCTGCGCGGCATCCGGCGCATTGGCGAGCACGATCTCGGTCGGGAGCGAGGGGGCGGGGATGTCTGGGCGTAGCACGCTGCGCAGCGGCAACACGGAAGCTGTTGGCGGGATGGCGGACGTATCGAGTCGATTCAGCCGTTCGGCGTATTCCAGGATGGCCGAAAGCTGCCCGGCGTAGGTATCGATTTCCTGATCGGTCAGGTCCAGCTTCGCCAGTTCGGCGATGTGTTCCACCTGTTCGCGGCTGATCTTCACGGTCGGCGTCCTTTCCGGGCGACGATCACATGGCGGTGAGTGAGGGTAGTATAGCCCAAATCGGCGCGCGCGGCATACAATAGGGTGCGGGTGAGACATGTTTGCATGTGGGTGGGGGCGACCGGAGGAGGTTCACCGCAAAGCGCGCAAAGGAGACAAAGAATCGGGGAAAACCCTTTGTGATCCTGGCGTCCTTTGCGGTGCAGGAGGGAAACATGAAGCGACAGGGGATGCTGCTGCTGGTGGCGATGCTGTTCCTGAGCGCCGTTCCCGCCGTTGGGCAGACGGGCATCGATCTGCCGGACCTGTCAATTGCCCTGCCGGGGCGAGGCGACCTGGTGATCGCGCCATTTCCCGACGCGGTATGGGTGCTTAATCGCGCCCAGCCGATGGCCGCGCCGACGCAGGCCGGGATGTTATATCGCCTGGACCTGAGCACGCAGTTGGTTAACGTGGTCGAAGTCCAGGGCGCGCCGCAGGCGATGGTCGCCGCAGCGGGGGCGCTGTGGATCACGTCGAATCCTCCCGACGCGGGCAACCGTCCTACGCCGGTTCTGGTGCGCCTCGACCCGGCGGATGGTGCCTCCGACGAGATCGACCTGAGCGCGGCCATCGAGGGCGGCATCGGCGAGATCGCCTACGGCGCGGGATCACTCTGGCTGACGCCTCTGGGCGGCTCACCGCGTCTGCTGCGGCTTGACCCGGCCAGCCGCCGGGTAATCGCGGATATTGACTTCGGTGGCGGCGCGGAGACGGCACTTAGGGCACGGTTGTATCCCCTGGCTGCCGACGACGCGGCGGTATGGGTGGTGGACGAGACACAGCGTCGCATCGTGCAGGTGGACCCGGTAGCGAACGCGGTCGTTGCCGCGTATGGGCTGCCGGAAGGTGGACGGGGTATCCCCCTGATGCGAGATTTCGTCGCCGGGCTGGGCGCGCTGTGGTATCCCTACGCGACCAGTGCCAGCGCGCGCGCGCTGCTGGTCATCGACGCGGCAGGCCGGGTGGTAGCTGATTCGATTGCACCGCGCGAGGGGTTATCGTTTATCTCGAACCTGCAAGCCTACGGCGGCTATCTGTGGCTGGGTGCAAACACCGTGATCTACCGCATCGACCCGCTCACGCGCACGTTCGATGCCGTGCTACATCCGTCTAACAGCGGCTACATCGCTCTGTCCGAAAGCGGCCTGTGGACGGTGCAGGGGGCGCGCGCCCCGGCACCCACGCTGGCGCGCTTCCCGCTGCCCCAATGAGAGGGGCGGGCCTTTGGGGGCGGCTTACCTGATATGCAGGTTTCGGGCAGGGGTGAGGGCCGTCTTTTCCTGCTCAAATGCCTCATACGCGCCGGGCCAGCCGGGGACAGGGTGCGCCGTCCGGCAGCAGGCAGATCGGGCCGGCCAGCGGCAGGGCGACGCCGCAGCGGGCCATCAACGCTACGGCCTCACACAGCGGGAAGCCGACCACGTTGTTGTAGCAGCCGTCAATTTCCGCCACCAACGCGCCGCCCAGCCCTTGAATGGCGTAGCTCCCGGCCTTGTCCATCGGCTCGCCGGAGGCTACATAGGCGTCGATCTGGGCGTCGGTGTAGTCGCGCATCAGGACGGGCGTGATTACCGCGCCGACCTCGGTCTGGCCGCTGGCCGCGTCGATCACGGCCACGCCGCTGATCACGTGGTGCAGCCTGCCGCGCAGCCGACGTAGCATGGCGCGTGCGTCGTCAGGGTCGGCGGGTTTGCCCAGCGCCAGTTCGTCCAGCACGACGGTTGTGTCCGCGCCGATCACCAGGCCAAACCGGACCTCCCGCGCGACGGCTTCCGCTTTCTGCCGCGCCAGCAGCCGGACCATCGTCTGCGGGTCGAGCGCAGGATCGACGGCGTCCTCGTCCACGCCGCTGACGGCGACGGTGAAGGGCAGGTTGAGCGCGCGCAGCAGTGCGCGGCGGCGCGGCGATGCCGACGCCAGGATGATTGGGGGCAGGAAACTCATGGGGTACGAGTATGCCCGATTTGCGGCGCGGCGCAAGGGAAAGCTCAGGTGGGTTCGGCCACGACGCCGATCCACTCCGAGTCTTCGCAGTACGGCGTGCCGGCCAGGTCGCTCCACACGGCGCGCACGGCGAAGCCCTGCGCCGCCAGTGCGCCGGTGATCGTCTCGACCGTATAATCCAAAAACCAGTTGCGATACACGCTGATCTTGCCATCGGCCTCGATCACGATGTATTGATCCAGGTGCGTATCGGCCTCCGGGTAGTCGAAGCCCTGGACCAGCGCCAGGTGCATCCCCGCTTTCCAAAAGCCGCCATCGGCGACATACCAGTTGTTCGATTCCGCCGTCCGGGCGCGGTGCAGCCGCGTGGTCACATCGAAGACGAAGCATCCGCCCGGCTTGAGCGCCCGCCGCACGCGCGCCAGCAGATTATCGCGCTGCTCCGGCGCGAGCGGGCACAGGTCGCCGTAGATCAAAAAGGTGGCCGGTGACGCTCATGGGGTCTGGTTGCCTCAGGTTTAGAAACCGCCGATCGGTTCTGTGCGTATTCTTGGGTGATTATACGCCCTGCCCGGCGGCGGGCCTACCCCGGCTGGCGCATGGTTAGAATCGGCATTAAAATCAAACTCCGGTTTATGAGATTGAGCGAGCGATCTAACGAGCATGACGTTTCCTGTGTTTGCCACACTGCCTTCTCTTGAAGACGTCATCGCGCGCAAAAGGGAGTCCGTTGCGCGGCGGGCCGGGCTGACGCCGTTAGAAAGTCTGCGCGCCCTGGCAAGCCTCCAGCCACGCCCGCCGGACGTGGGCAGCACCCTGCGTGAAAACCGCGTCGCCCTGGTTGCTCAGATCATGGCCGCTGATTTGGGGCGCAACGGTAGCGTGGATGGCATCGCCTATGACCCAGTCGGGTTGGCCCGACAGGCGGTGGTGCAGGGTGCACACGCCCTGGCCGTGGTGACGGACGAGCTGTATCACGGCGGGGCGTTGGATCACCTGACCCATGTTTGCAATGCGGTGGGGGTGCCGGTCATCCGCCAGGATTTCGTGGTAGAGGAATACCAGGTGGTCGAAGCGCGGGCCGGGGGGGCTGCCGCGTTGACGCTGATCGCCGCTGTATTGGGCGATACCGAGATGCGCCGTCTGATCTCGGCCACACAGCGCAACCGCATGAACGCGGTCGTGCTGGTGCACGACGAGACCGAACTGAACGCGGCGATCTCCTGGGAGCCACGCGTGATCGCTATTGATAACCGGGATCGACACAGCGGCGCGGTGGACCTGGACAAGACCCGCCGCCTGATGGCGCTGATCCCTGGTCGTCAGGCGGTGTTGAGCATGGGCGGGCTGCGCACGGCTCAGGACGTGGCCCAGGTCGCCCAGACGGGAGTGGACGCGGTGCTGGTTCCCGCACCGTTGTTGCTCAATGCCGAAGCGGCGGCCATCCGCGCCGCGCTGCGTGCGTAGGGCGCATCCCGGCAGATGTTGCCGGATTAGAACTTATGTGCTATTCTTCCCTCACCCGCCAGGAGTTTTGACACGTCGCTGCCCCTGCTGTAGCATTACAGCAGCACAGAGGCGCATCAGGGAGATTTTTTGATGACCTACCAATACACGGTGATTGTCGGCAATGTCGGGCGCGATCCAGAGATGCGCTACACGCCGGACGGCACTGCGGTGTGCAACTTCTCGGTCGCGGTCAGCCGGCGCTGGACGGACAAAAATACCAACGAACAGCGCGAAAAGACGACCTGGTTCAAAGTGACCTGCTGGCGGCAGTTGGCGGAGATCGCCCACCAGTACGTGACCAAAGGTAGGCAGGTGCTCATCACCGGCGAGGTAGACGCTTCGGCTTACCTCGGCCAGGACGGGCAGCCGCGCGCCTCGCTGGAGATCACGGCGCGCGAGATGAAGCTCCTCGGCAGGCGCGAGGATGGCGGCCAGGGCGCGTCCTATAGTGGCCCGCCCGCCGAAGAGCTGCAGGATATTCCTTTTTAGTTTAGCCGTCAGCAATCAGCAATCAGCGAACTTGAGTGGACTTCCCGCCCGCAGCCCGGCGTTTCAACGCCGGGTGAGCGTGCGCACCGGGCTTGCTGACGGCTGATTATCTGGAGTACCTATGACTAACGAACCCGGACAGATTCAACCCCCGCGTGGGCCACAGCCGATCAATTTGCAAATGCCGCTGAACCTCACGGCGCAATATGTCAACTTTGCCGTGATCACCTACTCATTGTCAGAGGTGATCCTCGACTTCGCGCAGATGCTGCCCAACACGCCCCAGACGCGCATCCAGTCGCGGATCATCCTCACGCCGACCAATGCCAAGTTGCTCTACAAGGCGCTGGGCGAAAGCCTTGCCAAGTACGAAGACACGCACGGCGAGATCAAGGTGCCGCCTACGCTGGCCGACCAGTTGTTCGGCGTCGCGCGTGTCACTGGGCCGACGCATCCCGGCGGCGAGGCGTCGGGAGAAGGCAAACCGGCGGATGAATAACCTGGACGTCATCGCCGAAAGCATCCGCGCCGACTTCGAGGTCCGCGACGCGGCGCGTGAAGCCGCCCTGAAGGGATCGCGTACCCTCACACGCGCCTGTGCCGACGTGATCCGCGCCGTGCACCGCCGCCAGTGGGAGGAGGTTGCCGCCCGCCTGGACGTGGCCCGCGCTGCCGCCAACGACCTGCGTGCCTCAACTGCCGCTTACCCGGACCTGTGGTTCTCTGGCTATACCCAGGACGCGCTCAAAGAGTATGTCGAGGCGGTGGTCGTCTACGCCATCATCCGGGGCGACGCGGCGCTGCCCCTGCCGGACATGCTCGGCGTGCCCGCGAACACCTATCTCAACGGGCTGACCGAAGCCGCCTCTGAACTGCGGCGGTCGGTGCTGGACCTGCTGCGCAGCGGGGACGGCGAGGGGGCCGCGCATCTGCTGGCGGCGATGGACGCGATCTACGATCAACTGGTGACGTTTGACTTCCACGACGCCATCACAGGCGGGCTGCGCCGCCGTGTGGATGCCCTGCGCGCCGTGCTGGAGCGCACGCGCGGCGATGTGACCGCCAGCCTGCGCCAGGACCGTCTCCAGGACGCCCTGCGCCGCCTGGAGGACCGCCTGGGTCTGGGGGCTGTCGGCGATTCGTGGGCCGCCATCGGCCCGGACGAGCCGGACGGTGATGGCGTGGAAATGTGATCGTTGGCGATGGCGCGTTGTCGCGCTGTGTTCGTGCTGAGGTGGCTGCCGATGGCTGATGACTCCTCGCCTCGCCCCAGGCTCACCATCCGTGCCAGTGAGATCGGGCGTTTCATCTACTGTAACCGCGCCTGGTGGTACGACCGGCGCGGCGTCGCCCCGGCTAACGTGCGGGAGTTGGCGCGCGGCGCAGCCTATCACCGGCAACACGGGCGGGCGATCCGCCGGGCTAAGGCGTTGCGCGCGCTGGCGCTGCTGCTGTTGCTGGCAGGCCTGCTGCTGATGATCCTGTATGTGTTGAGCCAGGTGTTTTAGCCCATTTTGCCGGGGGAGGATCGGCGTTGATCGCGGCGGTGAAGAACAATCGCCGGGGAATGGGCAGCGAAAAAGAACCGGAATACGTTGCGCTTGCCCGTGAACGCCTGACGGCCTATTACAGTGGCGCGCTCAAACTCCGCCCTATCGGAAAACCCGTCTATACGCCGACGGGCCGTGAAAAGGTCGCCCAGATTCCTGAAGAGTGGAGACCTGTTTAGTGGCAAGTTGGGGATCGATGTGGACACGCTGCTGCTGCCGGTGCTGCTGCTGATTCTGGGGCTGGTCGCCCTGCTGGTGGGACGGCGAGCGCGCGCGGCGGCGGGCATGCCGGAGGGTGAGATCATCTACGACGACAGCGGGGCAGGGAGAAAGGTCAGGCCGCTGTTCAGCGCCCGTTACGGGTTGACGGGCAAGCCCGATTACCTGCTGCGGCGCGGCGATACGATTATCCCGGTCGAGATCAAAAGTGGGCGCAGCCCTGCCGTCCCTTACGAAAGCCACGTCTTTCAACTGATCGCGTATTGTCTGCTGGTCGAGGAGAAGTACGGCGCGCCGCCGCCTTACGGCGTCATCCGTTACGCCGACCGCGCCTTCGAGGTCGATTACACGGCGGCGATGAAGCGGGCGCTGCTGTTGGTGCTAGAAGATATGCGTGTTCAGGCGGGGGCAGACGACGTCGCGCGCAGCCACGACGAGCCGCACCGCTGTTATGTCTGTGGCTATCGGGCAAGTTGCGACCAGCGGCTGGTGCGATAGCGGTCAGCTGTCAGCGGTCAGCAATCAGTAGTGGCAGTGGGGGCATTGGCTTTGTAAAAGCGATTCGGACTGGCGCAGTGGGCCCAAACCGGAATTTTGCGCCGGGGGTTTGCTGACGGCTGACGGCTTGATCGTAGGGCAATCGTAGGGTAAACATTGGGTTGAGGGGCGGCAGCCGTCCAGTACCTTTGCGCTATTGTTCGCATACTGGGATCAAACTGCATACTAAATCATCATCTTGAAGGATACAGCCATGACCGCCGGGGCGACCATGACCACTGCGAGAAAAGCGGAACCGTTTTTCACCGTAAAGGAAGGCGACGGAACCAAACGGCGCGTCGTGCTCGACAAATTTCCTTATACGCTGGGCCGGGCGCGCGACTGTGATCTGGTCGTCGATCTGTTGGAAGTATCGCGCCTGCACGCCCGCTTCGACTTCGACCACGAGCAGGTGACGATCACCGACCTGGGCAGCACCAACGGAACTTATGTTAACGCGGTGCGCCTGGAACCGCACCAACCGCGCCGTCTGCGTTCTGGCGATGCGATCAATCTGGCGAACGTGTGCACGCTGGAATTCGACGACCCAGCGGCGACGGCCACCATCCCGTTGGTTAGTATGCTTGCCCCAGGCATTCGTCTGGAGGAAGCCACCGCGTCGGTTTTGATCGACGGTCTGCGCCTCGACCCGCCGCTTAGTCCGGGGCAGTTCGCGCTGCTCAAGCTGCTGATGGAGAATGAGGAGACGGTCGTCACGCGCGAGACGATCCGGGCGCGCGTCTGGAATCAGGGCGAGCAGATCAGCGAGCAGACGATTGACGCTTTGGTCAGCCGCCTGCGTAAGCGGTTGGAAGACGCCGATCCTTCGCATGAGTACATCATTACCCGGCGTGGCTTTGGCCTGATGTTCCGCAACAAGTCCGCTTGATCTGGGGCGCGCCCGACTGCGGTGGGCTTAGGCCCAGAAAGGAGTTCCGGCTCCCGGCAGTATGGTTGATGTTTAATTTGGATATAAATGGTAATAAACTGTGTATGGGATGATTTCATCGATGGTGTTTCGACGAAGGAGAGCAAAACATGCGGCGGAGCGTGCTGTTGGTTCTGGTTGTGCTGCTGGCGCTGGGGCTATGGGGCGGCGCGCCCGCCCAGGCGCAGACGGGGGAGACGAATCTGCTGGTCAACCCCAGTTTTGAAGAGCCATATTCGACGACTCCTTTTTTAAAACTGGCGCTCGGCTGGAATCCCTGGTTCTCCGGGATACAGCCGGATTTTTATCCGGAGATTCACGCCAGCCATCGGTGGGGCGAGCGCGCGCAGGCGCTGATGCTGCGCTGGCAGACCTTCACGGCGGGCGTGTATCAGCAGGTGAACGTGCAGCAGGCCGGGTTGCCTGTGCGCGGCATCGCCTGGGCGAACATCTTTGTGTGCTGCGGCAGTGATGTCCATGCCTCGAACTCGCGCGTGCGCATCGGCATCGATCCCAACGGCGGCACAGACCCCTTCGACAGCGACGTGGTCTGGTCGGCGGAAATCTCACCGCTGTTCCACTTTGAAGAACTGACGGTCGAAACCGTCTCCACCGGCCCGACGGTGACGCTGTTCCTGTACGGCACGCAGTCCTCCCCTGCTGAGGAACACCGCCAGTTTTGGGACGACGCTTTCCTGATCGTGCCGGGCGGCGTTCCCACGACGGTGCCCGCCGTCACGCCGACCATCCGCGTCAACGTGCGCTCCGGGCCGGGTACGAACTACGAGCGCATCGGGCGCATCGACCCCGGCCAGCTTTACGCGCTGTTGGGCCAGGTGGAGGGCTGGTACAACATCGACTTCAACGGGCAGAGCGGCTATATTGCCGCCGAATATGCCCAGGTCACGGAGATGCCGTCTGGCGGTGGGGTGGCTGCCGCGCCGGGTGCGCCTGCGGCTGCCGCGCCGGCTGGGGCGAATGCGCCGGGCGTGCCCAGCGGCGTCTCTTTCCTGACCGGTTACAACATTCGGATGCGCGCCGCGCCGAACGAGAGCGCCCCGGTAATTGCCACCATTCCGTACCAGACCTGGGTAGACATTGTCGAACGGACAGGGGATTACACCTGGCTGCGCGTCAACTACAACGGCGCGAGTGGGTGGGTCGCCGCGCGGTTGGGCCGCACAGACATCGACCTGGGCCTGGTGCCGGTTGCGCCGTAAACAGCGGCATCTACCGGGGCGTGGAGGGGTTCTGCGCCCTGGCGTAAGGAAATTGCAAGGCTTTCGTCAGGATAATGCAAGCGTGGCGCAAGGTCAACGAATAACAAGCGTCAAGTTTGGTTGTGCGAGTTGTGCTATTTTAGGATCGTGATGCGGGGACGATGCCCCCCACGGACCCGTAATCACAAACTCCCCCGAATACCAAACGCTCCCCACCCCAGGGGAGCGTTTGGCGTTTTAGCGCCTTCGTCGGCAGGCCGCGGTGAATCCTGGGCGGGCACTATGTGGGCGCGGCGGCGCGCCGGGCTGCCAGATTATCCAGATAGGCGCGGTCGTATTCGCGCAGGAAACATTCGGCCTGCTGCACCAGGTCGCGGCTGCCGATGAACAGCGGCGTGCGCTGGTGCAGGCTGGTGGGCCGAATTTGCAGGATGTCTCCCAGCCCATCGGAAGCGTAACCGCCCGCCTGCGCTGCGATGAAGGCCAGCGGTTGCGCCTCGTACATCAGGCGCAGTTTGCCCTCAGGCCGCTGCATGTCCCCCGGATAGAGGTAGATGCCCCCCTCTAGCAGGTTGCGGTGGAAGTCTGCCACCAGACTGCCGATATACCGCTGCGCCAGCGGTTTGCGCGTCGGATCGTCCAGCCCTTGCAGCCAATCCACATAGCGGCGCACGCCCGGCGTCCAGGCGCGTTGATAGCCCTGGTTAACGCTGTAGTATTTGCCCAGCGTAGGGATGGTGATGTCCTCGTGACTCAGCAGGAATTCCCCGATGCTGGGGTCCAGGGTGAAGCCGTGTACGCCCTGCCCAGTGGTGTAGACCAGCATCGTGCTCGACCCGTAGATCACGTAGGCTGCTGCGACCAGCTTTGTGCCCGGCTGGAGCACATCTTGCGGCGTGCCGGGGCCTTCTCCCGGCGTGACCCGGCGGTGAATGGCGAAAATCGTGCCGACGGACACGTTGGTGTCGATGTTGGAAGAGCCGTCCAGGGGATCGTAGATCAGGGCGTAGTGGCCACCGGTGGGGTGGTGCGGCGGGATGGGCAGCAGGTCGTCGTGCTCCTCCGACGCCATCACGCACACGCGGCCCGTGTGATCGTTCGTGCGGTAGATCACGTCGTCGGCGAACACGTCCAGTTTCTTCTGCGTTTCGCCGTGAACATTGGCGCTGTCCAGTGCGCCGAGCACGTTGGCGATGCCTGCACGGGTCGTCTCGCGGGCGATCAACTTGGCGCATAGGGCCAGGTCATAGAGCAGCGCGGTGAGCGCGCCGGTCGCGGCGGGGTACTTTTTTTGCTGTTCCAAAATGTGGCGTTCAATCGTGATCAGTCTGGGGTGAGCAGGCAATACCACACACATCCTCCTGGCAAACGGCAATTTTTACAAACATAAAGGGTAATTTTACCATATTTATCTTGTTTTGGGGACGAAAATCGCTTCACCACCAAGCACGTAAAAAAGGATTTTACCCGAATTTGGAGCCGCTCTCCTGGTTGGGCGGAGTCTGTTTCTGCTGTGTCTGCTCGATCTCCTGCCGCAGCAGGGCGATCTCTTGAGCCAGGCGCTTGTTTTGCTCGGCCAGGCGGGTAAGCACGGTGCTGTAGTGAAGCAAAATGACCAGGAAAAACGCCGTAGCGACCACGAACAACGCCGTCGGGCGGAACACCCCCGTGATCTCCGACAGCAGGTTCAGCGGCGCGCTCCATACGCTCAAGAGGATCAGGGCCGCGCCGGTGAACAACCATAGCAGCGAATATTCCTCGCGCAGGCGACGGCGGCGCACCAGTTCCAACACGGTTAACAGAATGACGGCAGTTACGCCCAGGGCGAAGATCGTCTGGCGGTCCATGGGGGGCGGCTTTCCTCAGGCGTTCTGATTGGCGCGGATGCGTTGGGCAAAGCGGAGGGCGATTTCGGGGGACAGCACGCTTAGCCCTCGGAACAGGGCGAAGGTCGGCGCGACGGCCAGCCCGACGATCAGGCCATAGACCAGCAGGCCAGACTCGAAAACGCGCCGCCAGTCTTCCCAGTACATCGCGTCGATGCGGAAGGCGATGGCCCAGATCGCGCCGAAGAAGAAGCCCGTTGCCAGCCCGCCGAATATCGCGGTGCGGGCCGCACGCCAGGCCGCTGCGGAGCGGGCCTCGTTCGGCGCAGGGCGGAGCGCGCTCAGGCCGATGGAGAGCATGAAGGCCAGCAGGATCGGCAACCCCAGTGTCAGGATGTCTTCTGGCGTGAGGGTCAGGCCGAGCAGCAGGCGAACCAGCAACGTGGCCAGCGCGACGGCCAGCGCGACGGTCAGCAAGAACAAACCTGTCAGGACCAGCGCCAGCAGGACATAGTAGAACATCCGCTGCGCCTGGTGCAGCGAACGCACTTGTGCGTCGTGCTCGATGTTGAACATGGGCGGCCCTCCTCAGCAGAGTATGCGGGGGCGGTTCCCCGCCTCTGTACACATTCTAACACCAAACCTGCCCGGCAGAGCTATTCCTTCGCGCCGTCCCCGGCGTGGCCGGTTTCCTCCGGTGCATAAGCCGAGGGCGGACGCAGCGCGTCCAGCGCCAGGGCTAGCAGCACCTTGAGCATGTAGTAGATTGAGCGCAGGGTGGTGATCGACGAGACGCCGCCCGCCCGCTCGCGCATCATGACTGGCGTTTCGTACACGATCAATCCGGCACGGTGCAGCCACACGCGCGCTTCCGGCTCTGGGTAATCGTGGGGATAGGCGTGCGCGCAGAAGGCGATGGCCCGTCGGTTGGCGGCGTAAAAGCCGCTGGTGGGGTCGCTCACGGCCTGCCCGGTGATCGCCCCGATCACGCCCGCCAATACGCGAATTCCGATGCGGCGCGGCAGGGTGCCGCGATAGCCGCCTCGATCTTCCAGAAAGCGTGATCCGACGATCATATCTGCGCCGTTGTCGTCCAGCGCGCGCAGCAGGGTGGGGAGCAGGTCCGGCGGGTGTTGTCCATCGGCGTCCAGGCGGATTGCCACATCATAGCCGTGTCGGTGGGCGTAAAGGAAGCCGGTCTGTACCGCTGTGCCGATGCCCAAGTTATAGGGATGGTGCAGGATGATCGCGCCCGCTGCCGTGGCTGCTGCGCCGGTGGCATCGTCGCTGCCATCGTCGATCACGCACACATCTGCGCCGGGGAGCGCCGCCCGCACCTGGGCCACCACACGTCCAACGTTGGCAGCTTCGTTATAGGCAGGAATGATCACCACCACGCGGCGCGCGGTGGAGGGCTGAGTGTTGAGTTCTGAGTGCTGAGTTGCTGTGTGCACAATTGTCCCTAAAACAGGCGATGGTCTTCTGGGGCCGCTCGCCGCTCGGCGCTGGACGCCCGCCGCTTAACGGCGATGCTCACGGGCCACCTGCTCGAACAGCGCCTCGTACAGGTCGGCCACACGCCGCCAGGTGTACTGTCGCTCGACCAGCGCACAGCCGCCCCTGGCGATCTGCCGCCGCAGCGGGGCGTCCTGGATCAGGCGCAGGATCGCTTTGATGAACTCGTCGGCCCGCCGGGCGAGGAACACATTTTCGCCGTGTGTGACCTCGATCCCATCGCAGCTCAACGGCGTCGCCACGACGGCGGTGCGCATCGCCATGGCCTCCAGGATTTTGTTCTTGATGCCCGCTCCCAGCCGCAGCGGGCTGGTGAAAAGCATGGCGCGCTCGAAGTACGGGCGCAGGTCTGGCACGCGCCCCGTGACGTGCACGCCGTTGCCCTGCGCGGCGCATAGGTCGCGTGGCGGGTTGTGGCCCACGATCCACAGCTCGGCCTCCGGCACGGCCTGCTGCACCTGCGGAAAAATCTGCCGGATCAGCAGCCGGGCGGCGTCGGCGTTGGGCAGGTAATCGAAGTTGCCTGTAAACAGCAGCACGGGGTCCTCTGCCTCATAGTCGGTAGGCTTCCAGTGATCCAGATTTACCCCGTTCGGGATGACCGCAACGGGCAGGCCAGGCGACAGGTCGCGCAGGGTGTGCGCATCTTTGTCGGAAACGACCACCACACGTCCGTAGCCTTCGTACATCCAGGACTCATAGCGGCGCGCCATTGCCAACTGCGCGCGCAGGAGCAGTCGCCGCCGGGGATTGCGTGTCTGTTCCAACAATCGCTCCAGATAGAGCACATAGCTCTCGTAAGGGGTGATCACCGTCGGGTAATTGCCGAGCAGATCGCGGAACTCGTAGACATGCACGCCGCCAAACAGGTGGATCAGTTGGTACACCCGCCGCTGTTGGAGTTTTTGCCGGATGGCGTCCCACATCTCCGGCGACCAGGACTGGTTCTGCCGTGTTGGGAAGCGCCGCGCCGGGATGAACGCGCGCGCCAGCAGGCTGGCCGGGCTACGCAGCGGTTCGCGGAGCAGTGTCACATCGTGGAAGAAGCGCTCGTAATACGGCACGTCGGCCAGGTCTTCGGGCTGCTGGTAAAAGGCCAGCAGATCGATCTGGTAACCGCGCTGCGCCAGCTGCTGCGCCAGGTGATACGGGATCAGCCGGTCGCCCAGGTAGGTCGGGTACGGCGGGCAACGGGAGATCAGCAGGACATCAGGATTGCGGGTGAGCGCCATCGGGAGCAATCCGCTTTCAACGACCGGTCAGCCGCCGCGCCGACGGCGAGATGACCGCCAAAAACCCGCGTCTGATGTTAGCCAGCCGGGGCGGGATTGTCGAATCGGGGCGACGCCTGGCGTTCTTCGACCACGTCGCCCACGCGGATCACGCCGTCGCGCACGATCTGCGCGCGCAGCCCGCCCCGGTGCACCAGCCCCTTGAGCACACGCGGCTCGGTCATGCTCGCCAGGTGATTGCACGGTTCGCACAGCCGCAGGCCGCGCAGCGTGACTTCCCCGACGCGGAATTCCTTGCCGACGAGATGGTTCAGCGGCGCGCCGCGCGTGACGATGTTGCGGCGGCTGCTACCCGGATCGATCTCCACGCCGTAATCGCGGCCCAGCGCCTCGATAGCCTCGACCTCGATCAGCGTCACTTCGCGTTCGGGGTCGTGGTCCGGGGACTCCGGCCCGTTAGGGTCGAATTTGCGGTCGCCTTCCAGCCCTTTGCCGAGCACCGCGCGCACCTGCGGTACGGAAACGACCGGCTGCGCCACCTGGGGAGCGATGTAAATTGCTTCGACTTTACCCTGCCACATGGTTCCCTTTCTCCGGTAAAAATGGCAGCGTAATACCCTTTGACGCTACTATCGGGGCGGACTATACCACAAGGGGTGGCGGTGATGAAACTCCTGATCCTGTGTTCTTCTCTGGATTTGCGGCAGCCGCTCAGCAGCACGCCGTCGTGGTGGCAGTTGATGAAGGGGCTGTACGAGATCGGCGTCGAGGTGGTTGCCACCACCTACCAGGGGCCGGCGGTGGAGTCCTTGTGGTGGCAGGCCGCGCCGAACCCGGTGCGCTGGCAGGGCGACCTGTTCAAGGCGCTGCGGGATACGGTCCGGCGTGTGCGTGGCCCAGCCCGGCCCGTTCAGGTCGATGCAGATGCAGCGGAAAGCCTGTCGGACCGGTTGGTGCGCTATGCAGCGCAAACCCTGATCGCGCCACGCTGGCGCGCGGCCCTGGATCGCCTGCTTACGGCTCAGCCGGACATCGATGCGGTGCTGATCCTCACCGCGCCGCTGAATCACCTCCGGGGCGTGGCGCGCTACCTCACCGAAAAGCACCGTAAACCCGTGCTGTACTACGATGGCGACCTGCCTGCCAGCCTGCCGCAGTTCCGGGGGTTTGCCAGCGGCTTTCGTATCTACCAGGGGGCCGACCTGACCGAATATGCGGCCATGCTGGGCAATTCGGTCAAAGGGGTGCTGTACCTGCGGCAGATGGGCGCGCGGAGTGTGCATGTCTTCCACTACGCTGCCGACCCGACGGTGTGGTCGCGGGTAGATGTGCCTGCGCAGGACATTGACGTCTTTTTCTATGGGCATGGCCGGGAATACCGCGAGCAGTGGGTGCAGGCGATGATCGCTGCGTCGAGCCTGCGGCTGCCGCAGGCGCGCTTTGCCGTGCGGGGCACACACCTGGGCGACCTGGGCCGTGCGCAGACGCTGCCGTACCTCTCCTTTTCCAGGCTGCGCGAATATGCCTGCCGGGCCAAACTGAACCTGGTGATCACGCGGCAGGCGCACGCCAGCGTCTATGGCTCTAGCACGGCCCGCCCGTTCGAGCTGGCGGCGCTGGGGGCCTGCATGATCAGCAATCCCTACGAGGGGGTCCAGGAATGGTTCGAGCCGGATCGGGAAATCGTCGTGGTGAGCAGCCCGACGGAGGCCCTGGAGCGAATCGGCTGGCTGCTGGATCACCAGGCCGAGCGGCAGGCTATCGGCGCGGCGGCGCGCGCGCGCCTGTTGAAGGAGCACACCTACCGCCACCGGGCAGAACAGTTGGTGGAGATCGTCAGGGAATATCTGTAGCGACTGGCGGCGGGCATTCTCCGCCGCTACAATGTCTGCGAATATCGTGATCATCTCCACGTGGAGCTACGACGACCGATGAAGCGCCGCCGTTTTGCCCCGATTGCGTTGCTCGCCCTGGTGCTGCTGCTGAGCGCGGCCTGCCAGCGCGAAGACCCCGCTGCCCACGTCGCCGCCGGGCAAACGCTGTATGACCAGGGCAATTACGAACAGGCCGCCGCCGAGTTCACGCGCGCTATCGAACTGGACGCCAACCGCGCCGACGCCTACTTCCGGCGCGGCAATGCTTACTTCCAACTGCAAAACTACGACCGCGCCATCGGCGATTACGCCCGCGCCCTGGAACTCGATCCCGCCCTGGCGGACGCGCGTCGCAACCGGGCAGTGGCGTTCTACAACCGGGGCAACCGTTATCTGGAGAACAACCAGGTGGACCTGGCCCTGGCGGACTACAACCAGGCCATCCAACTCCAGCCGGAGTACGCGCGCGCTTACTTGCAACGCGGCTTGGCCTACGCCGCTCAGCACAACGACGCGCTGGCCGCTGCCGACTATGCCCAGGCCATCGCGCTCGATCCTGAATTCGCCATTCCCTATAACAACCTGGCGAACGTTTATCTGGCGCAGGGCAACTATGCTCAGGCTATCACCTACTACGACCGCGCGCTGGAGCTTGACCCCAACTATGTGATCGCCTACAACAACCGGGGCAACGCCTACCGCGACCAGGGGATGCTGGACCAGGCGGTGGCCGATTACACGCGCGCCATCGAGCTGGGGCCATCTCTGCCGCAGCCCTATCTCAGCCGGGGGCGGATATATTATCAGCAGGGCCGCCAGGCGGAAGCCCTGGCGGATTTCCGCGCCTATGTGCAGATCGTTGGGGAAGCCGCTGCCGGCGCGGAGATCGTGCGCCTGATCGAGGAGTTAGCTGCCATCACGGGGCAGTGAAGCTGGGCCTGGCGCGGCGAGCGGCAAGATCAGGGAAAAGGTGCAGCCCTGGCCGGGATCGCCGTTGTTCTCGGCGGCCAACCAGCCGCCATGCCGCTCGATGATCAGCCGCGTGATGGTCAGCCCTAATCCCATCCCCTCAATGTGTCCGGTGTCCTCAAGCGGGCCGCGATAAAAGCTGGCAGACAGGATGCGGGCCAGGTCTTCCGTTTTGATGCCCGGTCCCTCGTCGCACACGCTGATGGCGACCTGCGGCGCTTTCCCGGCAGCGTCCACCAGGCGCGCCGACAGATGGACGATTCCTCCCCTGGGGGTAAAGGCCAGGGCGTTTTCCATCAGTTCGTTCAACGCACGGGCCAGCCAGAACGAATCGCCCCGGACGTGCAGCGGTTCGTCCGTCGGCGGCATGACGACCGTGATGCCCGCCGCCCTGGCCTGGAAATCGAAGCGGGTGGCGGTGTCTCGCAGTATCTGCGGGATCGAAATCGCCTCCGACAGGTCGAATACCTCGGCGCTGGCGAGGCGCGTGGCGTCGATGATTTTATCGGTCAGACGTACCAGCCGCCGGACCTGGCTTTCCAACGTTTCCACATATTGGGGCTGTTTGTCTGGCGCCTTGCCGGATTTAAGCAGCCGCGTGTAAAGCTGGATGGTGGTCAGCGGCGTGCGCAGTTCGTGGGAGATAAGCTGCATAAAGCGCGTCTTCATGCGGTCCAACTGCTTAAAGCGCCCGATGTCGCGCGCGTCGATGACCAGGCTCTCCAGCTTACCGTCCGGGCCGATGACGGGCACGAGTGCGACATCGATCTCGACGGTCGTACCGTGTCGGGTGGGAACGGCCAGCTCGCCGTGCCAGGGTTCAAGCCACAACGCCGGGGATGTGTCACATTCAGGCAGCAGCAACCGCAGTTCGGAGCGCAATGCCATGATCGACCTGCCGATCACGTCGCCGGAGCGATAGCCCAACAGGTCTGTGAACGCCCGGTTCGCATACGTGACCCGGCCTTTGGAGTCGGTCAGAACGATGGCATCGTCGATGTGTTCCAGGATCGCGGTGGACTGATCCTGCTGGTGGCGGATTTCATCGACCTGTTGTTCCAGGGTGCGCAGGGTGCGGCGCAGGCGGGCCGTCATGGCGTTGAACGCTGCTGCCAGGATGCCGATCTCGTCCCGTGATTCGACGCGCGCCTCGACCGACAGATTGCCCCCCGTGATCTGCTCGGCTACGCGCGTCAGCCGGATGATCGGGCCGGTCAGCCAACGGGTGACGATGGCGGCCCCGACGGCTGCCAGCGCAAACAGGGCGACTCCCAGCAGTGTCCCGCGCCGAAACTGCTCCTCAATTGGGGCCAAAAAGGCTTCTTCTGGTTGGGTGAAAGCCACGATCCAGGGGCGCGTCTCCAGCCGGACCGCGGCTACATAGTCCGGCCCGGCGCCGGGCCGGGTCACGGTGGAGAAAAAGGATTGGCCAGACACGTTGTTCAATGCTGCTGCGAAGGCAGGCAAGGCTGTGTACAGGGTGTTAGCCGGGGGGGTAGGCAGCCGCCCGGCAGCCTGAAGGGTAGCGACTTGGGCAGGGTCAAGGGCGGCGACGGCGGTGAACAAGAGATCGGGCCGGGCGCTGTCGATCAGGCGGATGTAGTGCTCGTCTAGCAGAATGATATCCAGCCGGCGGGACGCCAACTCCCAGTCCCGAATCAGCAGGTATTGCAGGCTAGAGATGTTATAACGCATCCGCAGCACACCGATGATCTGCCCGCGCGCGCTGCGGCGCACCGGGGCGCTGAAGTGCAGGTAGATGCCGCGCGTGGCCTGGTCATATTCGATGGTTGAAACATACGGCAGGCCGGTGGCAAGGGCTGCCTGGAAATAGCTGCGATCAGATTCATCCTCGCCGATCAACGAGGCCAATGTATCCCGCACGTTAATGCCGTTCAGGTCCAATAGCCCATAAGACAACATGTCGAACTGATTGGCATCTCGCCCGCTGAGCACCGCCAGCGTCTCGGAGACCACGCGCTCTTCAGAGGAGCCGGGGCGCTGTTCAGGTGGCAGAGACAGGTAGGTTTCCAACGCCGGGAACTGCGCCGCGATCTGGACATCGTTCAGTTCGTCGCGGATGAAACTGTCTAGCGTGGCTGCTGTCTTGGAGGCGGCAAACAACATGTGTTTGCTGGCTTCGTCGATCAGCAATTCGCGGGCCATCAGGTTATTGATCATCAGCAGCGCCAGCAGGACGAGGGTCAGGATGGTGAAAACGAGAGTCAGCCTGGCCCGCAGGCTGCTGAGGCGCATTTGGAACGAAGCGATCCAGCGTTGGGGTGGCATGGCGAGAAGCCTAGCTTTGCATGGCCCGGTCGGCGGCGGCCTGCGCCGCGTTCATGATCTCCTGCACCGGGCGTTCGGTGGTGAGAACCTGCGTCAGCATGTCGTTGTAGATACTCCATAGGACCTGGGGATTGCGCCGCCACTGCGGCAGGATTTCCAGGGCCGGGTTGTTGAGCAGTTCGTCGATGAACGCCTGCGTTGCGGCATCCACGTTCGGGCGCAGGCGTTCCAGGGCGCTGCGCGTGGAGGGCAGGCGTCCTAGCGAGGGATAGACGAGGTCCTGTACGTCGTCGCGCGCCAGAAAGGCCACCCATGCGGCGGCCAGGTCGGGGTAGCGGCTCTGGCTGAGCACGGCGTACACGACGTTGCCGACGACGAGGCTGGCCGCGTGGCCGTCGGCAGGGACGGGGATCGATGAGTAGCGACATTGGTCGCACCCGGCGGCCTGCGCCAGCCCTGGATGCCAGCTCCCGGCGATCTGGTAAGCCGTGAGGCCCTGGTACATCGCCTCGTAGACCATGCCTTCGTGGGTGTTAAAGGTCAGGCCGGGCGGCGTGTAGCGGTTCAACTCGCGGATGAACTCTATCACCGGTACGGCGCGCGGATTGTTGAAGTAGGGGTAGGTGCAGTCCGGGTCGCTGCACAGCGCGGCGTCCATCTGCGCCAGATAAACGGCGATGCGGAACACCGCCCCGACCGAGGTGCCCCCTGGCCCTTGTAGCGCATAGCCATAAAACTGCCCGTTGCCCTGGGCAGTGATGGTGCGGACCTGTTCCAACAGATCGTCCCAGGTCTGCGGTGCAACGGTGCAATCCAATCCTGCCGCTTCGATCACGGCGCAGTTGCGCTCGAAACCGAAGACGCCTGTGAAGGCCGAGAGGCCGTAGATGTGCCCCTGGTATTCCGCGCCCTTGTAAGTGGCCGGGATGAGGCTGTCTCGAAAATCGGCGATCACGTCGTCCAGAGGGACCAGCGCGCCCAGTTCCGCGAAATACTGGAAATAGTTTTCACCCACCACCACGTCCGGCGGGATGCCGGCCAGCAGGGCGTTGAAGAGATTCTGGCGCAGGGCCTCGTCCCAGCCCTGATCCTCGATCCGGACGGTAACGCCGGGATGCTCCTGCTCGAACTGTTCCTTGACATATGTCGCGTACTCGCTGACCGGAAAGCTGCCCCACACGACCAGTTCGACCGGGCCTGGGGTCGGTTCTGGTGTAGGCGTTGGGGCGGGCGAGGGAGTCGCAGTCGAGGCGGCAGTGGTGCAGGCCGCCAGCAGGAGCGCCAGGGCAGCGCCGTGCCGCAGGTTGTCGACAAATTTCGACATGATTTCTCTCCTGACCTGAGAAGCGGGTTCGCCCGCCGGCGAAATGCCCCCCATCTCTCAGCAGGCGTGTGGCAGTAAGCTGCCTAGGGTATGTAAAAGATGTCTGTATTGAGTATAGAAGGAGTCTGCACCAATGACAAAGGACAGAGATCATCTATAACGGGACAAACGGTTAAACGATTCGTTCCAGCAAGGCAATGAGCGGTTTGACGACTTCGTGGGGGGTATATGCCGCGCGGATGCGCGCCGCCGCCGCCGCGCCCAGCCGTTGCCGTTCTGCCGGGGCATCGGCCAGGTGGCGCAGAGCCATCGCCAGCGCGCCGGGATCGCTGGGCGGCACGGTGAGCAGATGTTCGCCCGGCGTAAAGTGCTCGCGCGCGGCAGCCGATTCCGCCGTCACGACTGCCTTGCCCATCGCCATGCACTCGAAGACCCGTTCCGGCATAACCGCATCGGCCAGGGTGCGCCGCCCGAAGATACCCAGGCAGATGTCAGCCTGGGCCACACGGGCGGGCAGTTCTGCGGCGGGCGGCTCATCGACGAAAGCCAGATGACGGATGCCCAGCAGGTCGGCGCGGCGCACGGCTTCCGGGTAGCCAGGGCCGCGCCCGATCATCTCGAAGCGGAAACGGTCGTCGGTGTTGAGCCAGCTCAACGTGCGTACGATGACCTGGACGCCGCCCAACGGGATCGAATCGCCGAAGAACTGCACCAGCAGCGGGGCGTCCGGCGGTTTGCGGGGGGCGTGGTTGGGCGCGGTCCACCAGACGTCGGCGGCGCCCCTGGGGACGACGATCATGCGTCGCGCCGGGCTGCCCACCAGGGCGCGGAAGGCGTCGCGGTGGGCGGCAGTGTCGGTAAACACCCCTGCTGCCGTAGCGATGGTCCAACCGTCGAGGGCGCGCAGCAGCGTCGCACGGGCCGAACGCGGGCGGGCCTGGTCGTCTTCCTGCACCTGGCTCTCGTACAGCCCGGCCAGGTAATCCACCAGCACTGGTTTGCGCAGCAGCCGTCCCAGGGCAATCGCCAGCGGCGCCAGCCAGCCGTTATATTCGGCCACGATCAGCGCATCGCAGCGACGGGCCTCGTGACGCATGGTGTGCCACAGCAGCGGCAGCCCCCGTCGGAAGTCCAGACCCGTCGGCAGCTTCGCCAGCGATACGTGCCAGCCGTGCGCTTCTAACCCGGCGCGGATCACCCGGTTGCGTGGAGCGCGCTCATCAAACGCGCCGAGGTAGCAAATGGAGCCGTCAGCCATCAGCGTTCAGCTACTCGTAGATCAGGGCACCTGACGGGCGGTTGTGCGTATCGGTGTCCGGTGGGATAATAGCGCCAGCGTGGGGCAAGCGCAACAGCAAAGCCGTCAGCGATTAGCCACGAGAGTGTGTTTAAAACCTACGCATCAACCAGAGATGGCATTGGGCAACGGCGGTGATCCTCACCCCAACCCCTTTCCCTCAGGGCGAAGGGCTTGAGCAGCCGGTGCTTCTCCCTCTCCATGAGGGAGAGGGGGGCAGGGGGTGAGGGCTGTCGGAGCACCCTGTCCATGTGGCAGGTTTTTAAACACTTTCTCAGCGGTTGGCGGTGGATAGATGTGCATTGCGGACGGCGTACTGCACGCGCCCAGTTTATATTTTTACATCCGGGTAGATAGCGCCGGCAGACTTTGGGAACCGCTGCTGCGTGCTGTTAACCACGTTGGAGAAGGAGAGGGCAGGTGGATGCTGAACACAAAATGTACCGCGACAGTCTGGGAATCCTGGCAATAGTGGGGGTGCTGGCTGGCGTGATCGCTGGGGTGGCGGTAGGGGCGTTGTGGTTCACCGCCGCCGCCATCGTCGAAGTACTGCGGGCAATGAAGAGCCAGGGTGTAGAAATCCGGCTTCCCAAGTAGGCGGCAGGGGTGTCCTTCGCCGCGTCGATACTTATTTCCTTAACACCATCATCAGCCGGTCCATCAGTGTTTCCAGGCTGTGGGCCGCCGCTGCGCGCGCCCGCAGGTCCAGGCCGATGGCACGGCGCTCTTCCGGTGATAGAGCCAGCAGATCGGCCAGCCGCGCCGCCAGCGCCGCTGCATCGGTACCGTCGGGAATGCGCAGCCGCGCGGCATGATCGCCCAGGGTGTCGTCGAAGGCGGCATTGGCAACTACCACCGGCAGCCCGCACAGCATCGCCTCCAGCGCGGCCTTATCGAACAGCCCTGGCGGGCTAAGGTTTACGGCCACGCTGGCGTCATGAAAGACGGCGCCCACACTATCTGCCGGGACCGCGCCCCATAGCGCCGCCCGGTCGCCCAGCCGCAGCCGGGTGATTTCCTCGCGTAACATCTGTTCGTAAGCAGCGTCCTCTGCCGACACTGCGCCGCCCGCGATCACGAAGCGGGCAGGAGGATCGCCGTATTGGTCGCGCAGCAGCGCCGCCGCGCGGAGGAGCGTTTCGTGCCGTTTGATCGGCGAAAGCCGCGCCAGGCTGACGATCACCGGCGGCTCTTCCGGCGGGTGTGTGCTGGGTGCAAAGGCGGTTATATCGATGCCATGCCCCAGGGCGCGGACTTTAGCACTGGGTAGGGGAAAGCTGGTGGGGTGCGCGGTGGCGATCTTCTGTACCAGCCGGGCAGCTAGGCGGAGTTCCGGGCTGGCAGCGCGGTGAGTGTACCACAGCGTCATGGGCTTGCGATACAAGGCAGCGACGGGCGCGGCCAGGATGGCAAAGCGCGGGATCATGTGGATCAGGATGACGTCTACCTGCCGGATGTGGCGCAGCAGCCCCCGGTAGAAGCTCAGCAGCAGGCCGGGCCGTCCTGCACCGCGCTCTTTGCCCATCGACTCGACGATCACGTTGGCGGGCAGGTCGTACCTGCCGATGGCCAGCGCCAGAATGCGCAGGCTGTCTACGCGAGCGGCCAGCGCCGCCGCCCAGCCATGCATGAAGCCCAGACGGTCGTCGTCCCGGTCGATTTTTTGGGTGAGCATCAAAACGCGCATGGTGTCCTCAGGCCGCCGCGCGCGGATCGCTTTCCGGCAGACCGTCACGAGTGTACTCTAACTTCCGCAGCCTGCAATGCAACGTATTCTCTCAAGGCCGATGCGACTCTCGCAAATTGGGGGGGCAACAGGCAGCGGATCGGCTGTAAACTACGATCAGTTTGGTCCGGGCCAAGCGAGGGAGAGGCGTTGTGGCAGACATGGAAAGCGGTGCTATCCACACATCCCGGCGCGCACAGTCTCAGCCGCGCTGGTGGCAGATGATGATCCGGATGCTGTCGCGTCCGCGATTTTTGATCGGGGCGCTCGTGCCGGTCCTGATCTTTTACGTCTTGCAGCGCGCGGGTCAACCGCTGACCGGGGCCGTGCTGGCTGGGCTGTGGGGATTGGGTGCGGCGCTGGCAGGTTACGCGCGGGAGCGCCGCTGGAACGTGTTCGGCATGTTGGCCGCAACCGCTGCTGCCATCTCGATCATCACGACGCTGGTTTCGCGGAGTGAGGCGTTCTACCTGGCCTCGGACGCTATCGGCGACGTGCTCGGCGGCGTGGTGTTCCTGGGATCGCTGTTGCTGCCCCGCTCACTGCTCCAGATCATCGTCGAAGAGGCGGGCGTCGTCGGGCGCTTCCCTGAAGGCTTCGCGCAGACGCCACTGTACCGCCGCACCTGGCAAATAGTCACGCGCGTGTGGGGTGGGGCTTACCTGTTCAAGGCCGCACTGTTGCTGCTGGCGCAATTCGGGCTGCTGGCGGCATCGCTCATCTCTTTAGAAACGTTTTTGGCTATACGCACGGTGTCCGGCTGGGTCTTCTCGATTGCAGCGATGGCCTTCAGCTTCTGGTTCCCCGGCTGGTACTGGCGACGGCAGTAGGGGCAACCGGCCGGTCGCCCCTACGACCCGGCAGAGTTGAATTCTTTCTCCACGAGAATCTCCGGCTGCAACTTGGCAATCAGCCTGCACGTCTCCCCAATTGGATCGCCTGTTCCCACAGGCTGACCCAGGATTCGAGATAGCGGTCCGCTGGGTAGCGTTCCAATGCCAGGCGGCGGGCCGTTTCGCCCAGCGCCCGCGCCCGCGCCGGGTCGCGCAATAGCTCGACGATCCGGGCGGCCATGCCGTCTAGGTCCAGGTCGGGGACAAGATAGCCGTTCACGCCGTCCTCGATGATCTCGTTCACGGCGACGCAGTTCATGCCGACCAGCGGCAGCCCTGCCGCGCCCGCTTCCATCAACACGCGCCCTGTGCCCTCGTAGGCCGAGGTGTGGGTGTAGACGCTTGCCAGGGCGTAGTAGGGCGGCAGGTCGTCGTAGCCGACCGGGCCGGCGAAGATCACCCGGTCGCCGATGCCGAAGTCTGCTGCCAGCGTGGGCAGGTCGGGGTCAGCATAGGCCACGCTGCCGACCAGCAGCAGGCGTGCGTCCGGCTCCTGCGCTGCAACGCGCCGGAACACCTCCAACAGCACCGGCAGGCGCTTCACTTTCGCCGCATAGCCGACCCACAAGATGACCTTATGCTCTGCGCTCAGGCCGAGCGCGGTTCGCTTGGCCTGAACGGTCTCCGCTGAGGGTGGGATCGCAAAACGTGGTGAAGCTGTCCCCAGCGGCAGGATGATGACCCGTTCGGGCGGCAGGCCCAGCGCCAGGGCGTTGTCGCGCTCCTGCCGGTTGACCGTGCGGTAGAAATCGGCCCGGCGGACGACGTAGCGTCCTAACACCTCGAACAACCGGTTGCGGATCGGGTGCTCGTCCCGCCAGGCGGCATTGCCGAAGTAGTAGGAGTGATTCTGCACCAGCAGCGGGACGCGCAGCTTGCGCCGCAGCCACAGGCCGACCAGTCCCGTGCTGAACGGGTCCTGCGTGGTGATCAGGTCCACCGGGGTCTGCCGGGCCGCCTGCGCGGCCAACCGGTAAGCGTCTGGGGGAAAGAGGACGCGGCTGCGGCTGTTGGTGGGGATCACGGTGAGCCGGGGCGAAAGGGCCAGCGGGCCGCCCAGACCGGGCGGCGTGTAGGTGACGATGGTGATCTGCCCGGCGCGCTCGGCGTAGGCCAGATGGCGCTGGCGCGAAGAGCCGTCCGGCTCGGTGATCAGAGTGGCGTCAAGGCCGATCATCAGGACGTGCATCGAGTTTTTCCGTTCTGTAGTCGGGACACGACACGGCGCGTCCCTGGCGGTGATGTGTGACCTGTCTCTGCGCCGCGCAGCAGCGATTCCGTCTGTGCGACCAATGCCTCCCACGCAAAGGCGGCGCTGCGGACGCGCGCCCCGTCGCCTAACCGCTGCGCCAGCGCCGGATCATCCAGCACACGCCGGATTGCCCCGGCCAGCGCCGCCGGGTCGCCGGGTGGGACGAGCAGGCCGCTTTCGCCGTGTGTGATCACCTCTGGGTTGCCGCCGACCGCCGTCGCCACCGCCGGCTTGCCCGCGCTGAGGGCTTCTAGCAAGACGTGAGACAGCCCTTCGGTGTGGCTGCTAAGCACGAACACGTCGCAGGCGCGCATGGCGATCAGCACATCGCGGTGCTCGCGCCGCCCGCAGAAGATCACGCGGTCTACCACGCCGGTCTCATCCGCCAGCGTTTCCAGTGCGTCGGCGTCTTCGCCGTCGCCGATGACGATCAGCGCCGCGTCCGGCAGATCGGTCAGGGCGCGGATCGCCACGTCGAAGCCCTTGACTGCTGTCAGCCGCCCGACCGAGAGCAGCAGTGGGCGATCCTCCGGCAGGCCCAGTGCAGCGCGGGCAGCCTCTCGCGTCGGTGGCAGATCGCGCTCCGGCGGCGCGGCGTTGTAGATCAGATGTACCTTCTCCGGTGCGATGCCCCAGCCGATCACCAACCGCTGCACATGTGCCGACGGCACAATCACGGCGCGGGCCAGCCGGGCGGTGAGCGTCTGCTGCCAGCGCACCAGCCGCACCCGCCAGGGCAGAGGCATCTGTTGGAAGGTGTTCACGTCCACGTCGGGCGCGATCCAGGCGTGGCGGCGGGCGAATTCCCAGGCGAAGTCGCTGACGATCTTGATCACCACCGGGCGACGGAAGCGCAGTTGCGCTGGGATAAGCGGCAGGCCATAGCCCTGAACGAAGCACACGTCGGCCCAGCGCGCCAGTTCCCAGGCGGCCCGGCTGAAGGCGACCAGCCGCCGGGGGATACTCTGTCGCCGCGAGATGCGCCGCACGGTATAAGGGTAATCGGTCGGAGCGTCGGCCTCGCCATAGGTCAGCACGCGGATGGCGTGCCCACGCGCGACGAGTTCCGGCAGCAGATGGTAGAGGTAGGTCGGCGGGCCACCGGGTTCGGGATGGAACGTGCCGGTGACGACGGCGATCCGCAGAGGACGGTCGGTCATGGGTCTCACAGGTGCGCAAGCCAGATGTCGAGACCTGACTATACTTCGCCGCGCCGTTTTTGGGAATATAATGAGAATCGGGTTCGTTTTTGCTTAAGGAGGGGAGTGCAATGAACATGAAGACGGTCGGCTACATTCTTCTGGTCGTCGGCATCATCGTGGTTGGCGGGTCGGTGTTGGCCGACTCGATTGGCATCGGCGTCACGACTACGCAGTTCGGCTGGCGACAGATCGTCGGGCTGATTGTGGGGATCGTCATCGCCGCTGTTGGAGTCTATCTGAGCTTCGTCCGTAAGGAGCCGTCGGCCTGAGGCGGTCGGCGAGATATGAAGGGATAGGTTAGGGCGGCTTGTGGGCCGCCCTTGCGTTCTCAGTGCGCGGGGAACGCATCCAGGTGTTCGGCGAAGTGGCCGCTGCTGTTGCCCTCAATCCAGTCGGCGAGAGGGGCGCCCTGTGTCCAGGGGAAACGTTGTGGGTTGAACAGATCGTCTTCGGGTGCGTTTTCGACCAGTTCCACAAGCGCCTGGTAGGCGGCGCGCTCCCACTGCCGCACCTCGGCCAGGGATTCGTCGCGGTGGGCCGCGTAGACTTTGGCGTTGACCGCGTCCACATCCCAGCCGGATTCGGGCTGTTCGCCGCGCAGCAGGCGGTGGTAGATGTCGGCAGCGGTTTCTTCCCAAAAGCCCAGGTGCGCGATCAGGTCCTTGATTGTCCAGCCGTTGCCCAGGTCGGTGGTGATCATCTGGGCGTCACTGAAGCGGCCCAGCCAGGTCTCCAGGCGGTCGCGCCCGGCGCGCATCCGGTCTAGCAGTTCTGCTCTGGTCATGGTTTCCTCTTGGCTGCTATAGAAAAGCCACACCAGGAGTATAACACGGCCCGGTCCGGTTCACGCGAGAAATCTTCATCCAGCAGATCGGTAGCGGCAGCTTCAAGCCGCCGCTACTACCTCAAGCCGCCGGGACGGTCTGATCGCCCCGGAAGAAGCGCCGCCCGATCCACAGCGCCACGTAGACCAGCCCGATCAGCACCGGCACCTCGATCAGCGGCCCGACCACCGTCGCCAGCGCCTGGCCGGATGCGATGCCGAACGCCCCGACCGCAACGGCAATCGCCAGTTCAAAGTTGTTGCTGGCCGCCGTGAAGGACAGCGTGGCCGATTCGTCGTAGGCGAAGCCCAACCGCCGCGAGAGGAAGAAGCTCAGCACGAACATGCTCAAAAAGTAAGCCAGCAGCGGGATGGCGATGCGGATCACGTCGCCGGGCACGGCGAGGATTTTCTCGCCCTGCATACTGAACATAACCACAACGGTGAACAGCAGGCCGATGATGGCCGTGCGGCCCAGGCGCGGTGCGAACTGCGTGTCGTACCACTCGCGCCCCTTACGGCGGATCAGGCCAAAGCGCGTGATTATGCCTGCTGCCAGTGGAATGCCCAGGAAGATGAGGACGCTTTTGGCAATGTCTGCCATGCTGACCCCGACTTCTGCCGTGTCTGCCCCGAACAGGCTCGGCACAATGGTCAGGTAGAAGTAGGCCAGCGGGCTGTACATGATGATCTGGAAAACCGAGTTCAGGGCCACCAGTACGGCGCAGTCCTCACTGTTGCCGCCTGCCAGCATGTTCCAGATCAGCACCATCGCAATGCAGCGCGCCAGCCCAACGATGATCAACCCCGTGCGGTATTCCGGCAGGTCCGGCAGAAACAGCCATGCCAAGACGAACATCAGCGCCGGGCCGATGATCCAGTTTTGCAAGATAGAAACGCCGAACAGCCGCCCCTGGTTGCGCAGCTTACCGAGTTCCTCGTACTTCACCTTCGCCAGCACGGGATACATCATCCACAGCAGGCCGATGGCGATGGGGAACGACACGGTGTCGATGCGCAGCGCGTCGAAGGTCTGCTGGATGCCGGGGAAGATGGCGCCGAGCAGCACGCCCGCCGCCATCGCCAGGAAAATCCACAGCGGCAGGAAGCGGTCGAGCAGCGAAAGGCGCTGGAAGATTGCGCCGGTCTGGGCGGCAGGGAGGGACGTCTCTGGGGATGGCATTTTTTTCTCCTTCAATCCATAAGAATTGGCGGCGGGGACTGTCGCCTTTAGGCGACAGGGGAAGCCCCCTTGCCCCTTTCGCAACCTCGTGCTATCCTGTGAACATACGGTCGGGCAACAGG
>CAZGXI010000005.1:61615-171246 GCA_964529715.1 uncultured Anaerolineae bacterium | reverse complement strand
CGCCAACCTGCGCCCGGTCAAAGTTTTCCCTGCGCTGGTCGGACATGCTCCCCTGCGCCCCGACCTGCTGACCGGCGTTGACATCTTGTTCGTGCGGGAACTGACTGGCGGACTGTATTTCGGCCAGCAGCAAGAACAGGGTGACAACAACTACGCCTATGACACAATGTACTACACCGTCGAAGAAGTCCGACGGGTGGTTCACGTGGCTTTTCGGGCGGCGCAGCAGCGGCGCAAACGCTTGGCCTCGGTAGATAAAGCGAATGTGCTGGCTTCGATGCGGCTGTGGCGGCGTGTGGTGAACGAAGTCGCCCAAGAATATCCCGATGTGACGGTAGAACACGTTCTGGTAGACGCTTGCGCCATGTACCTGATGCGCCGTCCGGCTTCATTCGACGTGCTGGTGGCAGAGAACATGTTCGGCGACATCCTCAGCGACGAGGCGGCCACGCTGGCGGGTTCGCTAGGAATGCTGCCCTCGGCTTCGCTGGGCGAGGGAACATTCGGTCTGTACGAGCCAATTCACGGTTCCGCGCCAGACATCGCCGGAAAGGGTATCGCCAACCCTATCGGCACAATTCTCAGCGCGGCCATGCTGCTGCGCTTCAGCCTGGGGTTGGCATCAGAAGCAGATCGCGTGGAACAGGCCGTCGCCGCCGCGCTGGACGCCGGGCTACGTACCGCCGACATTGTCGGGCCGGGTGGGACACCGGTATCGACCTCTGAAATGACCGACGCCATTCTTGCAAGGTTGTCGGCGTGACGAAATGGTAGCGGCGGACAATTTCCGCCGCTACTCTTCTCCATCAGAACCGAACGTCGATCTCTGTCTGGGTGGTATCGGGCGGGGAAGACGATGTGGATTCCTTCACGCCTGCCGAGGCCATCGCCAGCGACGATACCAGGAACAGCAGGCGGCGGGCTGTGCGCGGCACCGTGTTCCACTTGAGCACGCGCAACGCACATAACGCCAGTGCGACAAAATATTCCATCGGTCGTTTCGAATCGGCCAGACATTCGGCAACAATGCCTCGCAAAGCGACCACCGGTATCAGGGCGCGTTCCAACGGCGTTCGTCCGGTAAGTTTCCAGCCCGGTTGCTCCATAGCGAACAACAGGTTCAGCACCGGCCAGATATCTTCCCACCTGCCGGGTTCGAGCTGCGGCGCGACGATCTCGACCAACAGGCTGGTCTCCAACACCGCCCAGTCAAAAAGGGTATGGCCTTCCCGCGTTTCGGCAAAGTCGATCAGCCAGGCATTGCCACCCGGCCCCACCAGGATGTTCCGCAAATGCAGATCGCCGTGAATGGTGGAAAGCGTGCCGTCCAGAGAGCGTTCCAACAGGTTTGGATACCTGGTCAGCGGATTAGGCAACCGGATCGGCAGCGCACCGCGTTGTGGTAACAGATCGGTGTTCACCGGAAAATCCGGTTCCAGGGCCGCCGCCTGCTCCCGCAGCAGGTCGCCCCGCGTGAACAACACACGCCCCACCAGGCGATCCACCATACCTGTCCGGTAATACTGGTTGGAGGAAACGTCTACGCCCCGCACTTCCACCTTGAAGGCCCGCTGAGCAGCCTCCGGCCCGGCCCCGGCGGATAACTGAATCGCCTGGCGAGCGTGGTGCACCTCTTGCACGGTAAACCCTTCAAGAATCACCAGTTCTTGCGGCGCAAAGCGCCCCCGCCGACTCCAATTGCCGTTGGGAACCAGCTTCTGGCGGGAAGATGCTGTGTCGTCGGTCGCCTCTAGCACCAGAGCCGGAGGAAGCACAAATTCGTATTCCTGCCAGACGTTGAAGCGATAAGGCTGGCGCTGAAGCCACCAGGTTTCACCAAAGACGAGATACAGGTCGTTGCGCAGCAGATCGCCCAACTCCTCCGGGGAATGATCTTTGGCATAAGCCACCAAGTCCACCGGCCCGCTCTCGCCTGGGTTGCGCACGAAAGTGTATTTGAGACCGCCCAGGGTCAGACGGTCAGGCACAATCGGGTTGTCCAACATCCGGGCAGAAGTAGGCGGCAACGTATCACGCACGAATGAGTCGTAGCGCAGTTTTTCATACAGAATGGCCTGCTGTTCATCCAGTTTGACCACCACCGCCGCGTCAGCACGGCCATCGGCGCGATAGGGATAGGCCACCAGCAAGCTGGCAGAGGTATATCCCCCTTCCAGGCGGCGCTCGATCATGACGTACTCGTAGCCCCGGAACATCTGCTGAAGCACCTTGATCTCATTGGGGCTAAGTTCGACGTTCTCCCGGTGGCGAATGGGAATTTCGGGGTGCTGAGGGCGCATCTCCGCCGACCAGTTCGCCACATCCGCGATCAGGCGATCAATGTCCGTTCCAATGTCACGCAGCACGCGCACCGGCAGACTATCAGACTCCTGCAAAATCGCCAGGAGCAAATCGCGCTCGGCTGGCTGATCGCTGCCTCGGGCACTTGCCAGCGCCTGGGCGGTGCGCAACACACTTTGCAGGCGAGGCGTCTCCCGGAATCCAGGCCAGAAACGGCGGTTATCCCCCTGCCCTACTTCCTGGCGCAGTACATAGCGGACAAAACGCGGCGCTATCCCATACTCCTCCAGCATACTGGCTGTCACCCCTCCTTTGAGCTTGGTCAACACGATAAAGAGGTGCTCAATGCCGACATAAAAATGGCGCACATGCGCCGATTCGGCCCGCGCCAGACTTAAAATATCGTCAAGTTCTTTAGATGCCACTGCTCACCGGCCTGTCTCTTCCAGACGCAACCAGGTACGCCCGATGCGAAAAAGCGTCCCCGCCTCCAGGCGTACTGCCCCCTCGATGCGCTTCTTGCCGACGAAAGTACCGTTCCGACTGCCGCTGTCCTCCAACATCCAGCCTGTGCCGGGCTGGTAGATCAAACGCGCGTGCAAGCGCGAAATTTGAACGTCAAACGGCAGGCACAGGTCGCAGTCATCCCGCCGTCCCAGGGTCAGCACCCACGCGCCGCCAACTCCGGTGCTGCCATGCCCATCGCACCGTCGGAAAGACACCTTTGAGCCATCGTCCGGGCCGCTCATAATGGCAATCGTCAACTCCAGCTCTGACTCATCTGGCACAGCGTCCGCCCCTACTTCACAGCCGAACTCACTCCAAGTATACTCAGACACACGCCGTTGCAAAACTCGCACACCTGCCGGTGGGAATTCGCTCTTGTCGGGCCAGAACGCTCCTGCTATAATTTTACCTACACAAGCCACCCTAGCTCAATCGGCAGAGCAAGCGCTTCGTAAGCGCTAGGTTGTCAGTTCAACTCTGACGGGTGGCTCTTCTGGCCCGTTTCGTCAGCGCACGCAACGGGCCTTTTTGCGCGCCATCGTAAGCCATCACACGGACTGCCAAACGGATGAGCACGCCAGATCGACAGCCTCCTATCACCATTGGGGTCGCAGGCGGCACGGCCTCAGGCAAATCAACCGTCGCCAAAGCCCTGCTCAACCGGGCAGGCAGCCACAATATCGCCTATCTTTCCCACGATTTTTACTACCGCAACATTAGCGAGGTGCCGCGAACTCAGGACGGTGTCCCGAATTTCGATCATCCCAACTCTTTGGAAACCAGCCTGCTGATCGCGCACGTCCGCCAGTTACGCGCCTGGCAAGAAGTTCAGGCCCCGGTCTACGATTTCACCATCCATCAGCGCCTTCCCCGCACGATCACCGTCAGGCCGCAGCCGGTCATTCTGCTTGAGGGTATCCTGCTGTTCGTCGAACCGGAACTGCGCGATCTGTTCGACATCCGTATCTTTGTAGACACGCCAGATGATCTGCGCTTCATTCGCCGTCTCAAGCGTGATGTGGCCGAACGGGGACGCACCGTCGATTCCGTGATCGAGCAATATCTTGCGACGGTGCGACCAATGCACCTGGAATTCGTCGAACCGAGCAAACGCTACGCCGATGTGATTATCCCTGAAGGCGGCTTTAACAAGGTTGCCATTGACATGGTAGCCGCGCGCATTCGCACCATGCTGGATGACCGGGCCTGAAATCCTGCTTGCCCGAAGCACCGCTACCCTTCGCCGGACGGAGGCGTTACCAGTCGGACCATTTCGACCAGGAAAGCGGAAACCGTGTCGAGGTTCTTTTTTAGGTCGCGCATTTCTGTAAGGGCCATGTCGGGCCGTTTTTCCCAGGCCCGCAAGATAATTTCTGCCTGCAACCCCAAATTGGTGATACGCCCACCCAGATAATCATGCAGCGCATTGGCCAGCCAACGGCGCGCATCTGGGGAGAGGTACTGCGCGATCTGCTGCTGAAACTCTTCAGGATTCAGGTTTTTTGCCATCCGTTGCCCTCCCGTTTGCAAAATCCGATTTTCCCCTAATGATATGCAACTTGTACCACCCCGGCTACCCCCAAACGCACGAAACTACCTTCGCTGCGTTGCCCTGTCCAACCCCTGATGCTATAATGCCCACTATAGATAGGGGGGCAATACGGGCCAGTTCGCTCAGGGATTATTCCTCAGCGTTGGTGCCCTCTTTTCACTGCCGGAGAGGATGCGGTGGGGCAACCGGATAACCTTTTTACAGATGCTCAAACCGACTGGCAGAATCTCCTCGAAGAACAAGCCATCTTGCTTCACGTAAGCCGGGTATTGACCTCCGGCACGACTCTGGCGGAGATGATGGCGGCGATTCTCGAGGGCATCCTGCATATCAGCCGGGCCGATGGCGCCCGCATCGTTCTCAGTGGAATACCGGACAACAGCGCCTTTGGCGCGGGCGACATCCATAGCACACTGGCAGCGTTTGACGCTTTAACGCTTGATCTGTCGCAGGAAAATCAACCGATCATCGTCACCGACCTCAGCGCCGCCTCCGATCTACGTTATACGCCGCTGACCGAGCACCTGGGCGCTATGGCGCTGTGGCCGCTGTATGCCGAAGGCCAGCATCAGGGCGTCTTGTGGCTGGGGTGCTCTACCCCGCATATGTGGACCGAGGATCAACAGGCCGTGTTAGCGGTGCTGGCAGCCCAGGCCGCGACCGCCGCCGCTGGCGCGCGTGCCCGGCAAGAGGCTGAGGCCGACCGCGAACGGCTGGCCGCCGTCTTGGCAAGCACCACCGATCCCGTGCTGGTGGTAGATCGCAAGCGGCGTGTGTCGCTGCTGAATAGCGCCGCCGAGCGACTGGTCGGCGCAGAAGCACAGGCGGTCTTGCTGCGGCCCGTTGCCGACGTTCTGAGCCAGTATCCCAATCTGCTGCGCTTTTTTGAAAACGACACCATCCTGACAGGCGAAGAAGAATGGGAAAGTCAGGATGGGCGCACCTTTTCGCCACACCTTTCCAAAGTGCGTTCCAAGTCGGGCGAGTTTGGTGGCTGGGTGCTGATCCTACGCGACATCACCCGCTTCAAATTGCTCAACCGCAACCAGGCCGAATTCGTGCGGCTGGTTTCCCACGACCTGCGTTCGCCGCTGACCTTTATGCAGGGCTTTGCCAGCCTGCTGCAATCCGCCGGGAATCTCAACGAGAAACAGGTGGAGTTCGTCGAAAAAATCCTCAACGGGATCACCCAGATGAGTGCCCTGGTGGAGAACATTCAGGACGCCGGACGGTGGGACCCGCTGACAGGTTCCTACGAGATGTCCCGTGAGCCGTGCGACCTTGCGGCGATGGTGCGCGAGATTGTCGCAAATCATCAGGGCGTGGCCGAAAAACAGACCGTCCGGCTCAGTGCAACCATTGCCCCCAACATCCCTATCGTTAATGTAGACAGCCTGATGATCGAGCGCGCCCTGATCAACCTGGTCAGCAACGCTATCAAGTATTCGCCTAACGGCGGCGATGTCAACGTGTCGATACAACTGGACAGCGACGCGGTGCTCATCCGTGTGAGTGACACGGGCCTGGGAATCGCGCCGGAGCACCTGCCCAGGCTGTTCCAGCGCGGCAACCGCATCATCACGCCGGAAATCAAAAAGAACAAAATCAAGGGCAGCGGCTTGGGCCTGTTCATTGTGCGCAGCGTGGCGCAACGGCATGGCGGCGACGCCTGGGCCGAAAGCACCCTGGGCCAGGGCAGCAGCTTTTATTTCCGTATTCCGCTTTCGGGTGCGAACCTCCTGGGCGGCAGCAGCGGATGATGCAGCATTTTACGTCGGACGAGCACCTTTTCGCTGATTGAGTCAATCCAATGCCCATCCATGTTTTGTCAGAAGTCGTTGCTGCGCAGATCGCGGCAGGCGAGGTTGTGGAGCGCCCGGCTTCGGTCGTCAAAGAGTTGGTGGAGAACGCCCTCGACGCCGACGCAGGCGAGATTCAAATCGAGGTCGAAAACGGTGGCAGCCGGTTGCTCCGCGTGAGTGACGACGGGATGGGCATTCCTGCTGCCGAAGTCGAACTGGCCTTTGCTCGCCATGCCACCAGCAAGATCGCCAGCATCGACGACCTTGCTCACATCAACACGCTGGGCTTCCGGGGCGAGGCGTTGCACAGTATCGCCTCGGTCAGCCGGGTCACACTGACCACGCGCCATGCCGCCGAACCCGTCGGCGTTCAGGCACGGGTTGAAGGCGGTAAAATGGTATCACGGCGGTCCATCGGCGCGCCGCAAGGCACAGTCGTCGCCGTCGAAGACCTGTTTTTCAATACGCCGGCCCGTCTCAAATTCCTCAAAGGCGCGACAACCGAGCGCCGTCACATCACATCGCTCGTGACCACCTATGCCATGGCTTACCCAATGGTGCGTTTCGTCTTGACGCACGACGGGCGAGAGGTGTTCCGTTCTTACGGCACAGGGATGTTGGCAGATGTGCTCGCCAACGCGCTAGGGCTGGAAACATTCCGCGATATGCTGGAAGTCACCCCCCTCCCCCCACCTCGCCCGGACTTGCCGCCTGTCGAGGTATACGGCTATACGTCCACCCCTGCTCAGAACCGGGCCAATCGCTCCCATATCACCCTGTTCGTCAACGGACGCGCCATCCAGGACTCGACGCTGGCTTACGCCGTCGTGCAGGCTTATCACACCCTTCTGCCCAAAGGACGCTACCCCGTAGCTGTATTGATGATCGCGCTGCCACCGGAAGAGGTGGACGTTAACGTACATCCGGCCAAATCAGAAGTCCGCTTCCGCAGTCCAGATGCCGTCTTCGCAGCAGTGCAGCGGGCCGTTCGCCGCGCCGTCGTAGACCAATCCCCTGCCCCGTCTATCGCCATGGCGGACCTGGAAGCGCCACGCGCACCAATCTGGACAGTCGCCCGCCAGCCCTTCCCCCGCGAACAGGCCCAGCCCGAACTGGACCTCTACTGGGAAGGGCCGGGTAGCCACGCCCACCAACGCCCAATTCCGCTGGACGACGCACGGCTCACTGCCATCCCTGCCGGCCCGGAGCGCCCCATCCGACCGCGCAGCCTGCCCATGCTGCGTGTGATCGGCCAGGTGGCCACCAGTTACATCGTCGCCGAAGGACCGGCAGGCCTTTACCTGATCGACCAGCACGCCGCGCACGAGCGCATCCTGTTTGAGCAGTTGATGACCACCCAGGCCGCCCGCCAGCCCATCGCGCAGCAAGCACTCGATGCGGTGACAGTGGAGTTGTCGCTGTCGGCGGCAGCATTGGTCGAGGAATATCTGCCGTCCCTGGCAGCGGTCGGTCTTGATCTGGAGCCGTTCGGCGGGCGGATGTTCCGCGTGCGGGCCGTCCCGGCCATTCTGGCAGACCGCGACCCTGCCGACGCCGTGCGCGCCATCGTGGAAGACCTGGAAAGCGGCGCTAAACCCGGCCAGGCGGCGTTGGAGGAACAAATCATCCTGCACATTTGCAAAGCCGCAGCAGTGAAAGCCGGGCAAGTACTTAGCACCAGCGAGATGCAATCGCTCGTCCGTCAGTTGGAACGCTGCACCTCGCCGCACACTTGTCCGCATGGGCGCCCGACCCTGATTCACCTGAGCGCCGAACAACTGGCCCGCGAGTTCGGGCGCACCTGATTATCCGGCAGGCGGTATAATGCGCCCCTACCCGAACCTCAAAAATGCCGCCAAGGAAACTGACACGCCATGAAACATTACCGTTTTTTGCTCATGCTGGTTGTTCTGCTACCGTGCCTGACACTGGCTGCCTGCACCGGACCGACAACCGTCGTCTTTGAAAACCAGACCGTCTGCGGGACAATTCGCGTGGAATTGACCAACACGCAGACCAACGAAACTGTAACCCGCGATGTGCCGGTCGGCGAGACGGTGTCGGTCGAAGTCGCGCCAAACGTAACCTACAATTACGTGGTCGATTACACGGCTGCCGGTGTAACGGCGGAGGGCTTCCGCTGCACTGCCATCCAGCGTGGGCAGGTGATCGTCCCACAGGGCGGATCGCAGAAGTTCAACCTGACGGCGGTCACACCGACGCCCGGCGTCACACCACAGCAGTAGCAGGCAACCCGGTTTGCCTCTACCGGGCCGCCACCCACTGCAACAGGCGCTCCTCACCGACCGCCCCGACGACCGCTGCGCGGTTATCTGGCCCGACCCTTGCCACGACCACCTGCCAGGTCACTTCATGCGTGATCGCATCGGTGGGTTGGAGTTCCGAAGGCAGGGTAAGCGTGTTGTCGCGGGTAAATTGTGTATAGATCACGCCAGTTGTGCGGTCATAGACCGTCACCTGGTAAACCTCGTCCGGTTGGAGCACGCCCGCCGACACCCAACGCAAGACCAGCGGCCCACCGGCCACAATATCTCCCGGCGAAGGCCATAACAGACGCACCGGCCCGAAGGTCGGCGTGGGTGTAGGTGTCTCGCTGCCAGACGGCGTAGGCGAGAGCGTAGGTGTGGGCGTGGGGGCAGGCACAATGATCTCCTGGCCGATACTCAACGCGGGGCTACAATCCGGCCCGCCGGTGGGAATTGCAAAGTTGCAGCCGCGCCAGCCGACATCCGGGTTCAAGCTTCGCAAAATCGACAGGGTGGTATCATATTGCCCGGCAATGCCGAGCATACTCTGCCCCTCGGCCACAACGTGGACCATCGTCAACATGGGTGGTGTGGCCGTCGGCGGATTGCGGGCAATGACCGTCGCCGTCAATTCGCCACCGGGCGGGGTCGGCGAGGAAGTCGGCGGTGGAATCAACAGCGTTGTTCCCGGCGGCGGCAGGCGATCCGGGTTGGTAAAACCGGGATTGAGCGCCATGACCTCGTCCATGACGGTATAAGGATCGTCGTGACCATATTCCAGGATGATGCCGAACAGCGTCTCGCCCTGCTGGATGACATGTGCGTAAGGCCCTGGCGTGTTGGTAATCGTCGGTGTGGCCGAAGGCGTAACCGGCGTCGCTGTCGGCGCAGGGATGATCGCCATCAGATCCGGTGGCGTCGCCGTCACAGTGACGGGCGGTGAGGTTGACTGGACAGCAGCGGCAGAGGTCGCTGTCGCCGGGCTACCTGGTCCAGACACAAAGTTACACCCGCTCAGAATCATCCCCCCCACGATTCCCCCGACCAGCAGACCAATAGGCAGACGAGACATAGGTTTCCTCAGCGACTATCCCAGGTGAAGTTACGCGCTTCGGTCGCAAATGTAACCGAAGCCAGGCCACCCGCGCCGTTAGATGGCCCTACAGACACATTCCACACAAAGGTATGGCGCTGGCCATCACGGGGTTGCCAATCCGCCGGCAAGATAAACAATGTTTCGGTCGTCGTGGCTGTGCGCACCGTGCCGTCGGTCGAATCGGTCAGGGTGATCAGATAGACTTCGCCAGGAGCCAGAACACCGGTCGTCACCCAACGCAACGTGACCATCTGGGCTGCGCCGAAATGCGCCAGATTTCCCGGACTGAGCAGCGATGGCGCGTTAAACGTCGGTGTTGGCGTCGGCGTGGCCGTCTCGCTGCCAGAAGGGGTCGGGGAAAGGGTTGGCGTCGGCGTCGGCGCAGGAACGCGCAACTGCTGCCCCTGATACAGGTTGACGATACAATTTGGCCCGCCACTATCCAGACCGAAGTCGCACTGTGAAAACGTCACTTCTGGGTTCAATTGCGAAAGAATCTCGACGTTGGCGTTGAACTGGATCGCTATAGCAATGATGGTGTCGTTGGGCTGTACCGTGTACCACATCACGCCGGGCTGAAGAGTAGGGGTGGGCGTAAACAGCATTTCGGCAGCTTCTCCGCCTGGCTCAGCTGCCGAAAACACCTGGACGGGCAGCGCCCCCACCGCGTTCCCGCTGCCTGCGTCACCTGCGGGCACGGCCACGTCGGGTGTGGGCGTCGGCCAGGGGATGCGGATAACCTGCCCGATCTGAAGACTTTCCGGCGAGGTCAGGTTGTTCATCTCCAGGATCACGTCGATCAACGCCTCATAATGCCGATGCCCACACCGAGCAACCAGGCCATATAAGGTGTCGTTCGCCTGGACCACTTGCTCACAAGGACCGGGCGTAGCCGTCGGCGTCAGGGTACTGGTCGGAGGCGGCGCGGGAGTCAGCGTCGGCAAAAACAGGGTCGGCGACAGCGTCATTGCCTGGCCGGGCATATTGCCATTTCCGGGCAGGGCCAGCGTGGGAACGGCGGTTCGGCTGGCAGAAGCGGGCGCGAGCACGTTGGAGTCTCGCAATCCGCCAGGCCAGCGAAGCAACAGCAGTCCGCCTAAAACACACGCCACTACACCCGCCAGCGTACCGATCAGCAGCAATACCATCAGCAGCCGCCAGGGAAAGCGGAACAATCGCGGCGCGAACAGGTCGTCCTCACCTCGCGCCGGATCGAAAAGCGTGTCAATCTTCCCGGCGAACAGGGGTGGTTTCACCAGAGACTCACTGGCCATCTGACGTGGTAGCCGCGCCCCACACACCGGACATAGCCGCACAGATGGAGCAAGCACCGTCTGGCAAATCGGACATTGGATCGTAGCAGGCATCAGGCGATGGCTCCGCAAAAAAACCGGCGGACGCAGGCCAGAAGCGGCCTCATCATAACTCGGCGGAGCGGCGCGTTACCACACTACCGCGCACCTGCTCACCCGCGCGGACGGTCGCGCCGCGCAGCACCACCGCATCGCTGATGACCGCCCCCTGTCCGACAACACAATCCGTCTCCAGGTAGACGTTCGGGCCAATACGCGCCCGCTGTCCCACACTGACATGGGGATCGATGCGCACCGGCGGCACGATCTGCACTGAGCCGGGCAGCTCACTGAGGATATGGGCATCGCGTTCTTCACGGAGCAGCAGACGGTTGATCGCCAGCAGGTCGGCGTATTCGATCAGGCGCAAAGCCCAGGCCGCATGGGCATGGCCGATAGGTAGTCCGTCGGCGATCATCCGCTGCAAAACTTCTGGCAGGTCATGCTCCGTGCGCAGGATAGCCCGCTGACCGGTAAGGTAAGGCAACGCCGCTGGGGCGCAGGCATAGGCCAGAAAAGCACCATATTCCCCTTCACCAGCCAGTTGAGGGGCTTGCAAAACCGCCGAGACGAATTCCCCCTCGATGCGTACCGGCAGCAGGCTTTCCTGCCATTGTCCCCGCACCTGGATCACACCGAGGACCGCCGCCGTCTCAGCCGACTCAAACCGCCGCAGCAACCGAGGCAGAAAATCCACCGGGAATAACAGTTCAGAATTGACCAACACAAACGGCCCGGTCAGACTGTGGAGCGCCTCGGCCAACGCATGGGCCAGACCCAGTGAAGCTGCCTGGAGGCAGAAGGTGATCTCCTCGCCGCGATGGCGAAATGTGTGCAGATACGAGGCAACCTCGCCTTCATCCTCACCGACGATCACCACACAGCGTTGGATTCCCGCTTCACGCAGGCGTTCCATCACGCGCGCGACCATCGGCCTGCCCAATGCAGGCAACATTGCGCGAGGACGATCCCGCGTCAGCGGCCCAGTATGCACCCCACGTCCCGATGCCAGCACAATCGCCTGATCAATCACGGCTCATTGTCCATGTTGCTCGAAACCCAACCCCATCCCCCCGTCCCCGCCTGTTGTGACATAGAGACCGGTGAGACGGATAACTGCCTAGTATACAGACTCTGTCGGCAAAGGTAAACCCGTCGCTCAGGCGTCGAGACGGCTTAGGGTATCCCAGGGTTTTTGCATCGCACCAAGTAACTCCCGGTACACCGCATAGCGCGCCCGATACAGCGGTGTGTTGGTGGAGATCGGCTCCTGCCGCCGGATGATCCGCACTGCCTGCTGCACCGCATCGGCGTGATCCCGGTAGACTCCTACACCAATACCCGCACTCATCGCCGCGCCGCGCGCACTGACCTCGACGCCGTGTGGGATTTCCATCGCCATATTAAGGGCATCGGCAAAAATTTGTGTCCACACTTCGCTGCGCGCCCCGCCACCGGTCAGCCGCGCCACGCTGAGCGGGCCGAGCTTGAGCAGCTTCTCCACATGCGTCAGGTGACTGAAAACCACGCCTTCATACAGCGCACGCAACAGATGCGCTTTGGTGTGCCACCCAGCTACGCCGTAAAAGCCCGCTCTGGCGCTCGCCTGGACGTTGGAGCCGAACAGGAATGGGTGAAAGATCACGCTCGTGCCGCCGGGAGACAGACCCGCAACCCGCTCGTTGACCACATCATAGACCGAGAGACCGCGCTGCTGCGCCTCCTGTCTTTCCTCAGCGCAGAACTGGTTGACGAACCATTCCAGATTGGTCGCCGACGTGGCGCTGCCTTCCAGCACCAGCCAGCGGTCGGGGATCATGGCAACGGATACCATCGCCAGCGCCGGGTCCTGCACCGGGCGCTCGATGATCACCTCGTTGATGCTCCACGATCCAGCGATCATGCACAGCGTACCCGGCTCGATCACGCCCGCGCCCAACGCCCCCGCATCCACGTCATACATTCCACCGACCACCGGGGTTCCCTCGGCAAGCCCGGTAGCTTCAGCAGCCTCCTGCGTGACACGCCCCACGACCTCGAAGCTCTGCACCAGGGGCGGCAGCGCGCCGAACACCTCCGGAATGTCGTACAGTTCCATCAGGTCGCGCGAATAGGCACGGCGCACATTATCCAACAGGCAGGTGCCGCTCATATCGGTGTAATCGCTCGTAACCACGCCTGTCAACCTGAACTTGACGTAGTCTTTACACAACAGGATGTTGCCGATGCGTGCGTAAGCCTCCGGCTCGTTGTACTTGATCCACTGCAATAGCGCATGTGGCTGCGCAGGCCAGAACTCCTGCAAGATGTAAGGGAAAGCCCTGCCCTGAATGTCGTTCTTTTTGCGATCCTCAAGAATGGATGCCGCCCGCGTGTCCAGCGACTGAATGCCGTTACGCACCGGCTGACCGTGTCGGTCGATCAGGTATAGCCCGTTGCCGTGCCCGGTATTGCCGATCCCCGCGATGTCGCGCGGGTTGACGCCAGACTTTTCCAGCACCGCCCGGACAGCCTGTGCGGTGGTCTGCCACAGCGCCTCCATGCTACGCTCGGTCCAACCGGGATGCGGATAAATCGTCTCCGCGCTGGCGCTGGCAACCGCGACCTCGTTGCCCGCTGTGTCGAACAATGCCGCCTTCGAGACCGTCGAACCGTTGTCAATACCGAGCAGATACGGCATAGGTAATCCCCCCTTTCTGTTAGTTCGGCACGCCGCCCTGCGCCAGCAATCGCCTCAGCTCGTGCTGTCGCGGCTGCTTGCCACGCCTCAAAGCAAGAACTTTATGGCGCCATCTGTGCAGGACAGACTTCCCCGGCTCAAAACTATCTTCGTCACTTGTGGTCTGTTGGAACATGAATTATAACACGGGCAGAATAGCCGACCATGCGCCGGAGGGAGTCCTGTCGGTGGACCTGCAAACTCTGCTGCAACGCCTGCAAGACGCCGATCCAGCAGTGCGAAGCGAAACGCTGCGTATCCTGGCGATGGTCGAGGAAACCCAGGCACTCCAGGCCGTCGCTCATGTTTTTAAAACTGATCCCGATGCCCACGTGCGTCAGACGGCGCAATGGGCCGGGCGACTGCTGTGGCAGGCGCATCAGCGCGGCCACTCGACCGAAAAGGCCCTTCGGCAGCAGTACGCTGCCCCATCCAAACCGGACCATGAGGAAATGCTCATCGCAGAGGTCAGCAGCCCGATCTTTACTGGTAAATCGACACTGGATCAAAAGTTCCTGTTGGAACGTGAACTTCAGGCGCAGCAACGCGAACTGCTGGATGCCCTGCGTGAAAAACCAGCCGACGCCAATGAGGTAAGTCTATCCGACCTGGCCGGGGACCTGCTGCAAGATGCTCCCGGTTCAGAGACCTGATCTACAATCACGGAAAACGATGACCAGCAACGAAATCTGGATACGGCGCCTGGGCGACCCCGATCCCCAGGTACGATGGGAGGCGCTTCGCCAGTTGGAGATGATCGGCGATCCGGCGGTTCTGGGTCCCCTGGCAGCAGTCTTCGCCGCCGACCCCGTCCCGGCGCTGCGCGTCTTCGCGCAGCGGGTTGGAAAATCGATTTACTACGCCGCCCTCCGTCGCGCTACCGAAACCCACCAGGCGTCGGCGGACGAGCGCCAGAAAGCTGCCGACATCCTGGCTCAAGCGCAGGCCCGTAAACAGAAGCGCCGCTGATTTTTGCACACGGAGGAGCTTTCAGGATGCCTGATGTTGTGGCTTTCCACATTTCGCGGCTGAAGGACAAAAACCCGCAGGTGCGCATCAAGTCAGCCCGCGAACTGGGTCTGATCGGCGATCCTATCGCCCTCCCCGCCCTGGAAGAACTGTTCCGCGTCGAAACCGATCCCGAAGTCAAGCGAGTCGCACAGGAAGCCGGGCGCGCGATTTACGAGAAACAAAAAAGCAAAAGCCAATCCTGAGAAGCTATTTGACCGGAAGGAATCATCGAGGCGCGAACGCCGTCCGCGCCTCGATCACGTTCATGGCCGCTGCCTGTTTATCCTTGCAGCGCCTTCAGTCGCTTTTCCAGCGCCTCACGACGCGAGGACAGGTCAGCCAGCTTAGCTCGTTCGCGCTCAACCACATCGGGCTTGGCGCGGTTGACAAAGTCCGGATTCTCCAGCAATCGGGCGGACCGTTCTAGCTGCCCGGCCAGCGTGTCCAGTTCTTTGCCCAGACGCTGACGTTCAGCTTCCAGATCGATCATACCGGCCAGCGGTAGATAGATCGTTGCATCGCCCACCACCACCGACGCCGCCTGCGCCGGGGCCGCATCCGTTGCCGCAAGGAATGCGATCTCCTCCACGTGGGCCAGACGGGCAAACAGCGCCGCCTGTTTCACGATCAACGTTCGGTAATTTCCCGGCTGCGCCAGCGCCCTGATCCGGCGGGCGGGGTCCACATTGTATTCGGAGCGCACATTGCGGATGCCCCGGATCATCTCGATCAGTGCCCCCATTTCGGCCTCGGCCTGTTCATCACGGTAAGCCGGGTCGGCCTGCGGCCAGCGGGCCAGCATCAGCGCCGGGCCGTCGTGGGGAAGATACTGCCACACCTCTTCCGTGATGAAGGGCATATAGGGATGCAGCAGGCGCAGGGCGATCTCCAGCGTGTAGGCCAGCACGTGCCGCACGCGCGACTTGGCCGCCTCGTCACTGCCGAACAGCGTTTCCTTGCCGATCTCGATGTACCAGTCGGCGTAGTCGCCCCACAAAAAGTCGTAAATCTGTCGCCCGGCCTCGCCGTACTGATAGGCGTCGAACAACCGCTGAACGTTCTCGATCAGGCCGTGCAAGCGGCTGAGAATCCAGCGGTCCGGCAGACCGAGTCCTTCCCGCGCGGGTGGGCCAACAGGCGCTTCGCCACCCAGGTTGGTCGTCACGAAACGCGCCATCTGCCAGATTTTGTTGCCGAAGTTGCGGTTGCCCCGGATGCGGTCTTCCGACAGGTTCATGTCGTTGCCGGGCGTGCTGCCGGTCAGCAGCGTAAACCGCAGCGAGTCCGTGCCGTACTCCTGGGCAGTCAAAATCGGGTCGGCCACGTTGCCAGCCGTCTTGCTCATCTTGCGGCCCTGCTCGTCTCTGACAAGGCCGTGCAGGTAAACGGTGTGGAACGGGATGTTGTCGGTAAACCACAGGCCCATCATGATCATGCGCGCCACCCAGAAGAACAGAATGTCGTAGCCGGTTTCCAGCACATCCGTCGGGTAGAAGCGCGCCAGATCAGGCGTCTGTTCCGGCCAGCCGAGCGTGCTGAACGGCCACAGGCCGCTGCTGAACCAGGTATCGAGCACGTCGGGGTCCTGCACCCAGTCACGACCGTCCAGCGGCGGCCCCTGCCGGCTGACCACGATCTCGCCCATAGGTCCATACCACGCCGGGATGCGGTGTCCCCACCACAACTGGCGGCTGATACACCAATCGCGGATGTTTTCCATCCAGTTGAAGTACACCTTCTCGAAGCGTTCCGGCACGATCTTGATGCGCCCATCGCGCACAGCCTGGATAGCCTTCTCAGCCAGCGGCTTGATATTCACGAACCACTGCTCGCTGATCAACGGCTCGACCAGTTCCCCGCCGCGCTGAGAAACCGGCACCTTGTGGCGATAGGGTTCCTCACGGATGACCAGCCCCGCCGCGCGCATATCTTCCCACAGCCGACGGCGCGCCTCGAAACGGTCCAGGCCGGCATACGGACCTGCGTTCTGGTTGAGCGTGGCATCCGGGTTCATGATATTGATGATCTCCAGGCCATGCCGCTGCCCGATCTCGTAGTCGTTCGGGTCGTGGCCGGGCGTGATCTTGAGCGCGCCGGAGCCAAATTCACGATCCACGTACTCGTCCGCGATCACCGGGATCACCCGGTTCAACATGGGCACGATGGCCTTGTGTCCCACGAACTGCCTGTAGCGTGCATCGTCGGGATGTACGGCCACCGCCGTGTCGCCCAGGATGGTTTCGGGGCGTGTGGTCGCCACCGGGATAAACGCTTCCGGGTCGTCTTGCAGGCGATACTTGAAGTAGTACAGCCTGCCGTCCACTTCGGTGTATTCCACCTCCAGATCACTGACCGCTGTTTTGAGACGTGGACTCCAGTTAATCAGCCGCGGACCGCGATAGATCAGGCCCTGTTCCCACAGCGTTACGAAGGCTTCCCGCACCGCCACCGACAGCTTTTCGTCCAGCGTGAAACGCTGGCGATCCCAGTCGCAACTTGCCCCCAGACGACGGAGCTGCTCGGCAATTCTGCCACCGTATTTCTTCTTCCATTCCCAGGTACGATAGAGAAACTCCTCGCGCCCGATGGCTTCGCGGCTCGTGCCCTCGGCTTCGAGCATCTTTTCTACCATCAATTGGGTGGCGATCCCGGCATGGTCTGTGCCAGGCACCCACAGCGCCGCCCTGCCGCGCATCCGCTCATAGCGGATCATCAGGTCTTCTAGGGAGACAAACAGAGCATGGCCCTGGTGCAATTCCCCGGTCACGTTCGGCGGCGGGATAGCGATCACAAACGGTTCGGCGTCTGGACCAGCCACTTCAGGCTTGAACCAGCCATTTTCTTCCCACCAGCGATAAAGGCGCGGCTCTGCTTCCAGGTAGTCGAACGTCTTGGGCATTTCTTTTGGCATGGCGATACTCACCTTCGCAAGATGCGCGCTTCAACAAGTCGCTGGGCGCGCCGGTCTGCACTTTCACACAATCAGGCACAGATTCGGGCAACAAAAAAGCCTTTCGCCACCCAGGGCGAAAGGCTACAACCTTCCGTGTTACCACCTCGATTCCCACGCCCCATCGTCAGGCATGGGCACTCTAGAGCGTTAACGGGCAGACCCGGAGATGCTTACTGTCGTTCAGCACCTCAACTCAGGAGCGACGTTCGGCGGAGCGACCCCAGCAGGCTCTCAGCCTATGGCCTGCCCTCTCTGTCGAGGAGGCGGATTCGCCTACTCCTCTCCATCATCGTCGTTAAACGGTTTAAATTGGTGGAAAAAGTATAGCACGGCCCGCTCACGGGCGTCAATGGTCTGTTTGCAAAGTCGGCGATCTGTTCAAAGGCTTGATTACCCCTATGGCAGCGTTATAATTCACAATGATATCTGGGAATTCTTTACCGAAAGACTTTACAAGTGAATTTTCAGTCCTTCTCCGATCCCCAAATTTTTAACGCCCTGCGCGACGAATGGAACTCCCTGCTCCAGCGTAGCAGCGCCGACGGCATTTTTCTCACGGACGAATGGCAACAGACCTGGTGGACAGCTTATCATCCCGGCATACTCTGGATTATCACCTGCCGCACAGACGACAATGAATTGATCGCCATTGCACCCTGGTTCATCGAAAACCATCCGACCAGGGGGCGTGTCGTACGCACCGTCGGCTGTGTGGAAGTGACCGACTACCTGGACATCATCGTTGCACGGGGATACGAAAGTACTTTTTTCCCTGCGCTGGCAGACTATCTGGCAGCTCAACCAAACAGCTACGACGTGCTCGACCTGTGCAACATCCCGGCGGCGTCTATCACGCTGGCGTGCCTGCCCGATCAGCTCCGCGCGCGCGGCTTCGATGTGACCGTTAAACTTCAAGAAGTATGCCCGGTGATCGAGCTGCCCGCGACCTGGAACGATTACCTGGCAAGTCTGGATAAAAAACAACGCCACGAACTGCGACGCAAAATTCGGCGAGCACAAGGCGCGCCGGAGGGCGTGGCATGGTATACGGTCGGGCCAGAACACGACCTGGAAGCCGAACTGGAGCGTTTTCTGCGGCTAATGGCTTCCAGCGCAGAGGAGAAGGCGGTCTTCTTACGCGATCCGCAAAACCTCGCTTTCTTCAGGATGATCACACCTGTCCTGATGGAGCGCGGCTGGCTGCAACTGAATATTCTGACGGTCGGCGGAAATCCCGCTGCCGCCTACCTGAACTTCAGCTATAATAACCAGGTGCTGGTCTATAATTCAGGGCAGGATGGGCAATACGCCCACCTCAGCCCTGGCATCGTCCTGCTGGCCTACACCATCCGTCATGCTATCGAGCATGGACAGCGGGTGTTCGACTTTCTACGGGGTAACGAAAACTACAAATACCAGATGGGGGGCCGCGACACCGAAGTATTTATGCTGATCGCCCGGCATCCCTGACCATTGCCTGCCTACCCTCCATAGGCATTGGGGAAATTCGTCTGGGCACTGTTGATGTAAGGCGCGGTTTCCTGGATGATCAAGACTGCGGATTCAGGCAGCGAGAGCTGCCCCTTGTAGTAAAGAACGTCATTAAAGGAATCGTAGCGGTAGCGGCGGGTAACCCATCCGTAAACCGGATGGCGAAAAACCACGTTGAAGAGGATGGCATCGTCTTCTTCGAGGATTTGTTCTCTTTCCAACCAGACAGGCGCGTACTGTTGCAGGTGAGGAATGGCCTTAACATCACGCCGCTCACGGATCCGGGCTGCTTGCTTGGTGGAAGACATGGCACTCTCCCTGATGCATACCTCAAATGAAGGCGTTTCGGTTTACCGCGCGCTTATTGTAATCGCGCGTGTTCGTCTATGCCAGATTGGAGGGAATAATGCCCCGTGCTCTGATAAGTGTCTCCGATAAAACCGGCCTGATCGAGTTCGCCCGCCAGTTGCTGGAATTGGGCTGGGACCTGATCGCAAGCGGCGGGACGGCTGCCGCCTTGCAGGTCGCCGGTCTGCCCGTAACGCCCGTCGAAGCCGTGACCGCCCTGCCAGAAATGTTGGGAGGGCGCGTGAAAACGCTACATCCGGCGATCCACGCGGGTATTCTGGCCCGTGACAGCGAGGCCGATCTGGAAGATTTACGCCGGCACGGCTATGCCCCCATCAGTATGGTGGTGTGTAACCTATATCCCTTTCAGCAAACAGTCAGCCGGGCGGGCGTTTCGCTTCAAGAAGCCGTCGAACAGATCGACATTGGGGGGGTGGCGCTGCTGCGTGCAGCAGCCAAGAATTTTGCGCGTGTGACCGTCCTCTGCGATCCAGCGGATTACGAGCGTATCGGCACTGCGCTGCGCAACACGGGCGACATCGATGATTCTCTGCGCCTTGAACTGGCCGTCAAGGCTTTCGGCCACACACGGGATTACGACACCCTGATTCATGCCTACCTGCTGCAAAAGCTACCCCCATCGGCAAAGAGCGATTCGGCGCTGCCGGATGTACTGTCGATTGGGCTGGTAAAGACGGGCGACCTGCGCTATGGCGAAAACCCTCATCAGCAGGGCGGCTTTTACGCGCCATGCACAACGGACCTGCCACTCGGCGGGCAGTTGTTAGGCGGCAAGGCGCTCTCCTACAACAACTTGCTCGATCTGGATGCAGCTTGGCGCGCCGTCTCGGCCTTTGACGAAGCAACTGTTGTGATCGTCAAGCATCTGTCTCCTATCGGCATCGCCAGCGAACGAACCATAGCCAGAGCCTTCCCTGCCGCCCTGGCCTCAGACCGCGTCTCCGCTTTCGGCGGCGTGATCGCGGTCAACCGGACCGTCGATGATGCCTTCGTGACAGAACTCAGCGACCTGTTTATAGAAGCCATCGCTGCGCCAGGCTTTACTCCATCAGCCCAGCAAAGCCTGGCAACGTCCCGCCGCAACTGCCGCCTGCTCAAAATGGAAGCTGAGCCTTTGCCACGCCAGTGGCAGATGCGCAGCATCCGGGGCGGGTTCCTGGCACAGACCATCGACCAGGGCGACCCCCCCGAAGCAAACTGGCGTGTTGTAACCCGCTGGAAGCCGACCGACAAAGAGATGCAGACGCTGCGTTTTGCCTGGAAATGCGTGCAGTTCGTGCCGTCGAATGCTATTGTGATCGCCGTCCCCGGCGCAACGGTTGGGATCGGTGGTGGGCTGCCCAGCCGCCTGGACGCGGTGCATTTGGCCGTCGAAAAGGCCGGTCCCAGGGCGCAAAAAGCCGTGCTGGCGTCGGATGCCTTCTTTCCGTTCCCTGATGGCGTGGAAGCCGCTGCTGCTGCGGGCGTGAGCGCCATCGTGCAGCCGGGTGGCTCCGTACGGGATGCAGAAGTGATCGCCGCCGCCGACAAGGCAGGTGTGGCGATGGTGTTCACTGGCGTGCGGCACTTCAAACACTAAGCGCGGCTGTGTGATCCAAACTGGCGATTTTCCTGGCCGTTTGGGGGCATTTCGATTTGGATATATCGCTCAAATTGACTATACTATACCCAAACCAGTGACACGCCATATCCTACACAGGAACAAGGGAGGGTAATCCAGTGGCTAGTGTCAAATTCATCCACGTCTACAAGCGTTTTGGCGATGTAGACGCCGTTTCCGATCTCAACCTCGACATTGCCGACAAGGAATTCCTCGTGCTCGTCGGCCCTTCCGGCTGTGGCAAATCCACCAGCCTGCGGATGCTCGCCGGGCTGGAGGAAGTCACCGAGGGCGAGATCTACATTGGGGACCGCATGGTGAACAACGTCGCGCCCAAAGACCGCGACATCGCCATGGTGTTCCAGAGCTATGCCCTGTATCCGCACATGACCGTCTACGACAACATGGCGTTCGGCCTGCGCCTGCGCAAGACCCCCAAGCAGGAAATCGACGAGCGCGTGCGCAAGGCGGCCAAGGAACTCGGTATCGAAAACCTGCTGGACCGCCGTCCCCGCCAGCTTTCAGGTGGTCAACGGCAGCGCGTGGCCGTGGGCCGGGCCATCGTGCGTGAACCCGCCGTCTTTCTGATGGACGAGCCGCTCTCAAACCTGGACGCGAAACTGCGCGTCGAGGCGCGCGCGTTCATCCAAAAACTGCACCAGCAGCTTGGAACGACCTTTATCTATGTGACCCACGACCAGACCGAAGCTATGACGATGGGCACGCGCATTGCCGTGTTGAACGCCGGCATACTCCAGCAGCTCGACACCCCCGCTAATCTGTACCGTCGCCCGATCAACCGCTTCGTGGCTGGCTTTATCGGCAGCCCCGCGATGAATTTCTTCGACGCCGTCCTGAAGAAAGAAGGCGAAGACCTCATCGTCGATGCGGGCATCTTCAAGGTCACGATCCCGCCCATGTTCAAGGAACGCTATGACAAATATGCAGGCCGCGAGATCGTCTTCGGCATCCGGCCTGAAAACATCCACGACCCCAACTACCAGCCCGCCGACACGGTCACGGCGCTGGTGGAAGCAAATGTGGACGTGGTTGAACTGATGGGCAATGAGATGATCGTCTACTTCCAGTTGGACGGCAAGACCTTCCTGGGCCGCCTCGATCCGCGCACCGATGCGCGCGTGGGCATGAAGATGAGCGCGGCGTTCGATATGGCGAACATCCACCTGTTCGACGCCAAGACAGACGAAACGCTTTACTAGGCCGTCTGAGCTATCTCCTGACAAAACAGGAGGGGCGCGACGATGATGTCGCGCCCCTCCCCTTTCTCTCCGACATAGCTTCCCTTTAACGGTGAAAAGCTATGTGCCACGCAGTTTGGGATCGAGCGTGTCACGCAGGGCGTCACCCAGCAGATTAAAGCCCAACACAATCATCATCACCGCGAGGCCAGGGAAGAGCATCACCCACCACTGACCAGAGGTCATCACTTCGCGGCTCTCGGCCAGCATTTTGCCCAGTTCAGGAAAAGGTGGCTGCTGACCCAATCCTAAAAAGCCCAATGCTGCTGCCTGAATCACAGCAGAACCCAGACCCAGCGTCGCCTGCACGATTAGCGGGGCAAGACTGTTGGGCAAGATGTGCTGGCTCAGGATACGCCGCTCCGTCGCTCCCAGTCCGCGCGCTGCCGTGACGAACTCCTGCTCACGCAAGGCAATCGACATCGAACGTGCCAGCCGCGCATAGGCCGGGACGCCAGTGATGCCGATGGCGATCATGGCATTTTCCAGCCCTGGCCCGCGCATGGCAACAATGGCTATCGCCAACAGCAATGCCGGGAAGGCCAGCATAATGTCCATCAGGCGCATCAGCAGGCTGTCTACCCAGCCGCCGAGATAGCCCGCCGTCAGGCCGATGCTGACCCCGGCGAACACCGAGATTCCAACAGCGATGATACTGATTCCAAGTGAAACACTGATCCCGTGCAACACCCGGCGCGTCACGTCACGCCCGTTTTTATCGAAGCCGAAAGGATGCTCGCAGGGAAATTCCGCTAGTGAGGTCGGCTGCGGTCCTTCCCCTTGCCAGCGATCAACGCCCTGCTGCAAACGTAGCCAACCGATCAGACAGTCGGGCGGTCTCAAGCGGCTGCTCAGATCGCCATCCTGCAACACGATCCGCCCATAATACGGGGAAATGCGCGGCATCAGGTACGTGATCAGCAGCAGCAGCACGACCACACTTCCCCCGACCCTGGCACTGTTGTTCGTCAAAAAACGCCGCAAAAGCAGCTCCGTCCCGCTGTGATAGGTCGGGTCGATGCGACGCTCGGCCTCTTCCTGCCGCAAATAACGCAACGCGAACAGCAGCCCCACGTTGAGGAGGATCAGGAGAATGCCATCTGCCAGCAGCAGGGTATCAACAGGCAGCGAGGGCAATTTGGCGCGGATGGCGGCCCATGTCCCGCCCGCCTCAGCAATAGTTGGGTCGGCCAGGATCAGTGCGACTACGTGCGCGATCCAGCGAGCGATCTGGTAAATGCCCAAGAGAACACCCACCAGATGCACCGCTGCGCTCAGGCGATAGCGCCAGGGCTTATTGGTCCAGATTCCCCAGGCCAGCACTGCCGGAAACACAGCTATACCCCAGGCTGCCAGCGCGTCAACGTAGATGCCGTGCGCAAACTGGTAAAACCCCACCAGTGCAATGAACAGTGTCAGCACTATCATCACGGCAGCGTAGACGCGGGCAGTATAGCTGGATGCCAGACGCCCAGTCGTCAGATTGGCTACGTCAGGAGCAGAAGCGGCTACTTGTACCATGACTCATCCATAGCGAATGCGCGGGTTCAGCCAGGCGTAAGACAGATCGACAACCAGGTTGATCCCGACATACATCAGGGTAATCATCAGGCTGATCGACTGCACAATCGGGTAATCGCGCCCTTCAATCGAATCGAACAGCCACTTACCGATTCCCTGCCAGGTGAAGATCGTCTCTGTGAGCACTGCTCCAGAGAGCAACGTCCCCATTTGCAGACCGATCACGGTGATGACCGGCAGCATGGCGTTGCGTAAGGCGTGACCCACGATTACGCGGCGCTCGCGTAAACCTTTCGCACGGGCCGTGCGGATGTAGTCCTGATGCAGCACTTCCAGCATGGCCGAACGGGTGATGCGTGCGATAATCGACAGCGGGATGGTACTCAGGGCAAACGCGGGTAAAACGATGTGCTGAAGTGCGTCGGATAGCACTTCGCCGTTACCTCGCAGGATCGAATCGACGATCAGCAGCCCGGTAATCGGCTCAATACTCAGTGTCGAGGTCAGGCGCTGACCGGTAGGCAGCCAGTGCAACTGGACGCCAAACAGGTAAATCAGCAGCAGCCCCAAGACGAAAATAGGCAGCGAGACGCCAATAAGGGCCATAAACATACTGGCGGTATCGATCAAGGTGTTGCGCCGCACAGCAGAGAGGATGCCGATAGGGATACCGGCCAGAATAGCGATCCCCAGGGCCGCCAGCGAAAGCTCAATCGTCGCCGGAAAGCGCCGCGCAAACTCCGGTCCAATGGGAATGTTGCCCTGAATAGAGTTCCCCAGGTCGCCGCGAAAGATACGCCCCACAAAAGAAAAGTACTGGCTGTCGAGCAGATCGGAGAACAGCATCCGTTCGACACGCAACGTGACCGTGATCGCACCGTTGTACGTCTCAAAGGTCTGCGGTTCGCCCGGCTGGAGGTTCAATGCCGCCAGATCACGCACGCCGATCAGACGCAAGGCTGTGCGCAGATCGGGGGTTTCAGTCCGTTCGTCAGGCGTACCCGGATCGATGACGCGCACGGTATCGATGGTATCGATTTCTTTAATGCGCAGCAGCGCCCAACCATCCTGGTACTGCACGTCGCGCCGGCAAGATGGTGGAATGGTGAAAAGGACGAAATCCAACACCATATCACCACTGCCTTCAGGACATTGATAGTTATAGGTGTAGGGTAAATTCAGCAACAACGGGCGATTGAGGCCAAGCTGCTCGCGGATACGCGCGATGTTTTCTTCAGTGGCGCGCTCGCCGAGCATCGTCGTCGCCGGATCGCCGGGGATGAGGTGAATAAACAGCAACACCAGCAGCGATGCACCGACCAGGACAGGGATCGTTTCCAGCAAACGGCGCAGAATGTAGCGGAACAAGGTTCGGCCTTCTCTACAACTGCGGGGCAGTGTAACTTAAACGGGACAGATAGGGGCAAGGGAGCCTTGCCCCTACAACGATGATTCTACGGGCAGCAACGCTTTTGGGGCGTCGCTGCTGCAACGCACCTATTGCGCAATGGTGACGTACTTGTACGACTCGACGCCCACCGGGTTCGTGATGTAACCCGACACCTCACCCCGGAAGACCAGCGGCGTCTGCTGATGGAAAAGGAACACACGCGCCGCATCTGCCGCCAGCATCGCTTCTGCCTGCTGGTACATCGGCTCGCGGTCGGCCTGGCTCGGCGTCACCGCTGCTTCCTGCAACAATGCAGCCAGTTCGGGATTGTTGTAGAAGCCTTCACGCGGCAAGTTCGTCTGCCCGAAGAAGTAACCCAGGAAATTGTCCGGGTCGCCATTGTCGCCGCCCCAGCCGAGCTGATAGAGACCAAGCAGTCGCCCATTACGGCGCATGTCCAGATAGGTTGCCCAGTCACCCGCCGATTGGAGTTGCACCTGGATACCGACAGCAGCAAGGTACTGCGCTTCAGCCTGGGCAATCCCTTCGGGATCGGGGTGATAGAAGCGCGGTATCGGCAGGTAATACAGGATCAACGGCGAGGTTGTTGTTGTGCCATCTTCGTTCAGGATCGTCACCTCACTGAGGCCATCAGGATAACCCGCCTCGGCCAACAGTTCACGTGCGCGCTCCGGGTTGTATTCCGCCACCACGTCGGGGTTATGACCCCAAACCATCGGCGGCAGGAAGTTGTTGGCTACCTCGCCAAACGGCCCGACAAAAGCATCCACAATGGCCTGACGATCTATTGCCAGCGAGACGGCCTGACGGATGCGCACATCCTGGAATTCCTGGACATGGTAGTTGAAAGCCAGGTAGGCCGTTTGCAGCGCCGGACGGGTCAGCAGGTAAATGTCTCCCGAACCCTCACCGCGCGGCAGATCACGAATATCCTCGACATTAGCCACCTCCAGGGCATGAATTTCACCAGCCTGGAGTGCAGCAAAGCGGGCGGAGTTATCTGGGATCACACGAATGATGATCTGATCGACGTTCCCCTCGATCTCTCCCCAGTAATCTGGGAAGCGTTCCAGGGTAATGTGGTCATCCGTCACCCATTCGACGAAGCGGTAGGGGCCGGTGCAGACATAGCCGACTTCGGGCGTGCCATAATCCGGTCCATATTCCTGAATGGCTGCCGGGCTGGAAATATTGAAGCTGGACATCGCCAGGTTCGCCAGAATGGGCGCCAGCGGAGCCGACAGGGTGATCTGGACCGTGTACTCGTCTACTGCCTCGACGTCAGTGATGATGCTGTCATCGTCGAAGCCGTTGAACATGGCCTCGTAATACTCAAAGACCAGTTCCGGGAAATGGAAGGGATTGTCGGTAAAACGCCAGCGTTCAAAGTTGAAGACAACTGCGTCGGCGTTAAAGTCGGTGCCGTCGTGGAACTTGACGCCCTGGCGCAGGTGGAAGGTCCAGACTGTGCCGTCCTCGTTCGCTTCCCAGCTTTCGGCCAACGCCGGAACAACAACGGTTGTGCTGCCGTCAAACGTCGTAAGCCCCTCGCAACCCTGGTTGGTCACGCGGAAGGACTCGCCATCGGTGACAACGATGGGGTCGAGTTGCACGCTATCGCCACCGCGCCCGAAGATGAACGTCACCGGCCCCTGAGCGCGGGCCGCGCCCACCACGCCGAAGGCAATCGCAATAACGAGCAGACTGCTCAGCAGCAGCCCTATCTTCTTGGACATCTAAATCTCCTCCTCAAAATAAGCGGCTAGATCGTTGGGAAAACCACCGACCGATAGATTAGGTATAAACCTGTCGTTGCGCCAGGAAGACTCCTTTCTATGCTGTCTGTGCAAACGGGGGTGTGCTGTAACTGGATAGGTCCAAACGCAGTACGCTATTGAGTATGGTTTGAAGTTTTCACTTTGTCAACACTTTTTGCAGATCGGGCACATCACAGATCAACAACCGGCGCGCCGCAGCACACGCGCACCTTCGGATGCGACCGTTGTCGCCTGTGCTGTTGCCGCGACGCCACGTTCTTCGTACAGGGCTTTCATGCGTTCCGCAGCCGCCTGCGCCGCCGACACCGAATCGCAGAACGCGCATAAGCTCGGCCCGGCCCCACTGATCACCGTCGCCAGCGCACCGGCCTCCCGTGCGGCAGACTGCGCTTCCCGCAAATATGGCATCAGGTGAGCACGTGCCGGTTCGACCACCACATCGCCGCCCACCGCCCGCGCCAGCAAGGCCAGGTCGCCCTGGTACAACGCATGGATCAACAGGGCCACCTGCGCCGTCTGATGAACCATCGTCTTGAGAGATACTTCTGCTGGCAACACGGCGCGCGCCTGCGCCGTTGGCACGGCCACGTCCGGCGTCACAACGGCCAGATGCAGGCTCGGCGGCGCGGGCAGGCAAAACACATCTCCTGGCGCGACACCCGTAACCAGCACCACGCCGCCCAGCAGTGCCGGGGCGACGTTATCTGCGTGTCGTCCGCTGACTGCCGCCTCAGCCTCGACGCAGGCAGGTAGCAGATCGAGCCGGTTCAACGGCTCACCGAACAAGGCATTGGTCGCAACAGCAGCCGCGACGGCGCTGGCCGCGCTGCTTCCCAGACCGCTCGCCAGCGGCAGCCCTTTTTCCAACCGGAGCGCGATCCCCTCTCCCGGCGCGATAGCCTGCAAAACCTGGGCAGCGGCAATACAGGCCGTGTTTCTGGTTGGATCGGTCGGCAACGCACCGCCATCGCCCGTAATGGAGACCAGGGTCACGCCAGATGTCGCCGCCCGCTCGACCGTTACCGTATCACCAGGTGCTGCCAGAGCCAGCCCCAAGATGTCGAACCCGGAACCAAGATTGGCGACGGTGGCGGGGGCGTATGCAGTAGCAAATGCGAGTGTCATTTTGGGCATGGTCCTGGTATGATACACGTTCTGCGCGGTAGAGCTATGTCCAAACGCAACGAAAAACCAGAGGAATTATGCACAGCAGACTCCAGTGTATCGCCTGCGGCGAAAGTTACCCAATGGATCGCCTGCTTTATACCTGCCCGGTATGTGGCGGCCTGCTCGACATCTGCCACGATATGAACGCGCTGCGCAGCACCATCTCACAGGAACTGTTCGACGGGCGGCTGGGTACGCTTGATGCGCCGTACCGCAGCGGGGTATGGCGCTATAAAGAACTGGTTTATCCTGACGCCCCAGATGACCTGATTGTAAGCCGACCGGAAGGCAATACTGCCCTCTACGAAGCGCCCCGGCTGGCGCAATGGGCCGGCGTCAGTCGCCTGTGGCTCAAACATGAGGGCGAAAACCCGACCGGCTCGTTCAAGGATCGCGGCATGACCGGCGGCGTGACCCAGGCGCGCATCCTGGGGATGCGCCGCGTTGCATGTGCCTCAACCGGCAACACTTCGGCCTCGCTGGCATCTTACGCGGCCATGGGTGGGCTGCAAGCTGTCGTATTTTTCCAGGAAGGCCAGGTGGCGCTGGGCAAACTGGCCCAGGCCATTGCTTATGGGGCAACCTGTATCCAGATTCCCGCCGACTTTGACACAATCCTGCGACTGGTGCGGCAGGTATGCGACGCACTGGGAATTTACCTGCTCAACTCGGTCAACCCGTTTCGCCTAGAAGGGCAAAAGACGATCATCTTTGAAACGCTCCAGCAACTTCGCTGGCAGGTTCCTGACTGGATCGTAGTTCCCGGCGGCAACCTGGGAAACAGCTCCGCCTTCGGCAAGGCCCTTAAGGAGCTTCATGGCCTGGGGCTGATCGACCGCCTGCCGCAACTGGCGATCATCCAGGCAACGGGAGCTAATCCGCTCTACCGCGCTTATCAGAACGGGTTCGCCGCGCGGGAGCGCGTGAAGGCGCAAACGCTGGCAACAGCCATCAAGATCGGCGACCCGGTAAATTACGACAAGGCCGTGCGCGCCCTGCGCTGGACCGAGGGCGTCGTCGAACAGGTGACGGACCAGGAAATCCTGGACGCGAAGGCGCAAATCGACGCCAGTGGGATCGGCTGCGAACCGGCTTCGGCCTGCTCACTGGCCGGGGCGCGCAAACTGGCTGCTGCCGGGATCATCGGGCCGGGCGAAAGCGTGGTCGGTGTGCTGACGGGTCACCTGCTCAAAGACCCGGCGCTAATCGTGGACTATCACGCCGGGCAGTTGGAGGGCATCGAGTCCCGTTATGCCAATCACCTGCGCCGCGCCGCGCCGACATTCGACTCGGTGCAAGCGATTCTGGACGAGGTCGAACCTGCCCATTAGAAGATCGCCCTTACAACACCGCCAGCGCCTGTTCCAGGTCGGCCAGAATGTCGTCGGTATCTTCGATGCCGACGGCGAACCGTACCAGGCTATCCCGAATGCCAAGCGCAGCACGCTCCTCTGGCGACTTGTCGTAATATGAGATAATCGCCGGCTGCTCGATCAAGCTCTCCACACCGCCCAGGCTAGGCGCAATATAGGGGATGCGCATGGCATCAATGAAGCGGCTGGTTTCTTCAAGGGACCCGGCGATTTCAAAGCTCACCACGCCGCCGAAGCCGCTCATCTGCGCCGCTGCGACCGCATGATCGGGATGGCTCGGTAGACCAGGATACCACACCCGCTCGACCTTCGGATGCGCTTCCAGGTAGGCGGCCACTGCCTGGGCCGTCGCATTCTGCTGGCGGACACGCAGGGTCAGTGTCTTGAGGCCACGCTCCAGCAGGAAAGCGTTCTGTGGATCGACCACCCCGCCCAGAATACCGCGCGCCTCACGGATCGCCTGGATCAGCGGGCCTTTGCCCACCACCACTCCGGCCAACAAGTCGTTGTGTCCAGCCAGGTACTTGGTCGCACTATGTACCACCAGGTCGATTCCCCAATCCAATGGACGCTGGTTGACCGGCGTAGCGAAGGTACTGTCGATAAGGGTATGGACGCGGTACTGGCGTGCCAGCGCAGCAATCCGTTGTAAATCGGCCACACGCAGGTAGGGATTGGTAGGGCTTTCAGAGATGATAAAGCGCGTCTGACCGGGGCGGATGGCCGCTTCCAGCGCCTCATAATCGCCCATCGGAACGACAGTGGTATCGATCCCCAGACGGCGCAGGTAAGTCTGGCAGAACTGGCGCGTCCGGCGGTAACAGTCATCAGTCATGACAATATGCGCCCCGGTCGGCAGGCTCGCCAATAACACCGAGGTCACGGCAGCCATACCGGAAGCGTACAACACCGCGTCATCGCCACCGTCCAGCAGTGCCAACTTGGCCTCAACGGCGTTCACGGTCGGATTGCCGTAGCGGCCATACTCCTCGCGCTCCAGGTGCTCTCCCCGGTTGTGGGCCTGAACGAACTCCAACAATTCGGCGGTATCGGCAAATGTAAACGTTGCCGTCTGGAAAATCGGCGTCGTCAGGGCGTGCTGCGGTTTGCGACGAGGCGCACCGCCATGGACAGCCTGTGTTCCCAGGTGAGGCGCAGCAGGTGACTCAACCAGAGTTAGATGTTGGGTAACCAGTTCGCGTTGAACAACCATCTTTCGGACTCCTCACAGGTGACATCGAGCACACAAAAGACCTGGCTGGAACACTCACGAGGCCGAAGTCCGTAAACGAAAACGGCTCCCTCTGAAATACGAGAGGGAGCCGTGTAGTTGCGTCACGAGACACGCTCTCATCTTCCAGATCACAATCTGCCGGAATTGGCACCTTCTTTGCACCCGCTTTTATACAGCAAGCTGCAACAGGGTTGCCGCGGTTTCACAGGGCCGGTCCCTCCACCGCTCTGGATAAGAGTGTTCCGAATGTATGCAGTTGTTAATTCAGTTCAAAGGTAGCATAACCCACCGGGGGTGTCAAGAAATTCACGAAAAAACGCGCCTTGCCGAAGACAGAAATCCACAAAAAATTCACGCGAATAGATCTTCCAAAATCCCTTTTTTCTTCATTTACGGTTGCAGCTCACTTTTTTTCATGCTAGACTGATCACAACGTCAGTCCTGAGCCTACAAATAGACCATGGCAGAAAAAATTCTGATCGTTGACGATGACATCGACAGCCTCAAACTGATCGGGCTAATGCTTCAGCGGCAAGGATATGAGATCTCTGCCGCGAATGCGGGCATCCAGGCACTCGCTAAAGCTGCCGCCGAAACACCAGACCTGATCATCCTCGATGTGATGATGCCGGACATGGACGGATATGAGGTCTGCCGACGGCTGCGCGCCGATGTGCGGACACGTGCCATTCCGATCATCATGTTCACTGCCAAAACCCTGGTCGATGACAAAGTCGCCGGGTTCGAGGCCGGGGCCGACGATTACCTGACCAAACCTACTCATCCTGCGGAGCTGGCGTCACGTGTCAAGGCGGTGCTGGCACGCAGCGCCAGCAAGCGCGGCGCCGGAAAAGAAGGTGGCGTCGTAGCCGCCTTCCTCGGCACGAAGGGCGGACTTGGCACCACCACCCTGGCCATCAACGTCGCCTCGATCCTGGCAGTATCCGAGCCGACTATTCTGGCCGATTTTCGACCTGGACAGGGAAGTATGGGACTCAGCCTGGGCTTTGCGCGAGCAGTCGGCCTGGCAAACCTACTCAACCGACCATCGGGAGAACTCACCCCGCGCATAGTCGATGGCGAGATCGCTAGTCATGGCAGTGGGCTTCGTCTGCTCCTGTCTTCGTCTCGTCCTAAGGAAGGCCAGATCAACGCCCCTGCTGACACCTACGCTGCTATCATGCGGCATCTGCGCGCACTGGCAAAAATCGTCGTGTTAGACCTGGGCGCTGGAATGACACCCATCACCGCTCGGCTCATCCGTGACGTCGATCACCTCATTCTGTCCATTGATCCCAGCCGGATCACATTGAACATGGCGCGCGATACCCTGGCAGAACTGGAAAATTTGGGGCTAGGACGTGGCAGAACCAGTGTCGTGATCGTCAATCGCACCCCCTCCAGTCTGCAAGTTCCCTGGCAAGAAGCCGAACAAATCTTGGGCCGCGAAATGACGGCGATCATCTCCCCAGCCCCCGAACTGGCCTTCCAGGCCAACGAAGCCGGAACGCCCATTGTCGTCTTTCAGCCTAACGCCGTTGTGGCGAATCAACTACATAAATTGGCGGAGGATGTCGGGGCACGCCTGCGCACAGTTATTTCCGGAAAACAGCCGGCGATATAAGATATAAACTGATAACCTAATCGCCCAGCAGCCCTGCTTTGCTGGCACAGGGAGGTGTTTTGACATATAGTTAAGGATATGTACAGTGAGGTCATTCAGTCTGCTGCCCGCCTGATTCGAGAGGCGAATTATGCGATTGCGCTCACAGGGGCCGGTATCAGCACGCCATCCGGCATCCCCGATTTTCGCACCCCGAATTCCGGGCTTTGGGAAGTAGCCAATCCGGTTGAGGTCGCCAGTATTTTTGGATTCAAACGCCAGCCGCAAGCCTTTTACCATTGGATTCGCCCGCTGGCGCGCACGATGCTGCTGGCACAGCCCAATCCCGCCCACCTCGCCCTGGCCCAACTGGAACAGGCCGGTTACATCAAAAGCATCATTACACAGAACATCGACATGCTGCATACCAAAGCAGGATCACGCGAGGTCTATGAAGTACATGGCCAGCTAAGGCAGGCAACTTGCATCCAGTGCTTCCGCGTATACGAGGCCGGGCCGATTATCACAACCTTTCTGGAAGATGGACAGGTGCCCCATTGCCCTGCCTGTGGGGGCGTGCTGAAACCCAACGTGATTCTGTTCGGCGAACAACTGCCCGTGCGAGAGTTATTCGCCTCACAGCAGGCCGCGCGCCGCTGCGACGTAATGCTGGTAGCCGGTTCATCGTTGGAAGTCTCTCCGGCAGGCGACTTGCCTCTGCTGGCCCATCGCCAGGGTGCCCACCTGATCATCGTTAACCGCGAGCCGACGCACGTCGATGCCCTGGCTGATGTGATCTCTCGAGGCGACGTTGCCGAAGTGCTTCCTCAAATCGCTGCGGTGGTAATGGAGGAATAGTAAATTCATGGCTACCCTAGAAATTCCTTCGGGCAGCGACAAGACTATCGAGAACTACCTGCGACTGATAAGCCGCTACGAACGGCTCATGGAGATCAGCCGTCAACTGACGTCCACGCTTGACCTGAGCACCCTATTGGAACGCATCGTTGTTGCGGCCACCGAACTGACCGGCACCAAAGCCGCCTCCATTTTGCTGATCGATCCACAGACAAACGAACTCCGCTTCGAGGCGGCAACAGATATGAGCAGCGGCGCGATTGACGCTATCGTGATCCCCAAAGAAGGCAGCATCGCCGGCTGGGTTGTCACTCATGACGAAGTCGTGGTTGTCAACGACGCGCAAAACGATCCGCGCTGGTATCCCGATGTAGACAAAGCGGTAGAAAACAGGACACGCAACCTGCTATGCGTCCCGATGCGCGCCCACACTAAAGTCATCGGCGCATTGGAATCGCTCAATAAACTCGCCGACGATCCTTTCACCGAGGAAGACGTCAACACCCTTACAACGCTGGCTGCCCAGGCGGCTATCGCCATCGAAAACGCGCGCCTGTTCCAGCAGAGCGACTTCATCGCCGAAATGGTGCATGAACTACGCACGCCTCTGGCTGCCCTCAAAGCCAGCACGGCCCTTCTGCTGCGCCCTAATCTACCGGAGAACCGTCGCCACGATATTATCCTGACGATGCAGCGCGAAACCGATCGTCTGACCCAGATGACGACCGAGTTTCTGGACCTGGCGCGGCTGGAATCGGGACGCGCACGCTTGGAAATCGCGCCTTTCGAGATCATCGATCTGATCCACGAGAGCGTCAACGTCGTGCGACAACAGGCTTCCGACCGCAATATCAGCATCCACATCACGGGCGGGCCGCTGGAACTGAATGCGGATCGGGGCAAAGTCAAACAGGTGCTGCTTAACCTGCTGACCAATGCCATCAAATATAACAAAGATCACGGCGAGATTTTCATTACCGTCGGCCAGACCCAGGACAACGGCAGGCATCTGTCGCGCATCGCGGTACGCGACACCGGCAAAGGGATTTCCCCCGAAAACCAGGCCAATATGTTCCAGCGTTTCTTCCGCACCGCCGACACCGAAGGTTATGCTCAGGGAACGGGTCTCGGCTTGGCGATTGCCAAGCGGATCATCGAAGCACATGGGGGAAACATGTGGCTGGAGAGTGAGCTGGGTGTGGGAACAACATTCTTCTTTACCCTGCCAGTAGTACCTTAAGCGTTCCCGGCTGCGTGGCAACCTCGAACGCCAACAGGCCCTCCGCCAGCGAAAAGCGGCGCTCGATCAGCGATTCCACGTCCACCAACCCTACCTTGAGCAGACGCAGCGCCGCCGCGAATGGGCCGCAGCGGCTCCCCACTACACGAACCTCGTCCACTACCACGCGCGTCAGGTCTGCTGTCGGCAGGCCGTGATAGGTGCTCTTGAGTACAAGTGTTCCACGTGGGCGCAACAGCCGCAGCGAATCGGCAAACCCTTCGGCCCGCCCGGTGCAATCGACAACGACATCGGCCTGGGCAGGCGGAGTATCCTCGACGCGCGCCGCAGCAATTCCCCACCGGGATAGTAGGCGCTCCTGGCGCTCATGGCGCGTGATCACGGTCAGATCACACCCGATCAAGCGAAGCACCTGGGCCGTCAACAAGCCCAACTTGCCTGCGCCGATCAGCACAACACGGTCAGATGGGCGTATCCAGGATGTTTCCAACACTTGAAGTGCCGCCGCCAGCGGTTCGACAAAAACAGCCTGCGTGTCCGTCACTTCGTCAGGAACGGCATACAGGTTGGCAACAGGCAGGCAGAAATACTCCGCAAACACGCCTGCATAGGCAGCGATACCGAGCGTGGAGCGGCGACGGCACTGGCTGGGAATACCAGCCAGGCATAGATCACACGTCCCGCAGGCGATGTTGATCTCCCCTACCACACGCTTCCCCAACCACTCCGGCGGCCCGGCGACGACCTCGCCCACAAACTCATGGCCCAGAATGCCCTGGTAGCCGAAGTAACCGCGCACGATCTCTAGATCGGTGTTACAGATTCCGGCCAAGCGAGTACGGATGAGCACTTCGCCCGGCTGCGGTTCTGGTTGCGGCGCATCGGAGAGCAAGGTAAGCGTGTTGTCATAAACGGCTAGTGCGCGCACGACTCCCCCTCTCAGACTCGCCGGGAGCACGACACGACGTGCCCCCGGTTGTATCGATAGACATGGAAATCAGGCGTTTTGCGGTTGGGGCTGAGGGCGGTTGACAAAGGGGATTTCGCCCTTATCCCAGGCAATCAGCAGGGGAACTGCATTGAAGATTGAGGAATAGGTGCCCGTCACCAGGCCGATAAACAGAATGGCGATAAACTGCTTGATCGTCTCGCCGCCGAACAACAGGATCGCTGCCATGATAAAAAAGGCATTCAACTGGGTCGCCAGCGAACGATGGATCGTCTCCAACAGGCTGCGATTGACCAGGATTTCGTAAGCCTCGCCGCGCCGACGCTGGGTGTTCTCACGGATACGGTCAAAGACCACGATCTTGTCCTGCACCGAATAGCCGATCACGGTGAGCATGGCCGTCAGGAAGAGTGCATCCACTTCCCAGCCGAACAGCAGCCCCAAGACAGACATGAGGCCCATGACGATCAGAATGTCGTGGATCATCGCGGCGATGGCGCACGCGCCGTAGCGGAAAGCGTGCGGAACTTGCCGGAAGGCAAAAACAATGAACAGCAGAATGACGATGGCCGCCACCACGACGGCCACAACGGCCGCCTGAGTCACTTCGTGACCGATGGTCGGTGTCACCTGGTTGACGCTGGTTGCACTGGGGTCCAGGGGGGCAATCCGCTCGCTCAGGGCAGCGCGGATCGTCTCCATCGTCTCAGGATCGACGTAGGATGTGCGCGCCTGCCAGCGCGACGCATCGGAGGTCTGTTCCCCGATAGGGGTCAATTCTTGCAAGACGATGTCCGCAAGACCAAAATCAGCAAAAACTTCGCGGATCTGCGGATCGGTGGCCTGTCCATTAAACTGAAGCTCAAACAGGCTGCCACCGACAAAGTCGATGCTCAGGCGGACGGGCGTGCCGATGGTGATCGTCGAGTAGATCATGGCGACGATGCCCAGCACGATCACCACTGCCGAAAGAGCAAAGTAGTACCGACGATACTTGACAATATTAAACATAGCTATGCGCTCCTTGCACGCCCTGAACTAAACGCCTAGCAGCCAGGGATAACGATCAAGCGTGCTCCTGGACAGCCGCAGAAGAACGGCCAGAAAGGTACGGGTGACGATGATTGCCGTGAACAGGTTAATGATCAACCCCAGCGCCAACGTGATGGCAAAGCCGCGCACCGTCCCGGCCCCAAAAGTCGAGCCAAAGAGGTAGAGAACGCCGCAGATGATGATCGTGGAGAAGTTCGAGTCACGGATGGAACTCCACGCGCGGTCAAACCCGGCGACGACGGCCTGATCCAGCGAGCGCCCCTTGCGCAACTCCTCTTTCATCCGCTCAAAGATCAGAATGTTGCCGTCCACAGCCGTGCCGATAGAGATGAGGAAGCCGGCAATGGCGGGCAGGGTCAGCGTGACCGGGATGAACTTAAACAGCGCAAAGTTCACCGCCACAAAGATCAGCAAAGCCAAGTCCGCCGCCAGCCCCGGCACGCGATAATAGATCAGCATGAAGGCCAACACGGTGAGCACGCCGATAATCCCAGCCCGGATGCTCAGGTCAATCGAGATGCGTCCCAGGGTCGGGCCGACGCTCTCTGTGCTTTCGATGCGCAAGGGCACCGGCAGCGCACCATAACGTAATTGAACGGCCAGGCTCTGCGCCCGCTCCTGCGTAAAGTTCCCCGTGATGGAGCCGCTGTCCGTCAGCGCAGCTCGAATCACCGGCGCAGAAATCACCACGCCATCCAGGACGATTGCCAGCGGTTGGCCAATGTGGGTGGATGTGAAGGGGCCGAACACGGCAGCACCCGCGTCATTCAACGTGAAGTTGACCATCCACTCATTGCCCAGTTGGTTCAACTGTGCGATGGCGCTTTCCAAACCGGCACCGGTCATCACCGTTACAAAGGGCTGGCCCGTCTGGGGATTGAGACGCGGCGTTTCTGTAGTGGCCGTTGCTCCACCACCCGCTGCGGTGGGTTCCTCGGTGCTTTCAGCGGTCGCCTCCGCAGTTGCCTCGGCGGTCGCTTCAGCAGTTGCCTCGGCGGTCGCTTCAGCCTGAACAGATTCACGCGCCTGTTGCTGTTCCAGTTGGGCCGTCGTTAGGATGGGTACACCTTCCCAGGCCAGCGTATTGGAGATTCCACTGAAATCGACAAACTCAAGCAGGCCCGTTTCACGGATGGTCGCAATGGCAGCCTCCGGGTTAGAAATGCCTGGTAGTTCCACCACGATGCGGTTGGCAGTCTCCTGTAACTGAACCACCGGCTCGACCACACCGAGCGCATCGACGCGGTTCTCGATAATGCGCCGCACCGTTTCCATCTCGCCTGCTTCAATCTGATCTGCCGGCAGATCGGCGGCCAGCAACACGCGCAGCCCGCCCTGCAGGTCCAGGCCAGGCCGGACCTCAATCGCGCGGTCGATTTCATATTCCCCGTCGCCGTTCAGGTCCAGGCGAATACCCGGATTCGTCGGCAGGTCCATCCAGACGGCAATTGCCGTGATCACAAAGATCACGATCAGCCAGCGGAGATGACCTTTCATGAACGTATCCCTTCGATTTTTCAGAATGAACGCTGGGAATGCCGGTCCCCTGAAACCGACTATCCGGCGGCGGATGATAGCGCGCCAGCGGGGGTGTGTCAAACCTCGTTTTGGTGAACTTCACGCGGCGCGGCGATCTGGGCGTTGCGGGCCAGTTCCTGGGGGTTATAGGGCTGCGTGATCGCCGCCGTGATGATCCGCACCTCGATGTTTTCGGCCAGTCGGATCATGGCCTCGCCTTTGTCCGGCTCCAACTGGGTAAGCGTGCCGATCAACCCGCCGTAAGTAACCACCTCATCCCCAACACGGAGCTGACGAATATAGTGCTGATGTTTCTTAAATGCCTGCTGGCGAGGCAGCACCGCGAGTGACCAGTAGGCAGCGATAATCAGCAGCAAAATCATGGCGCTGGCGACAATCTCTGGCATAGAAATGTTCCTTACGATCCGCAATTCAATTTCAGGAGATGTGTTAAATTATAGCGACCCGACAAGAGAGTTCCCAACTGCCGCGTTGCAGGCAAATGCGCGTTCGTGGTAACATCCCTGCCGTTTCCACCCTGCAAACCCAAACGCTTTGTTTGAATGAAAGAAGTGATTGATGCGCATCGTGACCAACGAACGGCTGATCCGCCGCAACCGCAAGATCGCCCAATACGCCTTTTTCATCACGCTAGGCCTGCTCTTTCTAGGACTGCTCGTCACCAACATCGCCCCATCCTCGCCGCTGATGCTGATTGCCCCGCTGATCGTGCTGCCCGTTGCCCTGGGCGCCACGTTCTATTCTGTACGAATGGCAAACCAGTGGCTACGCGAGCCAATGCCAGAGGCAATCATTCAGCGGGGCATAAAAGGGGTCAGCAGCCGAAGCGTGCTCTACAATTATGTGCTTCCGGCGCATCACCTGCTGGTTGCGCCGCAGGGCGTTTTTACCCTGACCATCCGTCCACAAGAGGGCACGTTTCGCGTCGAGGGCGAACGCTGGTCTCGCAAAGGTGGGATTCTCGGCAAACTGCTGGCTTTCTTCCGGCAGGATATGCTCGGCGACCCGAACTACGCCGCCATGCGGGACGCGGAAAAGATTCAGGTCCTGCTCGACAAAACCGTCCCCGGTTCGGGCGTGAAGGTACAACCGGTCATTCTTTTCACCAGCCCGCGCGCACAGGTCGAGATCATCGATCCGGTCATTCCGGTGCTCTATGCCGACGGCAAGCGGCGGCCCAACCTCAAAGGCTACCTGAAGGACCTTAAAAAGCAGGGCGATCAGCCGACACTAAATGAAACGCAGATTGCGGCCCTGGAAAGCGCCATTGGGATTGCTGAAACTTCTAACACGGAGGAGACAGAAGAAGCCGAGGAATGAGCGTCTCCCGACAGTGCAGCAGAACCCTTTTTGTCCTGGTAGCAATCCTGCTGCTGTCCCTGGCCCTGCGCCTAATCCACCTAGACGACGTCCCGCTGCGTGGCGACGAGGCTTTTGCCATTCAGTACTGGGCGGCACCCTGGCCGGATGCGCTCGATCTGGCCGGACGAGAGCCGCACCCCCTGGGCACTTTTGCGCTGTTCGCCCTCTGGAAAAATGTCTTTGGGGATGGCGAATGGATCATGCGGTTGCTGCCCGCACTGCTGAGCCTGCCCGGAGTCGCTGCCACCTACGCGCTTGGCAGATGGCTTTTCCGGCGACAATCCCCTGCCCTGCTTGCTGCCCTAATCTACGCCGTGCATCCCTTTTTGATCTGGCACGCGCAGGACGTGCGCAACTACGCGATCTGGGCGGCATGTAGCCCGGTAGTGGCATGGGCATTTGCCATCGCCATAGAACGCAGCCGCCACCGCGATTGGATTCGCTATGCTCTGGCAGCGGCCTTGAGCGCCTACATCTTCTTTCTGGAACCATTCCTGATAGCCGCACAGGGCATGTATCTGTTGCTCACCCGAAGGAACCGCTGGCGCCCTTGGCTGCTGGCAATGGCAGGCGTCGCCGTTCTGCTGATCCCTTGGGGTGCGCAGGCACTCGCACTGAGCCGCAGCGGCTACGGCGGCACCGCCAGCAGTTTTGAGGCCGGGGTATTATTGACAAGTTTCCTGCCTGCTCTGACCATAGGCGAAACGCTACCCGCCGATTTGATAAGCACGCTCTGGATCGTGCTGTTACCCACCGTCATCGGTGCGCTGGCTCTGTTGTGGCGCAGGCAACGCCATACGGCTATTTTCCTGGCAGCCAACATCGTCATTCCTGTATTGTTGCTGAGCATTATCTCCACACGCCTGGATGTGTTCCGCCCACGCTACCTGATCGCCATTGTGCCCTACCTGATCTTGCTGGGTGCGGGGGCAGCGGTTTTTATGACTACACGAAACAAGGGGCTGCGGTGGCTAGGCCCAACGGCGCTGCTGGCCTGGAGCGCATTAAGCGGCTGGGCGCTGGTCAACCACTATACAGACCCGGCTTACCGTAAAGCTCCAGATTGGCGGACGCTTGGCGCTTACATGACCTCATCCGCACAACCGGGCGATCTGGTAGTACAGCAGTTGCTTGAACCGGCCTTCACGTACTATTTTCGCGGTCCGGCAGATGAGACCACTTTGCCGCTGCACCCTAACGCTCCAGCAGAGGACACTGCCGCCATCCTGGAAGAGGCGATCACGGCACGCCGGGCGGTATGGCTGATCCCCGGCAGTCTGCCCGGCTACGATGATCAGCACGTCCCCTTCACCTGGCTGACAACAAATGCTCAGATCACAGTAGATGTACATGTTGCAGGCTTCCGCGTAATGGAGTTCCGGGGCTGGGACGTGCGCCCCGGTGAATACGCCCCGCGTCTAGGCGTCGATTTCGGCAATGTCGCCACGCTGCTTGATGCCCAGATAGATCGCCCCGCCGACGACACCCTGCGCGCGATCCTGTACTGGACTCCACGCCGAGAGACGGCACACCCGTTCAACGGATTCGTCCACCTGGTCGGGCCGCCCCGCCCGGCGGATGGGTCTGTCGTCTGGGCACAGGAGGATCACCTGCTACCTGGCGGTAGAGTAGACTCAACCAACTGGACTCCGGGGATCGTCCAGCGAGATGTATATCTGCTGCGGCTGCCGCCTAACCTGCCTGCCGCTGTGTGGACGCTGCATGTGGGCGTGTACGATCCGGTCAGTATGGTGCGACTGACTACCGGTGAAGGAGATCACCTGGAAATAGCGCCAGAGACAGACCTGCTGCCGTAAGCTGCCCCGTCGGCGAATCACAAGGGCACGTCGGACGTGCCCCTGTAGAATCGTTCTGGCCACAAAACTTGCCGCGTCAGCTACCGCGCATCTGTCTGAGCTTTTCCTCCCAGCGAGCGACCAGACGGTTGTACGTCTCTTCCGTAATTTCGCCGTTGGCAAGACGCACATCCAGCCCGTCGATAATGGCTTGGACCTCCTCCGGCGTTGTGGGCGCGCTGGCTGTCGAGGGCGCAGGAGCCGGCGGCGGGGCGACCTGCTGCTGGTTTTGCTGCATCATCTGCATCATCATCTGTTGCATCATCAACTGCTGTTGCTGCAACTGCTGTTGGAGCGCGGCCTGTTCTGGGTTGATCGTCGCGCCGATAGCCTGCCCGACTCCCAGGCCGACCCCCGCGCCTGCTGCCGTGCCGGCCAGGCCGGGGTTCTGCGCCGCCGCCTGGGCCACTTCAAGCCGCCGCAGACGCTCATAAGCCTCCAGGCTGATGTAGTTGCGCAATTCGTCCAAAGAAACATCTTTGGCAGTGAACGGCTTGGCCTCAAACGCCTTGATGCGCATCCCGATGCTGGCGAATTGCTCGTTCAAGCGGGCCAGCATCGCGCCTTCGAGATCGCTCAGCAGGCGGTTGGCATCTGGAACGCTTTGAGCGCCAGATTTAGATAGCAGCGTACCGATCTCGCTCAACAACATCGTCTGAATACGTTCTTTGATGTCGCCTAGGCGCAGGATAGGCTTGCCGATGGCGTACTGCTTGACAAACCGCTGCGGTTCCTCGATGCCGATGTCGATCACACCGTGCGTGATCAACAGCACCACGCCCACACCCCGGCCCGGCGTTTCCATCACTACCGGCGGGTTCGTGCCCCAGCCGACTTGCGGCAGGTCCTTGAGGTTGACATAGTACAGGTCTGCCGTGAAGGGGTTGCGCCCGTTCGTGACCATGCCGATCAGGCTGGAGAGGAGCGGCAGATTCGCGGTCGAGAGGGTATGGCTGCCCGGCCCCAGCACATCCAGCGCCTCGCCCTGCCGCACAAAAACTGCGGCCTGGCTTTCTTGCACGATCACCTGAGACCCCATGCGCCAATCACCATTGCCCTGCTGCGGCTCACGGTAGACCAGCTCATCGTCCATCACGTTCGGATGGGAAATAACATCGATAATTCGCACCATGCCTTCGCTCTCCTGAAATTTATACGGTGTTAGAAAGCGTTCCGCCGCTGCAAACGGCTACAACCAGGAATACCAGGCTAGGATTCGGGCGACTGGCTGCCTATACCGGTCAACAGATTCTCACGCAGGGCAAAGGCGCTGTCCGCTTCCGCGATGAGCGCATCCAGATCGGCAATGGCATTTTCGACGCTCTCATTTTCCACCGCCACACGCTGCAAGGCGTCGATCTTCTCGCGGACCTGATCGACATAGCGAACCATCGCCTCGTCGAAAGCATAAATCTGTGCCAGTTCGTTCTCGCCAATCTTAATGGCGTCGAAAAAACCGGCGTAACCGGGCGTGGCAGTGCCGATCCGGTCGGCCAGCGTTTGCAGCCGGGATTTAGTCGAACGAGTCCTGCTCATCAAAGCTAGGCCACCGGCGTCGAGGAGGGCATTTTCCACACGGGCCAGGTGTGTTACCTGATCCCGGAGCTGCCCGGCAATATATTCCCGCACGATTCGGTCCGCGCTGCGGCGCGCGGTCATATTCAGATAGCCTTCCATCATACCGCCGAGGCCGGGAATGCGCGTAAGGAGATTTTCCCACCTGCCGCGCTGGCTGACGATCCGATCAAACAAATCCCTGCCAAACAAGTCTGTGCTGGTCAAAGAACCCCCCTCCTTATCTCGCTGGACATATCCTAAGAATACAACAGAGATCACACTAGGACAAAAGAGGTCGGCAAGCCGTCAGCCTGCCGTCAGCTCAAGAAATACTCTGTCCCACAAAAGCGGCAGGCAATAATACCCTTGCCTTTCAACTCGATTTCGCCGCCGCAGTTCTCACACTTTCGCAGATCGCGCAGGTGGCGAGCCTCAGTTGAATACAGCTGTCCTTTATCCCAGTTCACATACCCGCTGAACACCTGCATCCCCACCAGCTGATGGATCATGGCGCGGATGTCCTCGGCACTCACCTGCATCTCGATGGCCAGATCGGCAATAGCGACCTGTCCCCGGCTGGTCACGATGTCCAACAGGCGGCGTTGCTGCCGGGCGCTGGCGGCTCGCCGATCTTCTGCTCGGCCTTGTACAAGCATAACGACGCCGAATCCCACCAACGGCGCGACCAGCACCACAAAAGCAATGGCAAATCCCAGGATCGCGCCGGAAGGCGTTAACTGTTCACTGCTCACGCCGCTGATCAGCAGCAGCGCCGCCAGAGATCCAACAGCGATTCCGACGGCGATCAGAATGATCCCCACCACCCGCCCACTGCCCATGCCCACGCTCCTTTAGCCGAACCCGGCTCGACCACGTCCGCCGCCACCACCACCCCGAAAGCCGCCGCCAGACCAGCTTCGCCCGCTACGCGACCAGCTACCACTTGAACGATGAGTGGCGCTCTGCTGCGGCACACTGGTGAAAACGCGCGAGGCGCTGTCTAACATCCCGAACAGGCCCGACGACATCCGTTCCAGACCGCCGAACATTCCCCCGGCTGCCCGGTCGAGCGAAAAATCTGGGCGCGCCAGCCGATCTCCAAGCTCCGTTCCAGACAGATCGCGCATATCCACCATCGGTCCACCTCGACGATACCCCCCACCCCAGGGACCACCCAGGTAACGCGGGTAGTACCAGTAGGGAATAGGCGTCTGCGGAACCCGGCTGAAGGTATTCACCCAGGTGCGTTCCAGGCCAAAAGCCACCGCATAAGGCAGGTAATCGTTAAACTGGTCGGTCGCCTGTTCCACGTCAGCATACTTGCGGATGTTACGCAAGTATTCGCGGAATGCCTTCCACTTGGCCGTCTCCTCTGCCCCTTTGACCGTGCGGGCAGGCATCGCGCTGGAAGCAACCGTCATGGCGATGCCAACGATGCCCAGCGCAATCGGCAGACAGATCACTGCCTCGGCAAATGAGGCCTCTAGACCCAGCAATATAACGCCGCTCATCACAGCCAGGACGATCAGCACAATGCCCAGGCCCGCCCATCCCTGTCGGACGCGCTCTGGGTTGGCAGTAAAGAACCCAGCGTTAACCACTTCACGATAAAGCTCATCTTGAATACGTGAAATGATCGTGTAAAACCTGTAGCGAAGCGAATCCAGGGAGCGCTCATCGGCATTGCCAAAGATGTTGCTGAGCAGATAGCGTTCGTAACCGCGCAGGTCGCTGTCAGGTTTATCCGTCCGCTTGAAGGTATAAGTGACGGATGAGCCAAACCCAAACACCCCAGGTTGTCGATCTTCTTCGATCACCATGTAGCCGCGCCGCGCCAGGTCCAGCAGAGTAGACATCACATCCTGTAGATCGGCCTTCTCGTCCACCAACACGCCGACGATAGCGGGCGGCAAATCGGAAGGCGGCGCAGCGAGATATTCCGGCACAACGCCGATTTCAGGGTCACGCCCGCGCCTGTACCACAGGTAGTAAACCGCCAGCGGCCCCAGGATCAGCAGCAGCAACCCCGCACCGCCAAACAGTAAGTTAAGCAGAGGACGCACATTCTCGTCGTAGGCGGCCTGCTGATCATAGTTCGCCTGCCACAGCGTCCTGCGACCCTGAGGATCGTGGGGATACTGAATGCGAATTTCCAGGCCTTCATCAGCGCCGATCTCACGGGTGGTTGTAAATGTCACCAGTGTATCCTGTACTGTAACAGTGGTCGGCGGACCGTAGGAGACGACCGGGTCTACGTCCGGCCTCGGCGCGAAGCCCTGGGGCATACGCACAGTGATCGTTGAGCTTTTAACAGGAAAGGAATGATCGGGCGCAATGACAAACCAATTGAGCTGGTCGCCGCCGTCATAGGAACGCAGACCGCCGACTACATCATACTCCACGACAAAGGTACGCCGCTCGTTCGTCGCTGGGGTTAAGAAGTAGTAGGTGATCTGGAATTCGTCCCCGACCAGCACGGCGCAAAACGTGCCGGCAGACCCGCCACAGTCACGCGCCAACGGCGTTTCCCCCTCATAGACGGCGACGTTTTCGATGCCATCCATCCGTTCCCAAAGAATGGAACGAAAACCGAAGCGGAATGTCCCGCTCGTGAACTGGATTTCGTGAATTTCGCTGATATGAAAACGGTTCGCACGGGTATCGATCTCGTCAATCGACACGTCCCAGCGGCGCCAGTACAGGGCGCGGCTCTGCGCTCCGGCAGGAGTCGCAACCCACAGCAGAGCCAGGCACACCACCCCTACCAACATCAGCCATCTGCTGCGTCCAGACATGTCGGCACTCCTTCTGCTCAATTCCAGACAGGCGTCGCCGCCCTGCTCTGCTGTCTGTGATAGGCTCACCACACACAACCAAATCAGATTATAACACAGTGGCGTAGGAAACATATCCGTTATATGATGATGCGGAATGACAATGCTACTAATCAGGAGGTTAGACCCAACATGCGACGCGCCACCGCGATTATTGTGCTACTAGGGATACTTTTAAGTTTTGGGGGCGTGGCAAGCGCACAAGGAAATATCCACGTCGTTCAGCCGGGAGAAAATCTCTACCGGATTTCCCTTCGCTATGGAACGACTGTCAATGCCCTCGCGCAAGCCAATGGCATCGTGAACCCGAACCTGATTTTCGTCGGGCAGCGGCTAACCATTCCGACCCTTCCCGGCCCGACCCCCACACCCGGCCCTACCCCCACCGCCGGCCCAATACCTACCACGCCGCCGAGTAACGTCTGCACGCACGTCGTTGCGCGTGGGGAAAACCTCTATCGGATCTCACTGCGGTACGGAACAACTATCGCCAACATGGCCGCCTTCAACAACATCCGCAATCCTAATCTGATCTACGTCGGGCAGCGGCTGGTCGTGCCGTGTACACCGGGCCAGCCAGTCGGTCCGACGCCAACAGTTGCCCCCGGCGTGACCGTCACCCCGCCGCCCAACACGTCACCCAACGTCGCCTTCGCCTACGGCATTCAAGTTCACCTGCCGAACCAGAACGCCGCCAGTGTGATGGAGCGCGTGACCACCCTGGGGATGCGTTGGGTGAAGCAGCAGATTGAGTGGAAAGCCTACGAAACCAGCCGGGGCAACATCGATTGGGCGTCGCTGGACCAAATGGTCAACACACTGGAAGCGGCAGGGGTCAACATCCTGTTCAGCGTGGTCAAGGCCCCCGCCTGGGCACGCGACACGGTGGACGAAGATGGTCCGCCGACCAACTACCAGGATTACGCCAACTTCGTCGGCGCGCTGGCGCAGCGGTATCGTGGGCGTGTGGACGCCTATGAAATTTGGAACGAGCAAAACCTGCGCCGCGAATGGAACAGCCCTGCCCATCCGATCAGCGCGGCGGGCTATGTGGAGATGCTCCGCCTCGCTTACGCCGCGATTAAGGCCCAGGACCCGTCGGCCATCGTGGTGGCCGGGGGCGTTGCGCCGACTGGCTTCAACGACGGCGTCAACGCCATCGATGACCGCGTGTACGTGCGGGCCATGTACGCCAGCGGTGTGGCGCAGTATTCCGACGCCCTGGGCGCGCATCCCAACGGCTGGGCCAACCCGCCGGACAGCGTGTGCTGCAATAACACGGCAGGCGTGCTGACCCACGACGACCATCCCAGCTTCTTCTTCCTGCAAACGCTGCGCGACTACCGCAACATCATGGTTCAGAGCGGCGACGCGAACACGTTCATCTGGGCAACCGAGTTTGGCTGGGGCACAAACGCTGACACAGGCAACCCGCCGCCCGCCGGATATGAGTTCGTGGCCTACACCGATCTCAATGAGCAGGCACAGTACATCGTGCGCGCCTTCCAACTGGGGCGCGACCTGAACTACGTTGGGCCGATGTTCCTGTGGAACCTTAACTTCTGCGAGGCCGCCGGTGCGGCATCCGAACAATGCCTGTGGGCATTGACCGGCCCAAGCGGACCACGCCCGGCCTTCGCCGCCGTCCGCGACATTCCCAAATAGTGCACGGCTACCTGCACAATCCTCGAAAAAGCAGCCGCCCGGCCCTTTACGAGGCCGGACGGCTGTTTCTGTGTGGCTGCCTTTAAAGCGTGTTCGCCTGGCCCGGCATATGATGCGCGGCGCAATCTGGCGTATATCCTGACTTCCCTTCGGCGGTGACGTCCAATACCTGAGCGTGCGTCACCTGGCACAGGTCTATTACCTGGACCTCACCGGAAACATCCTCACGTCCAAAGAGCAACATCTCTCCCCGCACCGTCGGCTTGACGAAATAAGGCGACACTTCACAATAGTCCGCCTCCTCATCCTGCGCGGTAGATTGCCATAGCCGCACCTTACGCCGCCGAAACCACGCCAGGACCACCAGGTCCAACACCGCTGCGAAAGCCGGATTCGCCGGCAGCGCGCGCACCTGTTCAGCAACAGCCCGCGCCTGCGCCACCAGGGGTTCTGCAAGCGCCTCGCCCAACTTCTCCAACACAGATACCAGGTGCGGATTCGGACTGGAACTGCTGGACGACAACAGGCACACGGCCAGGAAAAGCGTGATCAGCTCGTGTAAGTCCAACCGAAGCGTGGCAAGATACTGCTCCCGGATAATGCTATAGCGCCCATCTTCCTGGCGCAGGGGCATCCCGGTGCGTTCCAATGCGGCCAGGTCACGGTAAACCGTGCGGCGATCCACTCGACAGGCCCCAGCAATCTCGACAACACGCATCCCCTCAGGATGATGAAATAACATTTCCTCAATTTTCGCCAGGCGCTCTGCGCGGCTGGCATGACGGGCAGTGGACATGAACTGCTCCCCGTCCGGTCTACACCGACGACATTCTGCAGAGTATAACATTACCGCAAAAGCAGGCCTGCAAGTCGCTGTATTACAAATCCGGCAAGACGCGCGGCGTGCGCGTGATCGTCGGCGTGCGCGTGATCGTCGGCGTACGCGTGATCGTCGGCGTGCGCGTTGGGGAAGCGGTCGCCGTCGCCGTGGGGGACAATGTCGGCGTGGAAGACGGCGTAACCGTTCGGGTCGGAGTCGGCGTGCGCGTTGGGGACGCCGTCGCCGAGGGGGAAGACGGAAGGGTCTGAGTCGCCGTTGGCGTGTATGTCGGTGACGGGGTATTGCTCGGCTGCGGGGTGTCGGTCGCCGGCATGGGCGTGACTGTCGGGGTCGGCGACGGCACAAGCGTCGGTATAGCCAGGGTTGGCAGTAGCGTAGGCAGCGCCAACCCTGCTGCCGGAAAAGCACGCACAGCCAGTTCGCGGTTCAGCGGCAACAGGTCGAGTGCCATCACACCGCCGGTTTCGGGCCGCACCCAGACGCGCTCTTCACCCAGCACCTGTCCGGTAGATGGGTCCCAGAATTCGACACGATACTCGCCAGATGGCAACCCGGCAAACTCTGCCCGCAGCACCACCGGCGTGGGCGTGATCCCTGCTGCTGCCTGCTGCCAGGTTTCATCGCGGTGTTGGAACCAAGCCAGCAGGATGCCATATTCGCGGTCGGCCAGGGCCACCGCACGCAGCGGCGCGATGTATTGTTCGATGGTAACGTGCTCGATTTGCAGCCAGTCGGTGCCCCGGTTCTCCAGCCCGATGATATGCTCGCCCGCAGGTAGTGGAACCTCGACTTCCAGTGGACGCGCGCCCGGCTGAAGTTCGATTTCGACGACGCTGACTCCGTCCAATGTAATCACCAGCCGCGCCCCGGCCTGTGGAGAAACCCCGCGCAACCCGACCGTGAGGCGCGTGTCCACCGGTGCGGTCACAAGGTAGGAATGTGGCCGGCGGATCGACTCGTTAGCAGAGCCGAACAGGTAACTCGACAGCACCGACTCTTCCGGGAAAGGTCCATCCGGCGACAGCAGGACCGCCCCGATGTCAGGAGATGGTGTGGTATTGAAACGGCGGTCGTACCCATCCAGACGCAGCGGGCGATAGCCGGACGTATCGGCAGCTACCAGGCGCGCCTGAACGGGTGTCAACTGCACTCGATTCCAGGGTACATCCGCAAGAAACCGCGCCAACGGCTCGTAAATCGCCGTCAGATTATCGGGATCAAGGTACGTATCCCACCACCACGACGCTCCCGCCCCTGCTGCGCCAGACAACGCACTTGGCCAGACGGTCTGTCGAATATGAATGCCCGTCGGGTCATCATCCGCCGGCTCGTACCAGGGATTCAACGAGAACTCGGTCAGCAGCACAGGGCGGGCCGCCAGGCGCAACCCTTCCTGAATACGCTGCCACACGGCAGCAGCCTGATCGGGGGCCTCCTCCAGCGGACGGCGGGCATACAGCCGCACCTGAGCAAAGTCCAGACCGGGCGCAGCGATCACTGCTGGGACAAGATCGCGCGTCCCTGCCGTAACAAGATGATCATAGGGGTCGATCTGCCGCAGATAAGCAGCCATCTCTTCTAACCAGGGCAGCACGATCTCCGGACTGTATCCCAATACACGGTCAGCATCGCTCAGCAGGTCCCAGGCGAAAATGTTCGCGCTGTAGCCCCAGCGAGCAACCAGGTAGCGCAACCGCCGCTGGAACAGGGTTCTAGCCTCCGCATTGCTAAAAAACTCCAGCGTGCTGGTCAGTGGACCACCATTGCGCACATTGTAGGGATTCTGATCCCAATCGGCGTGTGTGGTCACCCTGGGCGGCAACGTGGGAATCGAAACCGGCGCCGTCGGTTCGTTGGCAAGCGCCTGGTGCCACAACACGACCACATCCAGATAAATTCCCAAGTCCGCCGCCGTCTCCAGGATCGTGTCGAACCGCCAGGCAGCCTCCTGCGCTGCCGTGTAGTCGCCCGGCGGAGAAGCCCATTCCAGGCCAATGAACCAGGGCGTATCCACATACAGCCGGGCGTAGTTGCCGCCATTCTCGGCCAGATTGTGCAACCAACGCTGGTAGGCAAACACCCCACCTCCGCCTTCCCATGACCAGGCCAGGTTATGGCCGATAGGGAAAAAGGCGTCACGGCTGTGCTCAAACTCGAAATAGCGGCCATTCTCGGCCACACGGATAAAACCCGCCGCGTTCGTCGGGATCACCTCGAACTGCCCGGCATCCAACGTAACAGTTTCCCCACCGAAGCGCACCTGAAAGACATAGCTCCAATGCCCCGGCTGGTTTGGAGTAAAGCGCAAGTGCCACTCCGGCGGACCGGAAGGTTCCAACACTTCGATGGCGCAGTCCTCTACACAGGTTTGCGCCATCGGCTGCATCCAGAAAGCAGGTTGAGTCAACTGTTGACCATTCGGCGCAGTGAAAACGCCGAACACGTCAATTGCGTCGGGATCGAACGGATTTTCGCAGGGCAAATCGAGTGGAATAGTCCACTCCATCCGGGCGTACAACCCCACCTGATCCGGCAGAGCGGCAGGTGTGGAGTCCGGTCCCTGGGCGTGTACAATTGCCACCCACCCTGCCAGCAGCGTGAGAAGCAACCCCGCCTTGAAGGCCGTTTTGACGATGCGGCATACACCAATCATATGCTCAGTGTAGCGCGTCCGGGCCGATCTCACCACCATCAGCATCGGGCAAGGGCCATGTTTCCTCGGCAGCGAAGATCAGGCGAATCTGATCTGCCTCGTCATAGCTGACATGTACGAAAAACGGCGGTGCGCCGGGTGGCATCGCCAACACACGCGGCAAAATTATGGGCAGGTCCTCCACCAGGTCCAGCTCAAGGACACGATCCTGCGCCACCCATTCCAGGGTGCCCTCGCTCGAATCGGTAAAGTTACGCGACACGGCCTCTGCCCGGAAGATCAGCAACAAGATTCCGGTCTGCTGCCCAGCATCGATGTGTGAACACCCGCACAGACAGACGTTTCGCACGTCCAAACCGGTTTCTTCCTGGATTTCGCGCACGGCAGCAGTGAGGGCATCTTCATCTCGTTCAATATGCCCGCCGACTCCGTTGTAACGGTTCGGAAAGACACGCTTGTGCGGCGCGCGCCTGAGCAGTAGCACATCGCTCCCATGTGTAACGAAACAAAGTGTGCGTGGAATGGTCAACCAGCGTCCGGCAGTTGCATCCGCGCCCTGATCCTGTGCGCCCATCGCCCCTTCCTCATCATCCAATACCCAGATTATACCCGGCGTCAGCGCGTCAGTTGATCTGGGATCGAGTTTGTGTTATGGTTGCTGGGTCATCCCACATGTATTTTCCTCGGCAGTCCCCGGCTGCTAGATCGCCTTCCAGGAGTACTTGCAACTATGCCTGGCGTTCGACATGAGGTGCCCCCGCAGTCCAGCTTTCCCGATTTGCGCATTCTGCCCCTGGACGCGCTCCTCCCCCATGAGGAACACGACGTGCAGCGCGCGGAGCCGTTGCTCGAACAGATCGGTCAGGCAGAAACATGGCTTAATCCACCTATCGTCGCCCCCATTGAGCACAGCGATCACTACGTGGTGCTGGACGGCGCAAACCGACATTACACACTGCGTCATCTGGGTTTCAAGTACATCTTAGCGCAGGTGGTTGCCTACGACAGCGCCGACGTGCGCCTGGAAACATGGCACCACGCCGTCCGCCGCCTGCCATCCGACGCCCTGCTGGAAATCATCGGCCATCTGGACTGTGTGACGATGGCACACACAGACCTGCTCAGTGCGCGCGCCGCGCTGGCTGCCCGTGAGATCGTCATGTACGTAGTCGTAGCCAGGGACCACGTTTATGCCCTCCATCCTGCGCCAGGGCAGACATGCAGCCGGACGGCCTCTCTGCGCAGCGTGGTGAACGCCTACCAGCCGCATGGGCTGATCAGCCGCATCACCAGCGACGAGATCGAGTCCGTCCGCGCGCTCTACCCAGACGTCGGAGGGATCGTCGTTTTTCCGCATTACGAACCGGCGGAGATCATGGTCGCGGCGCGCGATGGCGACCTGCTGCCGCCGGGCATCTCGCGGCACATTGTTCACGGCAGGGCGCTACGGCTGCATTATCCTATCAGCGAACTCAAGGACGATGGCGTTTCCCTAGAAGAAAAGAATGCCCATCTCAAACAGTGGATACAAGAGCGTCTGGCCGCCAAACGCATCCGATTCTATGCTGAGCCGACCTTCCTGTTCGATGAGTGACCAAAGGCGGGCGATTTGCGCGTGGTACAAAATGCGATAACATGTCGGTAGCGTCCCTGAACAGGGCTGTTGAGTGCAATAGATAGAAGGAAGGTATAACACAGCGGGCCGATGAGCAATTTCTTTGTCGAAAGCGCCGAGGAACTTCAGCCACGCGAAAACGTCCGCATCGTCCAGGTTAAAGCCACCCCTTATCCAGACGGTGTACGGGTGCGGGTTGAAATCCACCTGACTCCGTTTCAGGAACGGCCCAGTCTGGAAATCAGCGCGCGACGGGTCGGGGGACCTGTGGTAGCGCAGATGAGCGTCATCGAAACCATGATCCCGACGCTGGAGTTTACGCTGCACCTGCGTGGTGAGGGCGATCCAGCAGGCACTTACGTGCTCACGGTGGACCTTTACTACGACGACTACACCAATCCCCAACACCGCCAGGAAACAACCTTTCAGGTTGCAACAACAGCCTAAAAACCGGCGACATGTGTAGGCGCAATAGGCCAATGTTGGGTATACTTTGAGGTACGCTTGCCTCAATGCATTGCGCGGGCGATTCGTCATCAGCCAAGGCTCAGCAACATTCGTGACCAAGAAAACACTTGGAAAATACGAAATTATCGAACGTCTGGGGCGCGGCGGCATGGCCGAAGTTTTCCGCGCTTACCACCCATCGTTGGATCGCTTCGTGGCGATCAAGCTGCTGCACGCATTTCTGGCCGACGACCCCGATTTCAAGTCGCGCTTTGAAAAAGAAGCGCGTAACGTCGCGCGCCTTAAACACGCCAACATCGTCCAGGTCTACGACTTCGAGTACGACGAAAATAACGAAAGTTACTACATGGTGATGGAGCTCATCGAAGGCCCTACTCTGAAGGAGCGCCTCTTTGAGCTTTCCAACGCCGACCCCGAAAACCCATCACCGTTCCCATTGAACGAGGCGCTGCGCATCGTCCACGACGCCGGCGCAGCCCTGTCTTACGCCCACCAGCGCGGCATGATCCACCGCGATGTCAAACCGGCCAACCTGATGCTCGACTCGGATGGGCGCGTTGTGCTGACGGACTTCGGCATTGCCAAGATCGTCACCGGTATCCAGCTTACTGCCAGCGGAGGTATGGTCGGTACGCCTGCCTACATGGCCCCGGAACAGGGCCTCGGCGAAGCCGGTGATGAGCGTTCAGACATCTACTCGCTGGGCGTCATCCTGTATCAGCTGTGCACCGGGCGGCTTCCCTTCGAGGGAGATACGCCCCTTTCGACGATTCTCAAACATCTCAACGAAACCCTGACGCCGCCGAGCGTCTTCAATCCTAACCTGCCCGCCGAGGTCGAAAAAATCGTCCTCAAAGCGATGGCGAAGGAACCGGATGAACGTTACGCCACAGCGGCAGAAATGGTAGAACACATCGAGCGGGTCCAGGCAGGGCTGCAAGGAGAGGCACTGCCGGCCCGCCCACCGGAAGCCCCTATCACGGAAACGCCCGTCCTGTCGGCAGGCGATCTTCAACGCATCGAGGATGCCGCCCTGGCAACATCGCCGCCGCGCCGCCGATCTCGCGTGGCCTGGCCGCTGATCGCCGGGATCGGGTTGATCGTCCTGGTGGGTGCGCTGGCACTTGCTAGTGGGGCATTGGGTATCTCGCTGACGGGAACGTCTTCCCCAACCATGCTGGCGGCAGAGACCCTGACGGACGAAGCCATCGCTGCCAATTTCACGGCGGTAGCATCTTTAGCCGGAACCGTCGAGGCAATGGCGACGGAAACTGCCACACCGACCGCTACCGAGACGCCTACCTCAACGGCGACGGACACACCGACCAGCACGCCAACAGCAACCTTTACGGATACACCGTCGCCTACGCCAACCGACACACCCACGCCGACGGAAACTCCAACAGCCACACCTACCGATACACCGACGCCGACGGAGACCCCAACGGCTACATCGACCGACACGCCCACGCCGACGGAGACTCCGACAGCAACATCGACCGACACACCCACGTCTACCTTTACGCCGACCGCCACACCTACAGCGTCGGACACCCCCACGGCGACCAGCACACCTACACCGGCAACGCCGGTCGCCTTGACCATTCGGAGCGATATTCCGGTACGTGAGCGTCCCGGCTCTCAATATCCTATCGTTGCTACGTTAAGCACCGATGTGTGGTTGGCGATCATTGGAATCAGTGAAGACGGCGCTTGGTATCAGGTCATACTGCCCGACGGTGTGCGGGGATGGGTCGCAGCGTCTCCGGCATTGGTGAACGCCTACGGCAACCTGGGCGTCGTCCCTATCGTCCTGCCGCCGACGGACACACCGACGCCGACCAGCACGTTTACGCCGACCCCGACGGATACGCCAACGCCGACCCCGACGGACACATCAACGCCCACCGAAACCCCATCGCCGACACCTACTGAGACGCCGTCGCCGACAGAGACCCCCACAGCGACGCCGACGAACACTCCCCGTCCCACACGGACGCCAACGGCTACTGCAACGCCGACCCAACCAGTGCAAGATGCGACAAGCATCGCTCTGGCGCTGACAGCAACCATGAATGCCTGCGATTTCGACTACGCTATCGTGCCGCCCGACCCGAACGACGCGCAATTCCAATACTATCCGGCCTATGCAGGGCTGGGGGGTAATCCTGTGTACATTCCGGCAAACACGCCGTTTTCATTCCAAATCACCCTGCTCAACGTGGGCAACTGCCCCTGGGAGCGCAACACGGCCCTGACCTTTGACCAGGGCGAATCGTTCTCTGCCGGACCGCGTATTTTCATCCGCCAGCGTGTCGATGTCGGTGAGGAGATCACAATTACTTTTCAGGGCACGACGCCACGCCGGGGCAGCCTGTACGCAGGCACCTGGGAACTGCTGACACCGGGACAAATCCCTATCGGGCTTCCGATGGTCATCAGCATCTATAGCTTTGAACACTAAAACGCACGAGGGCGACCTGATCGGTCGCCCCCATTCACGCCGGCAGGTCACACCACCGCACTGCCGTCCAAACCTAATTCCGCCGCAATGTCCTGCATGGCCCGAAGCACCAGCGGGACGTGTTCTTCCCACAGGTCCACACCCAACATCCCGGCGGCATGGGCAATTTCCTCACGGTTGACGGCGGCAGCAAACGCTTTGTCCTTCCACTTGTCCTTGACCGATTTGATCTTGGTGATGTCGCGGATGTCCTTCGTAGGCCGTACCAGAGCCACCGCCGTCAGAAAACCCGTCAGTTCATCCACCGCCACCAATGCCCACTCCATCGGCGACTCCGGTTTGACGGGCACACGGGGCCAGCCGTGTGCCTCGATGGCACGGATCAATTCCTCATCAAGCAGGCCGTTCGACCGAAGATAGGCCACACCCCATCTGGGATGCCCATCCGGTACGTCCATATCCGGGTGTTCTTCGTAATCAAAGTCGTGAATAAGGCCCAATAATCCCCACCGCTCCACGTCGCCGTCCAACCTGCGGGCATAAGCGCGCATAGAAGCCTCAACCGCCAACATGTGGCGGCGCAGGGATTCTGATCTGGTATGCTGCGTCACTAACATCCAGGCTTCGTCTCGGTTCATGGTTGATCCCCAAAACCGCTGCTTACGGCGAATAAAGCCGCCATCCAATACTGCGGGAAAATATAGCGGCGGGTTATCTCCGCCGCTACCCCAAAACACCCCCTTGCCATAAAGCCTTATACGGGGGTGAGACACGCCTGCGCCATCTCAGCGCCCCGGCGCAACGCCATGCAGTTGATCTCCAACAGATGTTGCCGGTGCTGAGGGAGCTTTTCCGTCAGAGTGGCGATCATGGTTTCCAGCGAAACCACCGGACAGGCCGTCAGCATGGCCCCGGTGAGGATAACGTTGGTCAGGCGCGTTTCGCCCAGCGTATTGGCTGTTTCCGTCGCCGGAATTTGCAGCAGCGTGATGTCGGTTCGGTCAGTCGAAATCGTCACCAGGGATGTGTTGATCACCAGCAAGCCACCCGGTTTGACCAGCGGCGCGTATTTGTCCATTGAGGGGTTGTTGAAAACGACCGCAATACTCGGATAACGCACAACCGGCGAGCCAATCGGCGCGTCGCTGACCACGACGGTGCAGTTGGCCGTGCCGCCGCGCATCTCCGGCCCGTAGGAAGGAATCCAGGTGACGTGCTTGCCCTCGTGCATGGCGGCATATGCCAGAAGCTGCCCGGCAAAAAGCACGCCCTGCCCGCCAAACCCGGCAAAGATGGCTTCTTCGTGCATTCACTCACTCCCGATCAGTTGATGAGGCCTTTCACGGCATCGGCCACCTTGTAATCGCCCAACGGGAAATAGGGCACCATGTGCTCCTCGATCCACCGCAATGCATCCGGCGCAGAAACACCCCAGTTGGTCGGACAGGCCGAAAGCAGTTCGACCAGCGCAAACCCCAGACCCTGTAGCTGCACCTGAAATGCCGTCATGATCGCCTTCTTGGCCCGGCGAATTTCTTTGACATTGTGCAGCGAGCGCCGCACGACATAGGCCGCCCCTGCCGTCTGCGCCAGCAATTCGGCCATGCGGATGGGGTAGCCCGTCACCTCCACGTCACGGCCTGAAGGCGATGAAGTCGTCCGCTGACCGGGAAGGGTCGTAGGGGCCATTTGCCCGCCGGTCATACCGTAGACAGCGTTATTAATAAAGATGGTGGTGATGTTCTCGCCGCGCGCCGCCGCGTGCACGATCTCCGCCGTGCCAATGGCAGCCAGGTCGCCATCTCCCTGATAGGTGAACACCACCCGGTCAGGCCAGCAGCGTTTGATGCCCGTTGCCATCGCCGGGGCACGGCCATGCGGAGCCACAACGCCGTCCAGGTTGAAGTATTGGTAAGCAAAGACCGAACAGCCAACCGGCGCAACCAGGAGCGTCTTACCCTGAATGCCCAGGTCGTCAATGACCTCCGAGATTAGACGATGGGCAACGCCGTGCGTGCAACCGGGACAATACCCCGTCGGCACATCCTCCAGCGCGCGAGGGCGCTCGTAAACGACCGTTTGAATCATGCCATCGGCAACCATCCGTCTCTCCTCATCGGACCAATGCCAGTTCGCGCATCCCAACGCTTTCCGTGACCCGCTCAAGCTCATCCAGCATGTCGTCGGGCATCGGCACCACGCCGCCCATGCGTCCATAATGAAACACCGGTATCCGTTGGCCTACCACCAGCCGCACATCATCGACCATCTGCCCGGCGTTCATTTCCACCACCAGGATCGCTTCCACACCTCCCTGGAGCAGTTCTTCCAGGCGCTTTTCTGGAAAGGGCCACAGCGTCAATGGGCGGAACAGCCCAACCGGCAGCCCTGCCGCACGCGCCCTCTTAACCGCCGTCTGAGCGATACGCCCGGCAATGCCATAGCCGATGAACAGAATGCGCGCGCCCTCGGTGTCCACTTCCACTGAACGCTGCTCGTTCTCCCAGATAGCCTTGAGGCGAGCCTGAATATCCAGGTTGCGCGCCTCCAGCCCTTCGGCAGTCAGGTCAAAGGAGGTGATCACGTTCTTAGGTCGCCCATCCGCGCCGCTGATGGCCCACGCAGGCCGGGGACGGATGGGGCGCATCTCCGGCAATGTGGCAGGTTCCATCATCTGCCCGATCAAGCCGTCGCCGACGACAAAGACGAGATGACGGTACTGATCGGCCAGGTCGAAGGCCAACACGGTAAGATCAATCGCTTCCTGAACCGACGCCGGCGCTAGCGCGATAGGTCGATAGTCGCCATGCCCCGCCGAACGAGTTAACTGGAAGTAGTCGCCCTGCGACGGCTGAATGTTGCCCAGCCCCGGACCGCCGCGCACCATATCCACGACCACGCAAGGAACGTGTGACGAAGCGATGTACGAAAAGCCCTCCTGCATCAGGCTGATGCCGGGGCTGGAAGAAGACGTCATGGTGCGCGCACCCGCACAGGCCGCGCCATAGACCATGTTGATCGCAGCGACTTCACTTTCGGCCTGTAAAAAGATGCGCCCCAGCTCAGGCATCCGGCCCGACAGATGTTCCAGCAGTTCGGTCTGCGGCGTGATCGGATAGCCGAAGTAAGCCTCCAGGCCGGCGCGGACGGCTGCCTCGGCAATGGCAATGTTTCCCTTTAAAAGTTGCTCGGCCATGCCTGCCTCCTAAGCTGGCGTGGGCTGGAGCTTGCCCGCCGGGACTTCCCGGTAAACCGTAATGCACACATCCGGGCAGATTACCGCACAGATGGCGCAGCCAGTACACTCGCCGCTGGGGTCTTGCAACACTGCCGGAATGTATCCCTTCTGGTTAACGCGCCCGGCTGCCATGTGGATCAACTGCTTGGGACACACAGTGTTACAGAGCGTGCAGCCCTTGCAGCGAGCCTCGTTAATCACGATGGTTCCCTTAGCCATCAACACTCCTCTCTGAGGTTCAAACCGACATAGTCCTGCCAGGTATATCCCATCGCAGGCAGAAATACAGTGCCTTACGTTCCTGCTATCTTGAGCGTAGACCGCGCCAAAGTGGACTACCAGTGTAAGAAATCAGCAGTTTGTCATGTGCATTGTCATGACAGCATAAAGCGACTTGTCAAATATGCACAAAATAATGCTATTTGTCGGTTCAGCCTGCTATGATAGTCTCCGCGTTTCCCCTAAAACTTGGGGGTTTGAGAAGATTCCCCATTGACCGACATTTGAGATTGTACTACCCTCACGGAGAACCATCCACACAACCGTGTATGTGGACAAAGGGAGAACAATGACTGGGCTGAATCCGCACACGCTGCCAGCCGCCGAAGTCGCCCAACGGCTGCAGAGCAACCTTACCTATGGTCTGGACGACGATCAGATTGCCCCGCGTCTGGCGCAATATGGCCCCAATGAGCTTCGAGAAGAGCCGCCCCCTACCCTGCTACAGATGCTGTGGGATCAGTTCAACAATTTCGTCGTCATCCTGCTGATTGTCGCAGCCATCATCTCTGCCATCGTCGGTGCCTATACCGGTGAGGGCTACACCGACGCCCTAGCAATCATTGCCATCGTCGCGCTCAATGCCATCTTGGGCGTGATCCAGGAGGGCCGCGCCGAGGCTGCCCTGCGCTCCCTCAAGAAGATGACCGCCCCAGAGGCACGTGTCGTGCGCGGCGGCAAGATCGTCACCATTCCCAGCCGCGATGTGCTGCCCGGCGATGTGGTGATTCTGGAGACCGGCAACTATGTTCCGGCGGATGTGCGGCTGTTCGAGGGATTCAATCTCACCATCGACGAGGCCGCTCTAACCGGGGAATCTGTACCGGTTGAAAAATCCCCAGATGCCATCGTCTCTGCCGACGCCGCGCTGGGCGACCGTCAAAACATGGCCTTCATGGGAAGCATGATCACCTATGGACGCGGCAAGGGGCTGGTCGTCGCCACCGGCATGAACACCGAAATCGGCCATATTGCCGAGTTGATCCAGAGTTATGAGGACCCGCCTACTCCGCTCCAACAGCGGCTGGATCAACTGGGTAAGTGGCTGGGCATGGCAACGCTGGCCATCTGCGCCATCGTTTTCCTGGTCGGCACGGCGCGCTTGATCGCTACTAACCCCATCAGCGACCTGGGCGTGTGGTTGGGCACACCTGCGCACCAGAACGAGTTGATCGAGCTGTTTATGGTAGCGGTCAGTCTGGCGATTGCTGCCGTGCCAGAAGGGTTGCCCGCCGTTGTGACAATCGCCCTGGCGCTGGGGATGCAGCGTATGATCCGCCGCCATGTCCTGATCCGCAAACTGTCCGCCGTCGAAACCCTGGGCAGTGCCAACGTCATTTGCTCCGACAAGACCGGCACCTTGACCACCAACGAAATGACCGTCGTCCGACTGCTGCTGGACGGACAGATCACGAACGTAAGTGGGGAGGGCTATCGCCCTGACGGCGTATTCCAGCAGAACGGCTCAACGTTGAACGCCCACAACAGCGCCTCACTGCACTGGCTGGCGCGCGGGGCGATTCTGTGCAATGACGCCGTCGTTCAGCAAGACAGCGATACCTGGAAACTGGTCGGCGATCCCACCGAGGGGGCGCTGGTGACGATGGCGCTCAAGTCCGGGCTGAACGCCGAGGAAATGGCGCAACAGTGGCCTCGCCTGGCAGAAATCCCCTTTGACTCCGAGCGCAAGCGCATGACCACGATTCACGCCGCGCCGAACGGCGAAGCGCCTTACCAGGCATTCACCAAAGGTGCGCCGGAACTGGTGCTGGAACGCTGCCGCTATATTTTCAGCGACGGAAAGGTATCCCCGCTGAGCGAAGAGCAGCGCACAGCTATCCTCAAAGCTAACACAGACTTTGCCAACGAAGCCCTGCGCGTACTGGCGATTGCTTACCGCCCACTCACTGAGGTGCCCAGACGCCCACAGGCAGAAGAGATCGAACGCGATCTCGTGTTTGTCGGACTGGTCGCCATGCGCGACCCGGCTCGCCCAGAGGTGAAAGAGGCCATCACCGTTGCACGAGAAGCGGGTATCCGCACTGTGATGATCACGGGCGATTACCCCGACACTGCCGCCGCTATCGGGCGCGAACTGGCTCTGGTCGAACACCGCGAAGATATGCTCACCGGCGCCGGTTTGGACAAATTGGATGACGCCGAACTTGCCGCCCGCGCCGACCATGTGGCCGTCTATGCCCGCGTGAATCCGACGCATAAGATGCGCATCGTCGAGGCGCTTAAGTCGAACGATTACGTGGTCGCCATGACCGGTGACGGCGTGAACGACGCTCCCGCGCTCAAACGGGCGCACATCGGGGTGGCGATGGGCATCACCGGTACAGATGTGAGCAAACAGACCGCCGACATGGTACTGACCGATGACAACTACGCCAGCATCGTCGCTGCCGTCGAAGAGGGGCGTGTCATCTATGCCAACATCCGCAAATTCGTATTCTACCTGGTATCGTGCAACGTGGGCGAGATCCTCATCATCTTCCTGTCGATGATGCTGGGTCTGCCGCTGCCGCTGCTGCCGATCCACCTACTGTGGCTCAACCTGGTCACAGATGGCGCTCCGGCGCTGGCGCTGGGTCTGGAAGGCAAGGAACCAGACATCATGCGCCGCAAGCCGCGCCCATCCAAAGAACCGATCATTACACGCGAATTGTGGGTTCTCACCGCGATTCAGGCCATCGTGGAGACATTCGCCACCCTGGGCGCGTTCGTGGTCAGCCTGGACACTTTCCACGATAACATCACGCTGGCGCAGACGATTGCCTTCACCACGCTGGTCACGGCGGAATTGCTGCGGGCCTTCACCGCGCGCTCAGAACGTTACAACGTGTGGCAGATCGGCATCTTCACCAACAAGTGGATGGTCTATGCTGTCGGCGCATCGCTTGCGTTGCTGATGGCCGTGATCTATGTGCCGTTCTTGCAACCGATCTTTAACACCCAGGCACTGGACCTGGGCCATTGGGCCGTGATCCTGCCGTTCATTCTGCTGCCCGCCGCCGCCGCCGAAATCGCCAAGTTTGTGCTACGCCGCCGCGAGCAAACACCGGCCCTCAGACACCTGTAGTCGGTTCGCCGGAAACCGGTTGTCGAACACATCTCACCAAGGTCAGTCCCCCGCTTCTTGCCTGCCTCTGCCTGTTTGAACATATCAGGCAAGAGCAAACGAGAACGTGAGGGACTGATCTTTAGCGCGGCCAAATGGCGAACCGGTCAATCCGCAGCGGCGCACCGTCTGTCACGAAAGCCACACGCCGGATAAGCGCGCGGTTCGTTTCTGGTACGCGCAAGACGGCCTGTTGGCCCAGCGACAGACTCACTTCCACTCGACCTGTTTCTTGCGTTCCCGCCGAATCCGAAAACATGATCAGCCAGTACACGCCTGCCCGTTCCGCCACAAAGGTCGCTTCCAGCGCACCCACCGCCCGGTCGAAAACAAGCGCCAGCGGGACACTCGCACACACGCCGGACGTGCTTGGCAAGCCGACGGTCAGGCTGACACGGTTCGCGTCCACTTCCAGGCGCGGATGGGCATTCACACAGACGGTATCCTGAGGCCCCGGCACAGGCTCAATCCGAAAGCCCCACGCGGCAAACTCGTCCCCGTTGAGGGCGCGCGTCCGGTCTACCACGCCACCGCCGGGAAGCTGGCTGAAGTCGATCTCGAAACTGTCCTGGCTCATGACGATCTGATATGGAGCGAAGTTGTTGCGCTCACCGCTGCCCGCCGCATTGGCCTCGGCCACCTCGTTATCGACATCGAGTGTGACCGCCGTGCTGTAATTGCTCCACCAGCCGTAGGTATGGGTAAACGTGACCCCACCGGTCGCGCCGGGCGGAATCGGTCGTTCTACCCGCTGCACCAACGGCTCGGTGGAAAGACTGGGCAGCCATGCCACATTGAATACCCCGCTGGGGCCATCGCCGTTATTGCGGATGCGCACCGAGACAATAAACGGTCTGCCCGGCGCGGGTTCTAACGGCGAAGTGCGAATCGAGTCGATCACTAGGTCGGCAAAAGCCGGGATGGGCGTTGGGGTCGGCGTAGGCGTGGGCGTGGGTGGATTGAAGATCGCATTCGCCCCCCAACCCAGCGCGATGAGCGCCACCAGGGCCGCTATCGCCCCTACAATCACGCGCCAGGGCGTCCGATGCGGAGGCTGCACTCCGCTACGGCTCCGCAACTCGAACAGCGGCTCACCCGGCGTGCGCGCATACAGGACCGGTGTGGCCCATTCGGTGCTGTTTTGCAACGTGTTTGCTATCGCACGACGCGCCTCCGACACGGCTTCCCCCAGACGGAAACCCTCGGCGACGGCGCGGTAGAACTCCTCCGAAAACGCCTGCGCCGCCTCGTCGGAGATGGGGAACTGCATCGCCACCACCGCCGGAAAGCCGCGCTCAACCACACTGCTTGCCACGCCGGAAAACGGATCGCCTTGCACGCTCTGCGCACTCTTGCAGCTATTGAGGAGCACCAGGCTGAGCGTGCTCTCCTGGCTCAACTCATCCGCCAGGCTGTCACCCGTGATCGGTTCGGCGTATTCCTCACCGCGCCGATCTTCCAACATCAGCACACCTTTTTGCGTTCTTTCGTCGAAGTCGCCGTGCCCGATGTAGTGAAAAATGTGATATTCCTGTCCTCGAAGCTGCCGCTGAAGCGTATTCAGATGCGCGTCATCCAGTTTCTCCAAGACAATCCGGCCCGCGCGCTGCAAGGCAGCAGTAGCTGCCTGAAGCCGTCGCCACTCGCCCTCCACGTCGATGGGCGGCAGGTTCTTCGGGCTGGAGATCATCACGAGCACGCGCAGCGGCCCGGTCACGGTCACCGGGGGGCGGATGTACGGCTGGCTTGGATAACGAATGACCGAGGTCTGGCGGGAAAGGCACAGATAAGAACGTCGCTGGGGATCGCGTAGCAGTTCCCAGGGAGCATCGCGCAGGTCGCCGGCCTTTTCTAGTGAGAGCTTGATAAACAGGCCGCGCGTCCCGGCGCGTTCCAGGCTGGATCGATAGGCGGCATTAATATCCGAACTGGCGTTAAAAATCGCCTGGAATAACTGCTCTCCGAAACGACGCGCCACCGCCTCGCGCTCTACAGGCGACATGGCCGCTTGCGCCCCCGTCAGGTCCAGAACACTTCGTATCTGCTCGACTGTCTGGCGGGTAAATGGGAACTCGATCAGGATGGGCGGCGGATCGCCGACCGGAGATTCACTCACCACCACTTTGCAGCGGTCGCCCACCTGTTCGACCTGGATTTCAAAATCCAATGGCCCCTGTGTGCTCATAAGAATTTACCTTTGGCGGTGCACTATCCAATAGGCGGGAAATGTGTTTGACAGGGATTGTACGCAAGGCACGGGCGCAAGGCAAAGCGAAGAAAAACACGGCGGCGCACTTTTCTAAGGAGGCGCCGCCTGTGAGTTATTTCGTCGTCGACACAGCTTGCCCGACGCGGGCACGCAGGTAGGCCTCCATGAATTCGTCCAGGCGTCCATCCAACACGGCCGCCGTATTGCCCGTCTCGTACTCAGTCCGGTGATCCTTAACCATCTGGTACGGATGCAACACATAGGACCGAATCTGGTTGCCCCACTCCGCGCCAACATGTTCACCCTTGAGCGCAGCCCGCTCGGCCTCTTGCTTCTGTCGTTCCAGATCCAACAGACGCGACTTAAGCACCTGCAGGGCACGCTCACGATTCTGCGTCTGGCTGCGCTCGTTCTGGCAAGAGACGACCAGCCCGGTCGGCAGGTGGATAATACGCACTGCCGTTTCGTTCTTCTGAACGTGCTGCCCCCCCGCCCCGCTGGCGCGGAAATACTCGATCTGCAAATCCTTTTCGTCGATACTCACGTCGATGTCGCCCTGCACATCCGGCCATACTTCCACCAGTACAAAAGACGTATGGCGGCGCGCCGCCGCATCGAACGGGCTAAGACGGACCAAGCGATGCACACCGCGTTCCGACTGCAAGTAGCCGTAGGCATAGTCACCGGAGATGCTGAGCGTGGCGCTTTTGATCCCGGCCTCTTCGCCCTCCATCTCGCTGAGAATTGCCACCTTGAAGCCGTGTTGATCTGCCCAACGCAGGTACATACGCTGGAGCATGGCAGCCCAGTCCTGCGAGTCGGTACCACCTGCCCCTGCATGGATTGCCAACAGGGCATCCTCAGCGTCATACGGACCGGAAAACATGGTCTGAAAAGCCAGCCTGTCCACCGTCGCAGCCAGGGCATCCACCTCAGCAGTCAGTTCGTCGGCCAGGGATTCGTCATCCAACGCGGCCAATTCCAGCGCATCGGCAATCCGCTGAGCCACACCCTGCCAACGCGCAGCTTCCTCACGCAGGCGGGACAACTGGCGCATCACCTTTTGAGCATTTTGCGCGTCTTCCCAAAAACCGGGGGCTGCCGCTTGCGCTTCCAGTTCGTCGATTTTCTTCACCTGTCCAGGGATGTCAAAGACGCTCCATAAGGTGTTCGATGGTTTCCCGCAATTCGTTCAGGCGGCTGATCAGTGCTTCCACGATGACTTCAAATCCCTTTCTGTATGCAGACAGTATGTCCTATTCCTGCAATCCGTTGTCTTCAAACAGCCCGGCCACAAACTGATCAGGGTTGAAAAAGATCAGGTCATGCAGTCCTTCCCCTACCCCCACATAATGAACAGGCAGGCGAAGCTCCTGGTAAATGGCAAAGACCATACCGCCTTTGGCCGTGCTGTCCAGCTTGGTCACAATAGCGCCCGTCACCTGCACGGACTCCTGAAACTTCTGCGCCTGCGTAAGGGCATTCTGGCCGGTCGTACCGTCCAACACCAGCAGCGTTTCGTGCGGCGCGTCAGGGATACTCTTCTGGATCACGCCGCGCACCTTGCGCAGTTCTTCCATGAGGTTGAACTTGGTGTGCAGGCGACCCGCCGTATCAACGATCAAGATGTCATGGCCGCGTGAGATGGCCGCCTGGGTCGCATCGTAGACGATGGCGCCGGGATCGGCGTTCGGCTGCCCGGCGATGACCGGCACACCTGCCCGTTCACCCCATAGCTGAAGCTGCTCAATGGCTGCTGCGCGGAATGTGTCTCCGGCAGCCACAACAGGATTACGTCCGGCGTTCTTGAGCCGCCAAGCCAATTTGCCGATACACGTCGTCTTGCCAGAACCGTTGACGCCGACGATCAGGACAACCGACAATGCCCGCCCGCTCAAGTTGAGAGGTGGTGGCACTTCCAACAAAGCGCGCAGTTCTTCCTTTAGTCCATCCCGAATCTGAGATGGTCGCGTCCAGCCCTCGCGCCGCATCCGCCCTTGCAGGCGCTCGATCAGTGCGGTCGTCGTCTGAACGCCAACATCAGCCTGGATAAGCAGCCCTTCCAGATCATCCCAGGTCGTATCGTCGATCTGTGTTGCACCAAGTGCCTGAGCAATCCGCCCGAAAAAAGATTGGCGTGTGCGCTGTAAACCTTTGCGTAACGAATCCAACGAAAACAACTCCTTACTGCTGCAAAAACGCAGTCAGTATACCAGAGCTTACCGGGCACAGGCAACGGGCAGTCCAAGTTGCGCTATAATCCTTCCATGTACCTGTCTACAAATGCTGAGGTTCTATTGTGAAGGCTGTTTCCGATCTCCCTGCCATCCAGGAACGCCTGAAGCTGCGCTTCCATGACCTTTCGCTGCTTCAGCGGGCGCTCACACACCGCTCCTACCTCAACGAGCACCCGAATGACTCGCTGGAAGACAATGAACGCCTGGAATTCCTGGGCGACGCAGTGCTGGATTTTATCGCCGGGGATTGGCTGTATCACCGCTTCCCAGAAATGTCGGAAGGCGGGCTGACCCGGTTACGGGCGGCGCTGGTTCGTACAGAAACGTTGGCCGGGTTTGCCCGCCAGTGTGGGCTGAACGAGGCGCTCCGCCTGGGGCGCGGCGAAGAAGAGAATGGTGGACGCGACCGAGAAGCCACGCTGTGCGGCGCGTTCGAGGCTGTCGCCGGGGCGCTCTACCTGGATCAGGGGCTGGTCGCCGTGCGTGAATTCGTGCGCCCGTTTTTTATCCCCTCGCTTCAGCACATCCTTGCTGCCGAGTCAGACAAAGACCCGAAAAGCCGCCTGCAAGAATGGAGTCAGGCTGCCATGAACCTGACCCCTGCTTACCGGACCGTACACACCAGTGGGCCTGATCACGCCAAAGAATTTACCGTCGAGGTGATTATCGGCGATCAGGTGTATGGGCGTGGCAAGGGGCGCAACAAACAAACAGCCGCCCAGGATGCCGCCCGGCGCGCGCTGGAAACCATTGAGCAAGGTGGGCCGGGGGTATCTAGCGACAGCAGCGGTAACCCTAAACAACTATCACCCGGCTAGACTACGGGGCAAGATTCAGTTCCACCACTGCCAGCCGATGATCAGAAGCGTCCTGCTCTAGCACGGCGCGGCCCGTCGGCAGGATGTTACGCAGCCATAAATAGTCGAACCGCGCAATGGTGCCTGCTCCCCGGTACAGCGTCGCCGAACGTTCCGGGGACATCCCATCAAAGGGATCACTGAAGCCCGTCTGCACCAGGAGATTGTACAAGGGTGAACCTGGTGTGTTATTGAATGTCCCGCCCAACACAACACGCCCGACCACGCCGCCGGGATGGTCGGCGGCGATCAACGCCAGCGTTTCCTCAAGCTGTCGCCACTGATCCTGCTCCTGAAGTTCGATCTGCGCCGGGTTAAAAAGCAGCCCCAGCCAGGTGTTGTAAACGTCCAACACGCCCTCGTCGGGCCGCACCTGCACGCGCTGGACTCCGGTCTGCATTCCTTGACTCGTGAGCAGCGCCCCGCCATCTAAGGTAATCGGCACACGCGACAACACAGCCAACCCTTGCAACGCCTCATTGGTCGGCAGATAGCGCACCTGCATATTCAGACGGCGGCCCAGCCACAACGCCTGATCTACACCGTAGGAAGTCAACCGCCCGGCTTCGACTTCCTGCAACATCGCCACGTCCGCACCGCTGACCGAGATCGTGGTCGCCATAGCGGGCAGGCTGTAGTCGAAGTAGAGGCTGTAGCCGCCATGAATGTTATATGTCGCCACACGAATGCGGTCGGCGTTGGTCGTTGACGCCGTGTCGGGCGGCAAGGTCGCCAGAATCACAACGATGGCGCTCACCACCGCCAGCAGCACCCCAAACCACGCCTCGTGCGTCTGTCCGCGCTGCCAGGGCACACGCCGTTGCGGATCCATCAATGGAATCGAGGCCAGCGCGGCGGCGACCAGCATCACCGCCAATCCCAGGCCACGCATGGCACGCAGCAGTGCAGTCAGCCAGGCCAGACCCTGACCAAAATCGCGCACAAAAGCATATTCGTAAGTGAAAAAGTCTGCCCCCACAAGAACAACGAACGTGACCAATCCCAGCACCAACGCCAAGCCGGTCAGGTCGCGTCGGGAACCCTCCGCCGGGCTGATTACCCACCAGAACGACAGCACCGCCATCAACTGTGCCAGCACCAGCGCCGCCGCCGCGCCCACGCCGTCAAAGCGGCTGCCGATGATCAGCAGCAGACCGAGCGTCAGCAGCCACAGCCAGCCGCGCCACTGAGGGTCGAACAACGTCAAAAAGCGGCGGGCCACGTCACGTACTTCGGGGATCAGCGGCAACGCCGTCGCTACCACCAGGGCAGGCGCAACAACCGCATAGTCGGTGCCACTCCAGCGCGCAACGGCGTTCGGCAGCGCCAACAGCGCGCATTCCAAAAAGAGCAGCGCGCCCAACGCGATTCCGCCGCCCGGCGTTATCCCTGCGTAAGGCGGTTTAGCCACGCCAGAACGCCCGACGCGAAGCACCGCCACCAGGAACAGCAGCAGCGAGAGCACCGTCTGTACCCCCAAAAAACTCTCGCTCCAGGTCGGATCGAAGGTCTGCCCCAGCGCGCGGACGATCTGGTCGAGGCCGAAACCGAGGGTCAGCATGATGGAGGCGCGCGCAGGCTGCTGACGGGCCGTCGCAGCCAGGTACAGCATCGCCCCAGCAACCGTGATGGCGGCACCCAGCACCCTCACAAACGGCGCATCCAGTGTCATAAATACCCGGCCCACCGCGACCGCCGCCGCCGTCAATGGAAAGGCAAAGGCGCGTCTTGCCAACAAAAAGGCCAGCAGGGGAACAAACAGGGCTACCGCGACTGCCACGACTTCTGCCTGGGCCGTCACAGGCAACACCACACCCGCTACGGTTGGGCCGGGATCGCCCAACCGCAGGACGATATCTGCGCTGGAGATGTGCGCATACAGCGCGCCGGGCAACAGGCGGAGCGCCTGCGCCAGAAACCACCCGACGGCCCCCGCTTCGACGACCCAGAACGAGCGAAAAACGGACTCTCGACGGAGCATGGTTCACCCCTTAACGGCAAAATGCGCCGGAATGAGTTTGCTTTGCAAAGCAAAAGTGCGCAAGCTGCGCTATAATCCCCCAAATTTTCAGGAGACAGGCATAGACGACATGGAACACGTTGACACCTTGATTATTGGCGGCCTCGTGCTCACCATGAACGAGCAGTACGATGTGTTTCCCCAGGGCGCAGTGGCCGTGCGCGGGAACCAGATCGTAGCTGTCGGGCCTGCCGATGAACTGGCAGCAAACTACCAGGCAGATGAGACGGTCCATTGCGATGGGCAAATTGTGATGCCGGGCCTGGTAAACGGCCACACCCACGCCCCCATGGTTCTGCTGCGCGGCCTGGCCGATGACCTGCGTCTGGACGTGTGGCTGATGGGCTATATGATGCCAGTCGAGCGCGAGTTTGTCAGCCCGGAATTCTGTCGCCTGGGAGCAGCCCTGGGATGCGCAGAGATGATCCGCAGCGGCGTCACCCTGTTTGCTGATATGTACTACTATGAGGCCGACATTGCCGAGGCGGTTGCCGCCGCCGGGATGCGTGCCGTGCTCGGCCAGACGGTGCTCAAGTTCCCATCGCCAGATGCTAACAGCTACGAAGAAAGCCTGGCCTATACCCGACGCTTCATTCAGGAATGGATGGGACACCCGCTGATCACGCCCGCCGTCGCGCCTCATGCACCCTACACCAACACCGCTGAGACACTCCGCGCGTGCGCCGACCTCGCCCGCGAATTCGACGTGCCGTTGCTGACTCACATTGCCGAAACGCGCCAGGAAGTCGAAGAAAGCCGCCGGGACTACGATATGGCGGTCGTGCCCTGGGTGCAGGGATTGGGATTGCTGTACGCTAAAGTATTGGCCGCCCACTGTGTCCATATCGACGTGCATGAAATGCGCACCATGCGCCAGTGCGACACCCATGTGGCCCACTGCCCGACCAGCAATCTTAAACTGGCGAGCGGGATCGCGCCGGTCGCAGAAATGCTCAAGCGCGAACTGGTGGTCAGCATCGGCACAGACGGCCCGGCCAGCAACAACGACCTGGACATGTTCGAGGAAATCCGGCTGGCGGCCATCCTGGCGAAAAATGCGGCCTCCGATCCGACCGCTGTGCCCGCCCGCGAGGCGCTCACGATGGCAACGCGCATGGGCGCCCAGGCCCTCTTTTTGGGTGACGTGACCGGCAGCCTGGAAGTCGGTAAGCGTGCGGACCTGATCGCCATCGACCATGCCCCCCTGCACAACTTTCCACACTTCCGGCGCGACGCCAACGCCATCTACTCGCAGATCGTCTACGCCACCAAAAGCACCGACGTGGCCCACGTGATGTGTGATGGGCGCTGGCTGATGCGCGACCGTCAGTTGTTGACCCTGGACGAGACTGCCTTGCGGTCTGCCGCCGCCGACTACGCCCGGCGCATTGACGCCTTCCTGATCGACCGCGAAGGAAACGTGCTGAACAAACTGGTCGCCATCGGTGGCCTGGAACAGGAAGAGAGCTTTGAAATCCAGGTCAAAGCGCGCCTTCCCGATCTCAACACGATAACAGCCTTCCTCAGTAACCGCGACGTCCAGATCGTGCGGCATGTTCACTATCGCCAATACGACACTTATTTCTTGTTCCACGACGAAAAACAGGGCCGCGTGCGCTACCGGGAAGACGACACCATCGGCCCCGACGGGGAAGTGACACACGTCCGCAGTCGCCTGACCTATACCATGCCAACCAAAGAACGGGAATTTGCCAAAGCCATCCTGCTGTCACGCTCGCAATTTCTTGCGCCGGCAGACCGCCCACTGCGGTTTTACCGGGAGTACTTCCAGGCCGATTACGAGCGCACGGTCGAGAAAAAACGGCGGCGCTGGCATATCCTCTACAAAGGCGTGCTGTTTTATATCAACCTGGACGAGTTGAACCACCCCGCCAGTCCAGACACCTTTCTGGAGATCAAGAGTCGCACCTGGTCGGCCCGCGATGCAGAATATAAAGCCGAACTGGCGAGCGAAATCCTGGCAGCCGTCAACGTCACGCCAGAACTGGTCGTGCGCGCCGATTACCTGGAACTGGCGACAGGCCGCAACACGGCTTAACTGGGGTTGTCCAGCCGGAAGCCGTGTCCACGCACCGTAACCACGTACTGGTGATGCGGGTCTACTTCGGCCAGGCGGTCACGCAGCCGTCGTACCAGCGCGTCGATAGCCTGCTCGCTGACGCCTTCCCCAACCGCTTCAGGCCATACGGCTTCGATAACCTCTTCGCGCGTGCAAATGCGACTCTTGGCGTCAAACAGAAGCTCTAACAGCCGATACTGCGGCAGGCTGAGCGGCGGGACGACTTCCTGCTGGCCGATGTAAACCCGTCGGGCATCCCGGTCCAGGGTCAGACGACTTTGCAGACGCCCGGCCTCCAGGGATAGTTCGACCGTCGCATCAGACTCGGTAAACGCCAGACGGACCGTCATCGCCAGTTGGATACGGTCGCCGTCAGCCAACAGACGGGGATGGTTGTGCTTCAGCGGTTCCTGGTTCACCCAGGTCCCGTTCTTGCTGCCCAGGTCCTCGACGAAGTAGCCCTGCTCTCCGCGCCAGATGCGCACGTGTTGGCGGGAAATCTGGCGCTCGTTAAGCACCAGATCGCATTCCTCGCCGCGCCCGATGATGAAATTTTCCCCTTGAATGACGACACGCTGTCCGGCGTGCTCGCCTTCCTCAATTGTGAGGATGGGTCTTTCGTTGACCGCTTTCGCCATCACTGAAGACTCCCTCGAAAAAAGGTTCGGCCTGGCTCAAAGCAAGTTCAATGAGGTCGGGTGCGCCGCCAAGGCCCGAACTGGCTCCTCCCTGCTAACGCGCTGCATACTGTCGATAGAAATCCGCCAATCCGCAAATGAATTAGATGCAGTATACTCATCCCCCTGGCGTATGGCAACGTAGAGTGATACAGTTTCCCCATGATCCACTGCTGTAGGGATACCCCAATCCCTACCCTGGAAGAACCTGATGGCAAGAAATCGATGAACGCAGAAATCATCAGCATCGGCACAGAACTTCTTTTGGGCGAGATCGTCGATACGAACAGCGCGCACATCGCCCGGCGGCTGCGCGATATTGGCCTGAACCTGTACTTCACCACAACGGTTGGCGATAATCGCCAGCGCATCGCCAGCGCCATCAGCACGGCCCTAGACCGCGCCGACGTTATTATTACGACGGGCGGCCTCGGCCCGACGGTTGACGACATGACCCGGCAGGCAGTTGCCGACGCCACTGGTCGGAAACTGGTCTTTCGTCAGGACCTGCTGGACCAAATCGCAGAGCGGTTCAACCGCTTCGGCTCCCGCATGAGCGAAAACAACCGTCAGCAGGCCTATATCCCCGACGGAGCCATCCCGGTTGAGAACCCGGTCGGCACGGCTCCTTGTTTCATCGTGGAGAGCGAACGCGGCGTCGTGATCAGCTTGCCCGGCGTGCCCCGCGAGATGAAACACCTGCTGGAAACCGCCGTGATCCCTTACCTGCGCGACCGACTTGGGTTGACCGAGGTGATCAAGGCGCGCGTCTTGCGAACGGCAGGCATCGGCGAAAGCCACATCGACGAGGCCATCACCGACCTGATGACCCTCAGCAACCCGACCGTCGGCCTGGCCGCACACACCGGACAGACGGACATCCGCATCACAGCCAAAGCGCCGGACGAGGCCACTGCCGACCGGATGATCGCCGAAATCGAGGCCCAGGTGCGGGCGCGGGTGGGCCAGTTTATCTACGGCGTCGAAAAGCAGGCGATTGAAGATGCCCTGGTGCACCTGTTACAGGAACACCATCTCAAGGTAGCGATCAGCGAGACCGGGATCGGCAACCGGCTCGACGAACGGCTGGCAGGTGTACCGGGCGGTATGGATGTGCTGGCCGGCGTGGAACAGTTCCCCGACGAACAAACGCTCTGCCAATCCCTCGGCGTCAATGCCACCGCTTCTCAGGAGGAAATCGGGCAGCAGGCAGCACGTCATGCCTGCGAAACCTTCCATGCGCCGCTAGGCATTGCGGTGGTTACACATCAAGAGGGAACCTCCGTCACCGTGCTGACGCCAGAAGGGGTGCTGGGACGCTTTTATCGCTTCGACGACGGCAGCACCCCACTGCCGATCTGGGCCAGCACCTGGGGCATGGCCCTGGCCTGGCGCTGGCTGCACGAGCGGCAGGCAGTATCCGGCTAAAAACCTATGTATCTCCAGGTCAGCGGCGGACCAAATCCGCCGCTGACCTGTTTTAGCCCGCCGCACCCAGCACCTGCATTCTGGGCAGGTGAGCTACGTGGCTTTAGTCGCCGTAGAGTGTCACCACCTTAGGGGATCACCGGACCTAAGGTCCAGAGGTTATTCTTCGTCCTCGTCCAATCGCAAGACAGCCATAAAGGCTTCCTGCGGCACCTCGACGTTGCCGATCATCTTGAGGCGCTTTTTGCCCTTTTTCTGTTTCTCCAGCAGTTTCTTCTTGCGTGTGATGTCGCCGCCGTAACACTTAGCAAGCACATCCTTGCGGGTAGCTTTGACATTGGCCCGCGAGATGATCTTCTTACCCACCGCTGCCTGGATCGGCACCTCAAACAACTGGCGCGGGATGAGCCGCTTGAGCTTGCTCACCAAACGCTGCCCTTTGTGGTAAGCCATATCCCGGTGCACGATCATCGCCAGCGCATCCACTGGCTGCTGGTTGACCAGCACATCCAACTTCACCAGATCGTCGGCTTCGTAGCCGTCGAAGCGGTAGTCCAAGCTGGCATAGCCGCGCGACAGGCTCTTGAGTTTGTCGTAGAAGTCTACAATCAACTCAGACAGGGGAATGCGGTAGGTCAGCATGACGCGCTTGCTGTCGATGTATTCCATTGCGAGGTAGACACCCCGCTTGGTACGCACGAGTTCCATGATCGGCCCGATGTATTCCTGCGGCGTGAAGATTTCGATCTTCATCCAGGGTTCGCGGACCTCGGCGATGGTGCTCTCGTCGGGCAAGTCCGCCGGGCTATCGATACGGATCGTCTCGCCATTGCGCAACAGTACTTCGTATTCGACACTGGGCGCCGTGATGACCAGGTCCAGGTCGTACTCGCGTTCCAGGCGTTCCTGAACAATATCCATATGGAACAGGCCGAGAAAGCCGGCCCGGAAGCCGAAATTGAGCGCCTGAGAAGTCTCTGGCTGGTAAACCAGCGAGGCATCGTTGAGCTGCAATTTCTCCAGCGCGTCGCGCAGCGCGTCGTAATCCTCGCCCTCGGTCGGATACAGTCCAGCAAACACCATCGGCTTAACCTGCTGATACCCCGGCAGCGGCTCATCGGCGCCGTCACGGGCCAGCGTCAGCGTGTCGCCCACACGAGCCTCTCGCACCGTCTTGAGGCCGGTCGCCACGTAACCCACCTCGCCCGCTTCCAGACGGCCCGTCGGCTTCATATTCGGCGTGAACACGCCGATCTCAATCGGTTCGACCAGCGCGCCAGTAGACATCAGCCGCAGACGATCTGCCTGGCCGAACGCGCCGTCGAACACCCGCACGTAGACGACCACCCCCTTGTACGAGTCGTAATGCGAGTCGAAGATCAATGCGCGTGCGGGAAGCGCGGGATCGCCTTTGGGCGGCGGCACTTTCTGAACGACTGCTTCTAATACGGCGTGCACATTCGTACCGGCTTTGGCCGAAATCGGGATCACATCCTCTGCCGGGATGCCCAACAGGTCTTCGAGTTCCTGAGCTACTTCGTCTGGGCGGGCAGAAGCCAGGTCGATCTTGTTAACAACTGGGATGATCTCCAGATCGTTATCTAGCGCCATGTAGAGATTCGCCAGCGTTTGCGCCTCGACGCCCTGTGTAGCGTCTACGACAAGCACTGCGCCCTCACACGCCTGAAGCGCCCGGCTGACCTCGTAGGAAAAATCCACATGGCCTGGCGTATCGATCAGGTTGATCTCATACTGCTCGCCATCGTCCGCCTGATATAACATGCGCACCGCCGATGCCTTGATCGTCACGCCACGTTCGCGCTCCAGGTCCATGCTGTCCAACAGTTGCTCATGCATGTCCCGCTCGGCGACCGTGCCAGTCAGTTGGAGCAGGCGGTCGGCCAGTGTACTCTTACCATGATCGATATGCGCAATAATGCAAAAATTGCGAATGTGTGATCTATCCATCCGTGCCAGCCTAAACGTTCAACGAGATGTTGCGCCAGAAGTATACCCCGAATCCAGGCACGTTGGGGCGGTTCTCGATTCCTCGACCGGGTTAAGACTCGTCCTGCCCGACAGCTGCTGCAATCAGGTTGTCGGGCGTCTGATCAGGAGGCAGATCATCGCCGACAGTAAACCATGCCAGGAACTCCACGTTGCCCGCCGGGCCTTTCAGCGGAGAACGGATCAGGCCGCGTGTGGCGTAGCCTTCAGCAGCTGCCGCCGACAGCACCTCTCCCAACACACGGCGGTGAACCACCGGGTCTTTGACCACACCGCCCTTCCCCACATCGGATTTACCTGCCTCGAACTGAGGCTTGATCAGCGGAACAACCGCCGCCAATGGGGCCAGCCAGCGGCGAATCACGGGCAGCAACAGCTTCAGGGAAATAAAGGATACGTCTATCGTAACTAGACTCACCACTTCGGGCAGCGCCTCGACGTAACGGGCATTGGTCCGCTCCATCACGACCACGCGCGCGTCCTGCCGCAGGCGGTAGTCCAGTTGGCCGTAGCCCACATCGATGGCGTAGACCTTTTCTGCGCCGTGTTGGAGCAAACAGTCGGTAAAGCCACCTGTGCTGGTGCCCACGTCGGCGCAGATTTGCCCGGCCACGTTCACCGCAAAGGCTGCCAGTGCCGCCTCCAGCTTTTCGCCGCCGCGACTGACATAGCGTGGCCCAGTTTGCACGACAATGTCGGCATCCTGAGGCACACGCATGCCGGGTTTATCCACCACCCGACCGGCCACCATGACCTCGCCGGCCATGATCAGACGGCGGGCCTGTTCGCGGCTACCCGTCAGACCGCGTTCTACAACGAGCATGTCCAGCCGCTGCCGCTCACTCATATCTCGCTACAAATCTCGATTCATTTCCAGACGCAATATTACCGGTTCCTGGGCGTCTGCTTCGACCACAATACCGTCCGCGCTGACAGGTAAATAGCCTGCCGCGACAACAACCACGCTGTAGAGCGCATCACGCGGAAGCAGGCGGGCGATCTCAAAACGCCCCTGACTGTCGGAAACTGATGTGCCAAAGATTTGCGATTCATCCCACACAAAGTCCTGCACCGAAAATTCCGCCTCCAACAGAATAAACAACGCGCCGGGAATTCCTTCGCCCGTCTGCGCATCCACGATCTGGCCGGACATCCGCACGCCAGAAGCTGTGTTGCCCTGCACCACCGGAAGCTGCCCTAACCCGACCCTGGCGCTGACCGTCACGGGCGGCAGATCGCCGACTCGCAATTCCAACGTGTACGTTCCGTCGGGCAGGTGCTGGTCCGAACCGAGGGCTATCCAAAGGTTCACCCCCGATTCAGGGGCGACCCACCCCTCGGTATGCTCAAATAGCGTGCTGCCGTCCAGCAGCCAGCGATACGTCCAGGGTGTGTTGGGAGCCAACAACCGCCAATCGATCAAGGCATACAGGTCAGTGATCGTATTTGGAAACGACGCGCCGCCGGCACTGCCGGAAGTTCCCTCAGCCAGACGGTTCACCACCCGCAGGTTCTCAAAGACCTGAGCGAATGCTCCCTGCTGCGCCCCGGCGATGACGAAATCCGCTGTGGCAGACAGCGCCCCCTGAATCGAGAGTTCCAGTCGATAACGCCCTGGCTGCAAGCCCTGCGCATTGGAGATGCTGATGGTCGTGGAGCCGTTTGTCCCCAGGTTCCAGGTGCCAGCAACACGCCCGTTCGGCACCTCAACTCCTTCATAGTACCATACCTGTTCCCAGGGCATTCCGTCGCTCATATCGCGGTAGATAAACAACGCACTCGCCACATTGCCGGAAGGCAACACATAGCCGCTGCCAACAACATTGCCCCGAAAATCCAGCAGGCCGAAGGCTATATCGGAAAACTGCGGCGTAGCCTGGGCAGGTCCACCGATAGTAATGCGCTCATCCCCCGCCGGGATGCCTTCAATAAACAGCGTAAACTCATAGGTGCCGTTCGGCCAGGGCTGGCCGGAACTGCCAATATACCACAGGCCGCGCTCCGGGCCGCTCCACAGCGCAGGCGACAGACTGAAACGCGGATTGGGAATGCCGTTAACCGTCACACGCAATTCATATACCGTGCCGGGGCGCATATTGGCGAAATCGAAGAACAGGTACAGGCTATTAGCCCCCGCCGGAAGCTGGGTCACGCGCGTGGTGGGCAGCCCTGCTTCATTGACAGCAGGCGAAAAAAACAGCCGCCCAAACGTCGGTGCGCTGTCCCCGGCAGGCGCGACCACCTGGCCTGAAAACTGATGTCCCCTATCGCGGATGCCCCACTGAGCCGCCCGTACCAGCCCACGCGCCAACGCGGCAGGCCGCAGCGCGTTGATAAATCCCGCGACAGGGATGCAATTATCCCGGCTATCCACCAGGCTGTCGCCATTGGTATCCTGCACACGGCGGCAGTCCAGGGCGGTGCCCCCGGCACCCGCCGGGGCCGTTGTGGGAATTCCAATCAAACGGCCCTGTGAGTCGAACGCGCCGCCGCCGCTCATCACCCCCGGAATCGACGCCTCGGTCTTGATCCAGGCGCGCTCTCCGACATTCGCCTCTGCCAGAAAGCCGACTACCGTTCCACGCGCCGCCTCCACCGGGTCCTCGCCCAAGCCGGGATAACCAAAGATCGTGATAGTGTCATCCAGGCGGAGCTGATTTGAATCGCCCAACTCAACAAACGGCAGGCTGAGCATCGCCCGGTCGATCACGCGCCCATCGATCTCGCGGGCCACGCGCAGCACGGCCAGGTCTAGGCCGAGGTTGTAATCCACCACCTCGGCATAATAGGTCGGCACCGGCGGCTCACCCAGGCGAAGCGTCAACGACACGGCGATGTCGTCCACCGGACAACGCACACTATCCGTGACATTGTGCGCGTTGGTCAGGATCAACCCATCGGAACTAACGAAAGTTCCCGTGCCGACGCAGGAGATCGCCCGCCCGCCAGGTACATCGTAAACTCCGGCCAGGAACACCGTCGCACGCGCGATATTATCTGCGTCAAGGCTGCCCTGGGCAGCAGCAGGCCGGGGCACATCGCCCCAGCCCACCATCAGCCCGACCAGTAGAAGAACAACCACCCACTCAGAGCAGTTCCAGCGTCGCCAGGAACTGTTCGAGCCGCCAAAACTCGTCTTCAAACCGATTCTGCTCCACACGAAAAGTGATAATGATAGCCTGGCCGCGCTTGATGGTCACAATGTCTACCCCCCGCACCACGACCGGCAGGCTCTGCAAAAACGGATTTGACTCCGTCTCGGCATAAGCGTATTCCAGACGGGTCGCCTCGTCGCCGTCCGGCAGCGTAAACGGGTCGGTGCCGTTCACCTGATAACCGGCCAGAGTTTGCGCACGTTCCAATGTGAGGCCGTCCACGATGCTGCGCGACGTTGCATCCGGGCCAATCGGCACCAGGGCAACCTGCAAGGTGGTGCGATACCCAGGCGCGCTGGGATCACGCGCCCGGAAGACGTAATCGCCCTGCGTGTCCAACAGCCAGCCCGCCGGATATTGCGCGAGGACACCCGCCGCCAGGTCACGGAAGGGCGTGGTCGCGCCCACAATCTGAGCCTTGAGCAAAAGCCCCAGCGCAAGCCCCACCAGCGCCGTCAGCACAGTTATCGCGTGCGCCCAACGCTGCACCCGCGAGAGTGGTTCTTCCGGCGGGAGGGGAAAGACCGGCCTGCCCTCCACGTACTACCTCCTCCTGGGGCCAGCTGGCCGCACATCGCGCGCCTCGGCAGTAGCGATAAGAAAAGCGAACAGCGCGAATACTGCCACCCCAAAAGCCACCGAGAAACCAAAGCCCAACAGGGGCGTATTTCCGGTTGCGCCGACCCCAAACGAACCGACGGTCAAACCAGCACGGAACGCCGTGTGAAAACCGATTAAAAAGCTCCCTGCCAGCAGAGAAAGCGCCAGTGAAAACAGACGGGGAGTGCCGAATTTGAGCACCATAAGGCGGTAAGCGACCACCAGCCCTGCCGCCTGCTGCACCAGAACCGTCGAGACGATACGGAGCGCCGCCGCCCCCGGCTGCCCACCACCATCCAGCAGGGCGAAGCGCAAATTGAGCACCGTCGCAAAGGCCAGACTCACCACCAGACTGTAGGCCACCGCATCGATCCGACGCTCGAACCGTTTCGGCCATGCCATCACGCGCAGGATCAGGTACTTGGAAAACTCGAAAGCCAGGCCAACAGTCAACGTGTATCCCAAAATGCGCACCAATCCCGATGCGGTGCTTAACCAGGTTTCCGGCGCGATGACCTCATCGACGAAGGGGGTGGTGGCGGCGTTCGCTGCCAGGATGCTTACCACCAGGATCGGCAATAACCCTTTACGTGGACGCCGGGCACGCTGCTCTCCACGATAAGAAAACAACAACCATAGCGCCAGCGGCATCAACGCCAGCAACGCCGTCACCAGAGGGCGTTGCCTTACATCCAGATGGACATCCAGCAGTGAACCGACCAGATTGACCGCCAGCGCCCCAGCGATCAGAATGCCGGTCTCATAGGCGGTCGTGCGCCAGACCCGCCGATACGGATAGACATCCTCACGTGGAGACGGCGGTGAAAGTAGACTTGCATCGAAGGTCGTCATAGACAGTAATTGTACCGCCAAGAAGCGGTTGTTTCTATTCCACCGGCAGCGTTATACTGGCGCAGCTTTGACGGTCAGGAAAGCCGAAAAACCCATGAAATGTCTATTTGCCCTCATCCCCTTGCTCCTGATTCTGGCAGCCTGCACGGGCGGTGCTCCGGCCAGCAGCCCGCCCGAAGCGCGCATTGTCTACGGCCTGACCCTGATGCCGACCGGCTTCGATCCCCACATCAATGCCTCGTCCGAACTGGGCATCCCGCTGCGCTCGGTCTACGATACGCTCGTCTACCGCGATCCGGTTACAGCCGAATTCGTGCCCGGTCTAGCGACCCGCTGGGAACTCAGTGCTGACGGCCTTTCCTACACCTTCTACCTGCGCAGCGATGTTCACTTTCACGACGGCACGCCTTTCAACGCCGCCGCTGTCGCTGCCAACCTGGACCGCATCGCCAACCCAGACACCGGTTCCCAAAAAGCCCTATTCATGCTCGGCCCCTACAACGGCTACCAGGTCATAGACGATTTTACAATCCGGCTGAATCTCACCGAACCTTATGCGCCGCTGCTGGACTCGTTGAGCCAGGTTTACCTGGGGATCGCCAGCCCGACCCAACTCGCCCAGTACGACACGGCCACTTACCAATTCCATCAAGTCGGCACAGGGCCGTACCGGATGGTCGAATATGTGCCCGGCGACCGCCTGGTAATTACGCGCAACCCGGATTACGCCTGGGGGCCGCCGTTCTACACCACGCCCGCCAATCCAATCCAGACGATTGAGTTCCGTTTCTTTGAAGACCCTCCGACCCGCGCCCTGGCCCTAGAAAGTGGCGATGCTCAGGTCATGGGTGAACTGCTGCCAGTCGATGCGCAACTCTTGGCGGGCAACCCGGCCTTGCGACTGTACCCGATCACCCGGCCCGGTCAACCTGTGCAGTTCATGATCAATGTGCGGCGCTTCCCGACGGACAACCTGTCTGTGCGGCAGGCGTTACTCTATGCCACCAACCGCGCGGCCATCGTAGATACGGTGTTCCAGCGGTTTGCCGCCGTCGCCTATGGCCCACTCACCCAGACGACCGATTTTTACGACCCCGCTGTGACCAGTTTTTATCCTTTCGACAGCGGGCAGGCAGAATCCCTCCTGTTCGCGGCAGGATTCACTCAGACCGACGCGGAAGGGATGCTGGCGCTACCTGCCCCGAATCCGACCACCACGCCCGGCCAGGTAGCCACTGCCGAGGCGACCGGGGAAACCGTCGGTGTGCCGCTGCGCCTGACAATGGTCATTCCGCCCTGGAGCCAGTACCCGGCCATCGCGCAGTTGATCCAGAGCCAGTGGCGTACCCTGGGGATCGACCTGGAAATCCGGCAGGTCGCCAATTTCGCCCAACTGCGCGAGGCGGCTGCAGCGGGCGACTACCACCTGATCGGAATCACATTCTCCGGGCGCGATCCCAGTTTGCTTAACCAGTTCTTTCTCACCGCCGCACCGTTGAACTGGTCCGGCTACACAGACCTCGAACTGGACGCCTACCTCAGCGAAGGCACACGCCAGCCCGATCCGGCCATTCGCCAGCAAATGTACACCGCCGCTCAGCGGCGCATCATGGAACAGGCAGTCATTTTGCCCATCGTGGATTACGCCAACCTCAACGGCGCATCTGCCACGCTGGAAGGCATGGCCTTCGATGCCCAGGGCTGGTTCCCACTGCTGCCTAATCTTTCTCTGACCGAGTCGGCGGGGCCGTAGCAGGGCACGGGCCTATCTTGCGCTGCAAACAGGTGGAACAGCCATGCGCCCCTGGGTGATCAAGCGTCTGCTCGGCGCGATCCTGACCGTCTGGGCCAGCGTGACGCTGGCCTTTTTCGCGCTGCGCGTCGTCCCCGGCGACGCCATCGCCAGCCAGCTTCTCCAGGGTGGCGCATTGGAGGCAGACGTGGCTGCGCGGCGGGCAGCCCTCGGCCTCGACGATCCCCTGCCGGTACAGTACATGAACTATCTGGGCGGGTTGGTTCGCGGCGACCTGGGCCGCTCACTGCTCAACCACCAGCCGGTGAGTGTCCTGATCGCAGAGCAATTCGGCGCAACAGCAGCCCTGGCCGTAAGCGCGCTCATCGTCGCGCTGCTGTTGGGATTGACTCTGGGTTCGGTCGAAGCAATATACTGGTCGCGCCTGCCGGGGCGTCTGGCCGGGATCGTCAGTCTGCTGGCGCTCTCCACGCCGGTCTATTGGAGCGGCACCCTGGCGATCCTGCTGTTCAGCACCGGCCTAAACCTGCTGCCCGCCACCGGATCGGGTGACATCGCCCACCTGATCCTGCCTGCCGCCGTGCTGGGATTTCACGTCTCCGGCAGTATCGCCCGCGTGACATGCACTAGCCTGCGCCACACCGCCGGGGCCGATTTCGTCCGCACAGCCCGCGCCAAAGGGCTACCAGCGCGGCGTGTGTTCACCCATCACGTGCTGCGCGCGGGATTGCTGCCGGTAGTGGCGGTGGTGGCGCTGCAAACCGGCTTTTTGCTCGGCGGGACAGTGATCACCGAGACGCTATTCGCGCGCCAGGGAATCGGTCAGCTGCTGCGCGACGCGATTCTGGACCAGGATTTCCCAGTCGCCCAGGGCGTGGTGGTGCTGTCCGCCGCCGTCTACAGCCTGATTGGCACCGCCGCTGACCTGCTCTACGGTCTGTTCGATCCGCGCGTGCGGGTGGAAGGCGAGCATGAAGAGAATGTCTAGCAGCCTGACTCCACTGCTGCTTCTGGCTGCCATCGCCCTGATCACGCTGCTGGCCCCGGCTCTTGCTCCCCGCGATCCGCGCAGCGCCGACTCCCCGGCCCTGTTGCCACCCTCGAAAGAGCATCCCTTCGGTACGGATACACTAGGCCGAGACGTGTTCAGCCGCACGCTGTGGGGCGGCAGACAGACGCTCGGCATCGCCCTACTGGGAACGGGGATTGCCGTACTGCCGGGGCTGCTTGTGGGCGCACTAGCAGGCTTCTTCGGCGGGTGGACAGATCGCCTGCTGACAGCGACCATTGATACGCTGCTGGCCTTTCCGAGCCTGCTGCTGGCCCTGACTCTGATCGCACTGACCGGGAGCGGCCCGGCGCAGGTCGCCCTGGCGGTGGGATTGGCAGGACTGCCCGCCTACGCCCGCGTGACACGCGCTGCCGTGATCGCCGCGCGTGGTCAGCCGTACATCGAGGCGGCGCAGGCCATCGGCGCGCGGCCGCTGCGGGTGCTGCTGCGCCACGCGCTGCCCAACACGCGCGAACCGCTACTGGGTTTTGCCGCCGTGTCGTTCAGTTGGGCCGTGATCAACGGCGCGGGATTGGTGTTCCTTGGCTTCGGCGGCGACCCGGCCACACCAGACTGGGGCGCGATGCTCAACGAGGGGCGTGCGGCCTTTCGCACTGCCCCCTGGATCGCCCTGCTCCCCGGCGCGCTGATCACCCTTACCGCCTACGCCGTGCACCGCCTCGCCGACGCCTGGGGCGCGAGAGAAACAATCAGATAACTTCTGCACAATCAATCGGCGCAAATCGCCGTCCCCGGCGCAGAGTCGGGGTCGAGCAGCGTGTCGTGCAACAGGCCGGGCGTCAGGCCGGAAAGGATGTGGATGGTCAGGTCCGGCGTGCGCTCCACCAGCTTCACCATATCGCGCACCTTGCTCGCCATGCCGCCAGTCACGTCCACGCCGCGCGAGCCGCCCAGCGCCGCCTCGACCTCCGGCAGGCTGCCCGGCGTAATGCGGCGGATGACCTGCCCGGATTCATCGAGCACGCCCTCCACGTCGCCGAACAACAGCACGCGCTGCGGGCGCAGCAGCGGCGCGAGATAGAAAAAGATCGTCTCGGTGCTGATGATCGTTCCGCCGCGTGCGGTATCCAGCGCCACGTCGCCGTAGACCAGCGGGATCAGGTCGTGATCCAGGGCCGCGCGGATGGGGCGCATTTCTAGCAGCTTGAGACTACCGCCACTGCATTCCGCCGAGGCTGAAGGCTGGATCGGCCAGATGGGCAGTCCCGCCCCGGCCAGCGCGTCGGCCATCAGACGGTTCAGGCGAGCCGCCGTCCGGCCCACCTCGGCAAAACCGCGCCACTGCTCCGGCGTGGAAACGCCCTCCATCGTGCGGTGCTTACGGGCGGCGAAATGCCCAAACGACCCACTGCCATGCCCGATCAGCAGGCGCAGCCCTGCCCTCGCCGACCACGCCGCGCTAATCTCGTCCGCCAGTCGCACGGCGCGATCTTGCAAAAACACGCCTTCGCGCGTCTTGTCCGTGATCAGCGATCCGCCGAGTTTGAGGAACGTCAGCACCGCTTCCCTCCGAACGACAAGCTGTCGGCTAAAAGCGAAGCGTAAGCAGGTCTTACGCCAGAATCGTTTGAATGGCACGTTTGGCCCCAGCAGCTTCCAGCGCACGGGCGACAGCAGGGGCGGCATCTGGCGGCGCGAGAGCGATCAAGTTGCCACCGCGCCCTCCGCCAGAAACCTTCGCTCCATAAGCACCTGCTCGCTCCGCAGCGGACGCCAGATCATCCAGCAGCGACGAGGAAACGGTAAGTTCCCGCAGCAGAGCATGATTCTCCTGCATCAGACCGCCCAGAACCTCGGCGTCGCCCTGGCCAATCGCCTCACGTGCGGCACGGGCAATCGCGCCGATGCGCTCGAAGATTCGCCCGACGGTATCTGGATTCTGTTCGTAGAGCACGCGCACATCGCTGACCGCCAGGTAAGTTGGGCTGGCGACGCCGCTGTCGGCCACCACAAGATGCAGCGGCGATCCCACGCGGAACGTCTCGACCGTCTGCCCCTTCACGAAGTAGACCGGCATCCCGTAGACGATCACGGTGTTGTCGATCCCGCTCGGTGTGCCGTGATAGAGCTTTTCCACCTCGTAGACCAATCCGTTCAGCGTTTCCAGGTTCAGATCGTGGCCCACTGCCCGGCTCAACGCCCGTAGAAGCGCCGTCGTGGCCGCCGCGCCACTCCCCAGGCCGCTGGCGATGGGAATCGTGCTGCTCAGGGTGATCTGGCAGTCGGGAATGGGCACACCCAGGCGATCCAACAACAGCCGCGCCGCCACGACCAACGCATGGTCGTTTTCCTTAGGCTCCGGAGAAACGGCAATCGTCCGTCCCAGGTTGGCGGCAATAATGCGCAGTCCCGCGCCCGAAACAGCAGGCCGCGCGACCGCCTGCGCGCAGACAGCAGGCAATGGTACGGCAATCGCGGGCTGGCCGTAGACAACAGCGTGTTCGCCAAAGAGAATGATCTTGCCGGGAGCCGTCCCAACTGCTTCGACCATGCGGCTAACCCAGGTAGAGGGCAGTCAAAACCGCCACCCCCCACAGGATAATCGTGCCGAGCAACGGCATATCTTCGAGCACCACTTCATCCGGGGCGCTGCCCTTGTTCTCGACGTGGATCAGGTACAGGTAACGCATGACGCCGTACAATACAAATGGTACAGTCAGCAGCAGCACTGGCCCACTGGGATGCGACACCGGATCGAAGGTATACAGCGTATACGACAGCACACTGCCCGTCATCACCAGACGAAGCATCTCGTCCAGCAAAGGCAGGGTGTACTGCTTGTAAGTCGAACGCACGTCCTGTGCCTTGTCTGCCAGCAGAAGCAATTCCTGGCGGCGCTTGCCGACGGCCAGGAATAGCGCCAGAAACGCGGCGCAAACATACAGCCAGGGGGAAAAACGCGCAACCACGATCACAACGACCCCCGCCACGACGCGCAACATGAAGCCCGCTGCAATGGCGAACACGTCGATGATGATGATGTTCTTCAGCCAGAACGAGTAGGCGATGTGCAAAACGATGTACAGCAGCAGCACCAGTGCCAGCGGCAGGCTAAACAACAGCGCAGCCCCCACCGAAATCAGCGGCATGATTACCGCTGCACCGACGGCCACCGGGATCGGCAACAGACCGGACGGCAGCGGGCGGTTCTTCTTGCGCGGATGCTGTCGGTCCTTTTCGATGTCCACCAGGTCATTGATGATATAGATCGAACCCGAAGCCAGACACAATAACACAAATGCCGTCAGCACCCGCAGCAACGAGTCGGGAATCAGCAGTTGGGCATCAAAGACGATCCCGGCGAAGATGACGGCATTTTTGGTCCACTGGCGCGGGCGCATCGTCCGAACCAGAGCAACAAACGTGCGCAGCAATCCCCCAACGGAACTGCTTTTTTCCGTGGCTGTATTCATGCGGTTATCCTGGAAGTTCGCGCAGAGAGCGCGTCTGCCCGATACAAGGTGCGCCCTTTACGCCGATGGGGGAACGATTTGGTGATGGCCCCACGTTAACTGTTCGCGCACCTGGAGGTCGGTGTTACGAATCTTCATCGCCAGGTCAGCGGCTAGGTTGCGCATCAGCCGATAACCCAGTTGGGGATACGTGTCGCACAGCAGCATCAGCTTGTCGCGGGGAATGACAATCAGGTGTGTGTCGTGCTGAGCGCAACGCGCCGAGGCTGACCGCAACCCCTCATCGACCAGCGCCACCTCGCCAAACGACTGTCCCCGGCGCAGCGTGGCAATCGTCTGCGGACCGCCTGCAGCCGAACCGCCGATCACGGAGGGGCTAACCTGAATTTCCACCTCGCCGTTAGCGATCACGTACAGTTCATTGCCGCGCGTATTCTCTTCAAAGACCGTATCGCCGGTCTGATAATGCTTTTCCTCACAGATCGAGGCGACCAGTTCAAGCTGGGTCGTGGTCAGTTCATAGAAGATGTCGGCTTGTTTGAGCACGGTCGTCACAGACATGGTTTTCCCTGGCTCCCCATCTCAAGCAGCTAAAGCAACACGAAGGTATACTGGCCGAATTTTAACATGAGATACAGGCGACGCAATTACAGCGTTTGCGTTTTATTGCCCGGCGAGTTAGAAAGTCGAAAGATCGCAGACGCTAGACACACGATGTCCGATGCCCAGTGTGCGTATGACCTTAGGCCAGCGGGGTGAGACTCTGGTGGTTCAACACCTAACCGGACAGGGTTACATTGTCGTGGAGCGCAACTGGCGCTGTCCGCACGGCGAGCTGGATATTGTTGCCCGCGATGGCGCAGAATGGGTTTTCGTGGAGGTGCGCACCCGCCGCGCCCCCGACACCAACAGCGCCCTTGAAAGTTTCACGAGCAGCAAGCAGCAGCACATCCTGACTGCTGCCGAGAACTACCTGGCCGCCCACCATCTGGAAGAGGTTTCCTGGCGGGTTGATCTGGCCGTCGTCGCCTTCACACCGCACGGTCCACAGATCGAGGTCATTCGAGATGCCGTCGGTTGGTGAACAGCCCGGCCAGCTGGTCGTGATCTTGGGACCGACTGCCGTCGGCAAGACGGCGCTTTCTTTGGAACTGGCAGAACAGTTCGACGGCGAAATCGTCAGCGCCGACAGTCGCCAGATATACCGGGGAATGGACATCGGCGCCGCCAAACCGACGGCCGAAGAGCAGGCGCGCGTTCCCCACCACCTGCTGGACCTCGTCGCGCCGGACGAGACGCTTTCGCTGGCACAGTACCAGCAGGCGGCCTACACGGCCATCGACGATATCCTGCGGCGCGGGCGGCTGCCGCTGCTTGTCGGCGGCACCGGCCAGTACGCCAGCGCAGTCATTGAGGGATGGAACATTCCTGAAGTGCCACCCAATCCTGCCCTGCGCGAATCCCTGGAACGTGAAGCTGCCGAACACGGCGCGCAGGCTTTGCACGACCGCCTGCGGCAGGTGGACCCGGCAGCCGCAGCGCGCATCGACCCGCGCAATGTGCGGCGCGTGATCCGCGCCCTGGAAGTGTACCTGGAAAGCGGGCAGCCGATCAGCGCGCTTCAACGCAAGACGCCCCCTCCCTATCGCGTCTTGCAAATCGTCCTCACGCGCCCACGCGCCGACTTGTACGCCCGCATTGACGCCCGTCTGGATGCCATGATGCGTTGCGGCCTGCTGCAAGAAGTACGCGGACTTCTAGAAGCCGGGTACAGCCCGACCCTCCCCGCCATGAGCGGTCTGGGGTATGCGCAACTCTGCCATTATCTACTGGGTGAAACGACGCTCGATGAGGCGCTGGCAACCATCCGACGAGATACACGGACCTTTGCCCGCCACCAGGAGACCTGGTTCCGCAAATATAACCGCGCCGCACTCCGGTTCGAGATGACAGAAACCACGTCAGCGACTATCATACAAGCTGTCTGTGAGTGGCTGGAAAGCGAGATTCATGGCACGAGCAAGACGTGTACGAGATTTGTTTGAAGGGGTTAATAATACCACGCGGTTGATTGTAGCAGGTGGCTTTCTGCTGCTGTTGATTACCCTGCTGCCGCGCGTGATCCCCAGTGGACGTTTCGGAGTCCCCTGCACAGGTCTGGCGCACCCCATCCCCGGCGGTAACAACCAGTCCGTCCTGGCCGAACGTTCTGCTGGGGCTTTGAGCATTGAGATCACCCTTGAACGCAGCGACCTGGGGGTAAACGATCCGCTGATCGTCAATGCAACCTTCATCAATAATGGCGTCGGGGCGATCACACTGTTCTTCGTGCCGGAGGAATCCCTGCTACGCGACGACCAAACGCCGGGCTTGAACTTCATCATCCGGCGGACAGCAGATAATGCCCTTATGAGCGAACCGACAACGGTCCGCCCTCCCAATTCGGTCCGGCAGCAGTTCCCTACTGAGACGTTGTACCTCCTCGGCCCCCGGCAGCGTTGCACCGAACGGTTGACGTTCGATCCGGTACGTCTGAGCAATGCTGGAATCATCCCAGGCAACTACACCATTCGGGCCATCTACCGCAATTTCTACCCCGGAATCCTTGATATACAGCCGGGCGCGACGGCCACACCGATTTTTCAAAATCAGGGCGTGTACACCATTGACGAACTACGCTCCGGCGAAGTCGATTTCAGCGTCGGCATTGTGCCGCCCGCTTAGCCTGCTTCAGATAGAAAGCGTCTACCGTCTATGCCCGAACGATCTGCTACCGCAGTGGCCTCGCCAAACATTGCCCTGATCAAGTATTGGGGCAACCGCGATCACGTGCTGCGTCTGCCCGCTTCGCCGTCGATTTCGTTCAACCTGGCCGAACTGCATACCCGGACGACCGTCGTCTGGAACACCAGGCCGGATGGAAATCACGTCTTCATTGATGGACAGGAAGTGACCGGGGATTCCTACCAGCGCGTGGTTCGTCATCTGGATCATGTGCGTGAATTGGCCGGGTACAGGGGCAGTGCACAGGTCGAATCCAGCAGCAATTTCCCCGCCGGGGCCGGGATCGCGTCCTCGGCGTCGGCGTTCGCGGCGCTATCGCTGGCGGCGACAGCGGCGCTGGGGCTGTCGCTTTCTGAACGTGAACTGAGTATCCTGGCGCGACTGGGATCAGGATCGGCGTCGCGTTCTGTGCCGGGTGGGTTTGTCGCCTGGTATGCAGGAGACAAGCACGAAGAATCCTACGCCGAGACCTTCGCCTCGCCTGACCACTGGCCGCTGGTTGATCTGGTGGCCATCGTCAGTCGCGCGCACAAAAAGACCGGCTCTACATCCGGCCACGCCCTAGCCGTAACCAGCCCGCTTCAGGCAGCGCGGATCGTCAGCGCCCAGGAACGGTTCGACGCCTGCAAACAGGCCGTCCTAGCGCGGGACTTCGCCGGGCTGGCCCGCGTGGTGGAACTAGACAGCAACCTGATGCACAGCGTTATGATGACCAGCGATCCACCGCTGTTTTACTGGCAGCCCGCGACATTGACCGTCATCGAAGCCATACGCCGCTGGCGGGAAGAAGATGCGCTCGAAGCCTGCTATACCATCGACGCCGGGCCAAACGTCCACTGTATTTGCACAGCGGGGTCTGCCGACGTCGTCGAGGGACGGCTGCGGGCGTTGCCGGGGGTGCTGGATGTGTTGCGCGCCACGCCTGGCGGCCCGGCCCGACTCATGGCACCCTACCCCCAAATACGTTAAATACATTAGAAAGCGATCAATAAATGCGCCTCGTGCTTGCCCCAGCCTCTGGGCAGGGCTATAATAAACTATAGGTTTCATGGTCGTCGTTACTGCTGGGAATCTGCGCAAGAGGAACGACAGGGGGCGTACCTGGAAACGCCCCCTGATCATTGTAACCGAGCTGGTGAAGGTAAGAAACGATGAATGACTTCCTGTTAGCAGTCGCCTCGTTCGCGCTGTTATTGGTGCCGATGATCTTTATCCACGAACTGGGTCACTTCATCGCCGCCAAGTTGGTCAAGATCACTGTATTAGAATTCGGATTGGGTTTTCCCCCGCGCCTTGCCAAGCTGTTCGAGCGCGGCGGCACGGAATACACCCTGAACTGGTTGCCGCTGGGTGGGTTTGTCCGTCCATTGGGAGAAGACTTCGTGCGCCCGGTCGGTGATGAGGCGTCTTCCAGCGACCGCGACGAAGCGATCCGGCGCGGTGTAAAAAACCCCAAGAGTGTCAACCAGGCCACGCCCTGGGAGCGACTGTTCTTTATGGCAAGCGGGGCCGGCGCAAATATCTTGGCCGCTGTTATCCTGTTTATTGTCATGGCGCTGGTCGGTTTGCCGGTCGTGCGCGGCGCGACGGTCGCCGTCCGTGAAATTACGCCCAACTCGCCCGCCGCCGACGCAGGATTGCTGCCAGACGACGTGATCACCCGCGTCGATGGCAATTACATCGACTCCAGCACCGCCCTGGCCGAATACTTCAGCTTCAATCAGGGCGAGCAGGTAACACTGACGGTTGAACGCAACGGTGAATCGTTTGAAATCCCGATCTGGCTGGACGAAACCAGCGGAACCGGCGTGGCCGAAAACGTGATGATCCTGGGTGTGGTGGTCGATTCGCCAGCCGACCGCGCCGGATTACAGCCCGGTGACCTCATCCTGGCAGCCAACGGCGAAACCATCCGCACGACGGACGAACTGGTCAACTTCACCGAGGCGCATCGGGGCGAAACCGTCTCCCTGCTTATCGAGCGCAATGGCGAACAGATGACCCTGGAACTGATCCCGCGCGTCAAACCGCCACAAGGCGAAGGACCAATGGGTGTATCTATCGGCACAGCGCAATCAAGCACCGCTTTCGGCGCGACCCTGACCGAACGCGATGCGATTATCGATTATGAACCCAGCACGCTCGGCGGCGCCATTGAATACGGCTTTAAACGTACCGTTGAAACCATCAGCCTGATCGTCGAAGCCCCTGCGCGGATCATTCGCGGCGAACTCAGTGCAGAAGCTGCCCGCCCGGTCAGTATCATCGGCATCAGCCAGATAGGCGGGATGCGCCTGGAACAGAGTGTGCAGCTGCAAAGCGTGCTGCCGCTGTTGGATTTCGCCGCCGTGATCGGCCTGGCGCTTGGTCTGACAAACCTGCTGCCCATTCCAGGACTGGATGGCGGGCGCATCTTGTTTGTCATCATCGAACTGCTGCGCGGCAAGCCGATGGAGCCGGAGCGCGAAGGCATGATCCACCTGATCGGCCTGTTTTTGCTGTTAGGCGTGATGGGAATCTTCATTCTCAACGACCTGATCAATCCGATTGTGACGAACTTCCGCTGAGAATAGCCTAGCCTGGCCGAAGAGGTCCTTGAAGGAGACGTTTCAGGATGAGCACCCTGAAGAAAAAGAAGCCCTTCTCCGAAGTGCTGAGCGCGCTGGCCGAACCCGATCACCCGTTGACTGCTGCTGTTATCTATGGCCTCTCCGATCTGGATCGAGAGCAAATCGCCCAGTTGGAGCGTGCGTGGCCCGGCTATCCGGTAGAACGGCGACGGGCGCTGGTTGAACACCTGAACGAAGTCAGCGAAGCGAACTTCGATATGGACTTCCGGGCAATCAACCATCTGGCGCTAACCGACCTGGACGGCGCGGTACGCCGCCTGGCCGTCGAGGGCCTGTGGGAAGACGAATCGCTCTCCCTGATGCACAAACTGGTGCACATCGTACAGCAAGACGCCGATCCGCAGGTGCGCGCCGCAGCTATCGCCGAACTTGGTCGCTTCATTCTGCTGGGTGAATACGAGAAGATTAGCGCCGCTGACGCCCGTCTGGCGCAAGATACCGTTCTTCATGTGTTCCGCACCGAAACCAATAGCGACCTGCGTCGTCGCGCCTTAGAAGCCATTGCCAATAGCTGCCTGGATAGCGTGCCGGGGATGATCCGCGAGATGTACGCTTCCCAAGAGGTAAAGACGCGGGCGAGCGCACTTTTTGCGATGGGCCGCACCTGTGATGATATGTGGGCAGCGGAAATTCTCCATGAGCTGTCCAGCAGCGAGCCAGAGCTGCGTTATGAAGCGGCGCGCGCTGCCGGGCAAATGGAACTGCAAGAGGCTGTGCCACATCTCAAGCGCCTGATCGCGGAAAGCGATGACCCGGAAATCCTGGAGGTCGCTATCTGGGCACTGGGTGAGATCGGCGGCGACCAGGCGCGGCGCATCCTGACTCAGGTCGCTGCCCGCGCCGAGCAGCAGGGCGATGAAGAAATCAGTGCCGCTGCACGGGACGCGCTGGATGCCGCGAACATGGCCGGCGAATTCCTGCTGTTCGACTTTGAGCCGTAACGAGGTAGCAGGATGCTTACGCTGCCGTTACCTGCCGAAAACCAAACACGATCTTGATTTTTAGCTGTCGTCATCCTATAATCTACCAAACATGTGGAAGATAAGGGGCTTTGGCAACCGGTATTCTGGCGCTGGAACAATGTTCTAGCGCTATTTTAGCTTGACACCGCTTTACCCTGGCCCATCGCTCACCGCTTGCCGTACCTGGATTTAGCAGTGTTGTACTGTACACATCTGCCGAGTTTGAGCGCAGAGGAGGAACGCCTTGGAGGCGAAAGATTTTAGCGCACTGCGCGTTAGTTTGGCCTCACCAGAGCAAATCAGGTCGTGGTCCTACGGCGAAGTCACCAAACCAGAGACCATCAACTATCGTCGTCTGCGCCCGGAAAAAGACGGTCTGTTCTGTGAAGCAATCTTCGGGCCAACCAGAGACTGGCAATGCTACTGCGGGAAGTATAAGAACATCCGCTACAAAGGCATCGTGTGTGATAAGTGCGGCGTCGAAGTCACGCGTTCCTCGGTGCGGCGCGAGCGCATGGGCCATATTAACCTGGCCGCACCAGTGGCGCATGTGTGGTATACGCGGCGTGTGCCCAGCTACCTGGGTCTGTTGTTAGACATCAGCCGCCGCAATCTGGACCGCGTACTCTACTTCGCCCAGTATGTGATCACTTACGTGGACGAAGACGCCCGCCAAAAGGCGCTTAAACGCATTGAAGAAGACCTCGCCCGGCAAGAAGCCACGCTGGGCAGTGATATTAACGAACAGATCGAGCACCTGCGTCTGAGCCGTGACCAGGACCTGGAGGCCCTTCAGGCCCAGATCGACGAGACCAATGCCCGCTTCAACGAGGAATTCGCGCAGCGGTCCGATCAGTTGATGCGAGAAGCTCAAAACCTGCAAAATCGCATTGAAAGCAGGATCGGCCAGCCGGCGTCGGGGGCGATTCGCTTCGAGTCGGCAGATGTGATCATCGCCGAGGATGGCGAGATCATCACCAACGAACACTTGGCGCACGTTCACCACGCCGTTAACACCCGACTAAACGAACTCCAGGCCGAAGTCGAGGAACGACGGCAGCAGCAAATCGCCCAGTTGGAAGCGGCCATTGACGAGCGCAGCGACGTGGCTGCCCGCGAGATAGAGACGCTTCAGGAAGAGAAAAATGCCCGCCTCAGCCGTGCCCGTGCAGCCGCGCAGGAGGCGCGCAGCGAACTCCAGTCGCTTCAGCAGTTGCAATTCCTGGGTGAGCCGAAATACCGCGAACTCAAGAGTCACTACGGCCAGGTCTTCCGCGCCGATATGGGCGCCGAGGCGTTCTACGAAATTCTCAAGTCGATGGACCTGGACAAACTTTCTGCCGAACTGTGGCACGAGGTTCGCACGACACGCTCCAAGCAGCGCAAGAAAAAAGCCACCAAACGCCTGCGCGTGGTCGAAAGCCTGCGCAAGAGCAATAACCGTCCGGAGTGGATGATCCTAAGCGTGCTGCCGGTCATCCCGCCGGACCTGCGCCCGATGGTGCAGTTGGACGGCGGGCGCTTCGCCACAAGCGATCTGAACGACCTGTATCGCCGCGTCATCAACCGCAATAACCGTCTCAAGCGGCTGCTGGAACTGGGCGCGCCGGACGTGATTGTGCGCAACGAGAAGCGCATGTTGCAGGAAGCAGTAGATAGCCTGATTGACAATAGCCAACGCGGCAAGGCGCTCAGCCGCCGGGGTCGCCGCGAACTGAAGAGCCTGAGCGACATGCTCAAGGGCAAAAAGGGGCGTTTCCGTCGCAACCTGCTCGGCAAGCGTGTGGACTACTCCGGTCGTTCGGTGATCGTTATCGGTCCCAAGCTCAAGCTGCACCAGTGCGGCCTGCCCAAAGCGATGGCGCTGGAACTGTTCCGCCCCTTCGTTATCAGCAAACTGGTCCAATACAACTACGCCAGCAACGTCAAGAGTGCTAAACGCATCATCGAATCTGAGCGTCCCGAAGTCTGGGAAGTGCTGGAAGAGGTCATCAAGGAACGTCCGGTTCTGCTCAACCGCGCCCCGACCCTGCACCGGTTGGGCATTCAGGCATTCGAGCCACTGTTGGTCGAAGGCAAGGCCATCCAGATTCACCCGCTGGTTTGCGCCGCCTTCAACGCTGACTTCGACGGCGACCAGATGGCCGTGCACGTCCCTCTAAGCGACAAGGCCGTTCAGGAAGCGCGCGACCTGATGCTGAGCACCAAAAATCTGCTCAAGCCCGCCGACGGCGCGCCGATTGTCGGCCCGTCGAAGGACATGGTGCTGGGTAACTACTACCTGACGATGGACCCGAACGCTGACATCGTTGCGCGCGTCGAGCGCGCCGGGGAGTTCCGCTCCTGGAGTACGCTGGAAGGCAAGCGGATCGGCGTGGCTGCGGATACGACCGGGCAGCGTGTGGCCGAACAGCGTAACCTGATGCTGACTAACGAAGTCGTCGTCTTTGAGGACAGGGTTGATGACGAAGGCAAGGCGATCAAAGGGCAGACGGGCGTTGATCAGGTGATTGCAGCCACACTCAACAGCGACGTGGACTGCATGTTGTTCAACGCTTACGACTTCGAACGCCTGCTCCAGAAGCGCAAAGACCTGCCACTGGTCGTCGCCAACCTCCATGAGCGGCGGCTGATCGTGGACATGGACGAGGTTGAATACCTCTATGGCATGGGCGTGGTTAACCTGCACACGCCGATTCTGCTGGGCAACATCTATGACCAGCGTCCGCCGCAGCCCAGGCCAGTCATCACCACCGTTGGTCAGGCGATCTTCAATCGCATCCTGCCAGATGAAATGCGCTTCGTGCAGGAAACGATGGACAAGAAGAACCTGCAAAAGCTGGTCGCCCGCTGCTACCAGCGCATTGGCGCAGAAAAGACGACCGACGTGGTGGACGCCATCAAGAACCTCGGCTTCCACTATGCCACCGTCTCCGGTACGACGATTGCCGTCTCGGACCTGACCGTACCCGAAGAACGCGAAGACATCCTGGCGAAGACCAGCGCCGTCGTGGACGAAGCCGAGCGCAGCTTCCGGCGTGGTCTGTTGACGGAAGAGGAACGCTACCAGATCACCATCGATAGCTGGACGAAGGCCAAGAGCGACCTCGGCGAAGTGATCAAGAAGCGCCTGGACCCCTTTGGGCCGATCGCCATCATGGCGCTGTCCGGCTCGACCAAAGGCGGCTTCGGCCCGATCACGCAGCTCGCCGGGATGCGCGGCCTGATGGCCGACCCGTCGGGCCGCATCATCGAGCACCCGATCCGCAGCCACTTCCGCATGGGCCTCTCGGCACTGGAATACTTTATCTCCTCGCACGGCGCGCGTAAGGGCCTGGCCGACACGGCCCTGCGTACCGCCGACGCCGGCTACCTGACCCGCCGCTTGGTGGATGTGGCCCAGGACGTGATCGTGAACCGCCACGACTGCGGCACCGACGCGGGCATCTGGATCAACGCCGACGACGATGTGGCTGGACAGACAATGCAGGAACGCCTTGTAGGCCGCTGCGCCGCCGCCCCAGTGACACATCCTCAGACCGGGGAAATCCTTGTCAGGCGCGACCAGGAAATCGACGAGGACATTGCCGACGCCATCGTGGATGCGGGCATCAGACAGGTGTACGTCCGCAGCCCGATGACCTGTGCCCTCATTCATGGTATCTGTGCACTGTGCTATGGGCGCGATCTGGGGCGCGGCAAAATGGTGGAAATCGGCTCGGCAGTGGGTATCGTCGCTGCACAGTCTATCGGCGAGCCGGGCACGCAGTTGACCCTGCGCACGTTCCACACCGGCGGCACGGCCCAGGCGTCGGGCGACATCACCAGCGGTCTGCCGCGCGTAGAAGAATTGTTCGAGGCGCGCAAGAAGCCGAAAGGCGAGGCCGTGATGACAGACATCGACGGCATCGTGCGCCTCTCCAAGACGCCCGAAGGCGTGCGCATCGCCACTGTGATCGATAGTGAAGTGTTCAACGAACAGCACGAAATTCCTGCCGGCTGGGAACTGCTGGTGGAAGATAACCAGACAATCAAGGAAGGCCAGGAGCTTGCCAGGGATGCCAGCGGCGAAAACGTGCTGGTTGCCCGGATGGGCGGCGAGGTCTATATCGAAGGCAATACGCTCTACATCCGCTACGAGCGGCGTGATGAGCGCGAATACGAAATCCCCTCCAGTGCGCGCTTGATGCCAGAGGTCTACGACGGCGCACGGGTCCACGCCGGACAGCAGTTGACCGAAGGGGCCAAGAACCCGCACCGCATCCTGCGCATCCTGGGAGCAGAAGCCTGCCAGCTTTATCTGCTGAGCGAGGTTCAGAAGGTGTACCGCAGCCAGGGCGTCAATATCTCGGACAAACACTTCGAGATCATGATCCGCAAGATGCTCTCGAAGGTCCAGATCACCCGTAGCGGCAGCACCGAACTGCTGCCGGGCGAACTGGTGGACCGCCTGGAACTGTTGAACATCAACGAAAAGATACTGGCCCAGGGCGGTGAGCCGGCAGCGGCCATCCCGGTCTTGCTGGGAGTGACGAAAGCTGCCCTGAGCACAGAAAGTTTCCTGAGCGCCTCCAGTTTCCAGCACACGATCAAAGTGCTGGCCGGTGCAGCCATCGAGGGCAAGGAAGACCGCCTCTATGGCCTCAAAGAGAATGTGATCATCGGCAAGCTGATTCCGGCGGGTACAGGCTTCCACACTTACCAGGACCGCGAACTGACCGCGCCGAAGGCCACGCTCGAATCGCAGGGCGCGCTCGGCGACGCAGACGAAGCCATTGAGCCGGTCGAAGCGCAGGAGATGCCCGACTACGGCGACGACACCGGCGCATAATCTCTCCGCTACTCAGAACGCGGGGCGTGCAATTCCCCGCGTTCTTTATCGCTATCGGACAGAACGTTTGTTTTTCTTATTTGACAGCAGCCGCCCGGCTTTCTATCATAGAACAAACGGGTATCCTTATTGGAAAGCACATCCGACCTCAAGGGCGCGCTTTTCAATATCGTTAGACTCCAACGTTCCCTGGGAAGGAACCGGCTGATGGTCGAAATTGGCGTGGTGAAGCAAATCAATATTGATCAGGAAATGCGCGCGGCCTACCTAGACTACGCCATGAGCGTGATCGTGGCGCGCGCACTGCCAGACGCGCGCGATGGCCTCAAGCCGGTGCACCGGCGCATCCTGTATGCAATGTACGATATGGGTCTCTCACCGGACAAACCCCACCGCAAAAGCGCCCGTATCGTCGGCGAGGTGCTGGGCAAATATCACCCACACGGCGACGCCGCCGTCTATGAGTCGATGGTGCGCATGGCGCAGGACTTCTCCATGCGCTATGTCCTTATCGACGGGCAGGGCAACTTCGGCAGCATCGACGGTGACAGCGCCGCCGCTATGCGTTACACCGAGGCGCGTATGTCGGCCCTGGGCATGGACCTGTTGGCCGACATCAACAAGAATACCGTTGACTTTATCGACAACTTCGACGGCAGCCTGCAAGAACCCAGTGTATTACCGTGCAGCCTGCCGAACCTGCTGGTCAACGGATCGTCGGGGATCGCAGTCGGCATGTCCACCAGCATCCCGCCGCACAACTTGGGGGAGGTCTGCGACGCCCTGATCTTCATGCTGCAAAACTGGTCCAAACTGGACGAGATCGGCATCCCAGACCTGATGCAATTTGTCAAAGGCCCCGATTTTCCTACCGGCGGTATCGTCTACCACAACGCCGGAAACGGCAGCAACGGCGACACAAACGGTGAAGATGCGGAAGATTCGCTGCTTTCTGCCTACGCCGTCGGGCGCGGCAAGGTTACGGTACGCGCCAAAGTCCACCTCGAAGAACTGGAACGTGGGCGCAGTCGCATCATCGTCAGCGAGTTGCCTTACCAGGTTAACAAAACCAGCCTGATCGAGCGTATCGCCGATCTGGCGCGCGACGGCCACATCGAGGGCCTGAGCGATCTGCGTGACGAATCCGACCGGCAGGGTTTGCGGATCGTCATTGAGTTGAGCCGCACCGCCGAACCGACCGAGGTGTTGGCCGAACTGTTCCGCCAGACACCGCTGCAAATTACATTCAGCCTGATCATGCTGGCACTGGTAGACGGCGAGCCGCGCCTGCTAAGCCTCAAGCAGGCCCTTAAAGTCTACCTGGATCACCGCCTGGAAGTCATCCGACGGCGTAGCGAGTATGACCTGGCGCGGGCCAAAGAGCGCGCCCATATCCTGGAAGGGCTGCTCACGGCGCTAGACAACCTGGATGCGGTAATCGCGCTTATCCGCCGCTCGCGGACGGTCGAGACGGCGCGGGCCAGCCTGCAAAAAGAGTACAAACTCAGTGAAATCCAGGCACAGGCGATCCTCGACATGCCGCTGCGCCGCCTGGCCGCCCTGGAACGCAAGAAGATTCAGGACGAATACAAGGAACTGCGGCAAACGATCAGCTACCTGGAGAAACTGCTCAAAAATCCCAAGCTGATGCGGGAAGTGCTCGCAGGCGAACTGACCGAAATCAAGACGCGCTACGCCGACCCGCGCCGGACGGTCATCGTCGGCAGCGCAGCGGCAGACGTGAAAGCAGGCGATCTGCTGCTGCCCAACGAGAACACATGGGTGGTCCTATTGGCCAACGGACAGCTCTACCGCACCTACGAAAATGAGCCGCCCCGCATTACCGCCGACGTCAAAACGCCGCCGCGCGCGCTGCTGGCAAGCAATACGGCAGACATCCTGTATCTGTTTACGGCGCGGGGCGAGGCCGCCACCATCCCCGTACACCAGCTTCCTCAAGCTCGTGAACTGGGCGAAGGCACGCCCTTCACAGACCTGTGCGCCCTGGATAAAAACGCGGAAATCGTCGCGGCGCTCAGCCTGCCATCGGGACCAGGGCTGGAAGAAGGACTATTGTTCCTCGCAGCCACCGACGGGGATGTCAAGCGCATCCGTATGGAAGACCTGCCCGGCATGACGGCCAAACCCTTCCGGGTGATGCAGTTCAACGAGGACGCCCGCCTGGGATGGGTCTTTTACACGACCGACACCGACGAGATCATCCTCGTCACGGCCCAGGCGCAGGCGATCCGCTTTAAAGCAAGCGATGTCCGCCCGACCGGCCTGCCCGCCGGCGGGATGCGCGGCGTCAAGCTGATGGGCCAGCGCGACCGGGTCGTCGGTGCAGGCGTGGCTGCCGAAAAACAGCTGGTTTGGGTCATCACCAACACGGGCGTTGCCAAATCGTCGTCGGTCAGCGAGTATCCTACGCAGGGGCGAGCAGGTGGCGGTGTGGTTACGATGAAATTGCCAGAAGACGCCGTCGGCCTGGCAGCGGCATTGATCGGCAGAGCAGACGATAACATCGTCGTCGTAACCACCAAAGGCAAATCCAAGTACATGCGGATCAGCCTGGCGCCAAAGGCCGGACGCAGCACCAAAGGCGACTATGTGATTTCTCTGCGCAGCGGCGAGTCAGTCAGCGGCGTGGTAGCGTACCAGACCCGGCCAGGAAAACCGTCAGAACAGCCACCGGCAGAGCCAGAAACGGCTAAAAAACCGCGCGCCAAGAAAGGCGCGTAGTTGTGGACTGCCCTGCCCTCACCTGCTCCACCAGAGCGGCAAAGGTCGCGTCGTAACGGGGGGCCTGTGTCGTCCAGTCGAACTGCGCTACATGCTCCCGCAGTGCAGCAGGCGGCGGCGTGGGATGGTCCAGATATGCGCGCAACCGTCGGTAGATTTCCCCTTCTGGATAGAGATAATCCCGATGGTAAATTGCCGGGATGAGATCGGGGTAGTTGAGGCGCTGGGGGAGCAGCGGCGTACATCCGCAGTAGATCGCCTCACACGTACTCACGCCGAAAAAATCCTGCCAGGCCGTGCTCACCTGCACATCAGCATCCCAAAGCAGCCGGGCGTAGGCGGCGAAGTCCTCCACATAGCCATACTGGACCACGCGCACACCCAGCCGCGCCCGCGCCTGCTCAAATTCTTCTGGCGTTTGGCGGAAATTCTCACCCGTCAATGCCACCTCAAAAGCATACCCTTCCTCCGCCAGACGGATTAGGGCGTTCAAACACGGCTGCGGATTCTTGTCGTGTTCCCAGCGATGATTCCACAAAATCAAGGGCGGGCCGAGCCGAGGTACAGCCGGGCGGTAATCGTCCAGGCGGCGCAAACTCAGTCCCAATGGCAGCACCGACGCGCGAGAATGTAGGGCATCGATGGTGGGCAATTCATTATAATCGGGAAAGTGCTTGAGCAGGCGTGGTAGCTCGTCGAAAAAAGACTCCAAGTGAAAACGGCTGTTGAAGAAAACCGCGTGCGCGGCCAGGGCACTGACATAATTGATGAAACTATAATGCAGGTCCTTCTTTTGACGGGGACCGGGAGGATAGACAAGCTGGTTTTCGTGAAAGTAGAGTGCAACTGGCGTGTGCGCGGTCCGTTCGCGGGTCAACGCCAGAAATGTTGTCAGGTCCAGCATATCGCTGGCAACGATCAGATCAGGCTGCAAGCCAGAATCCCAAAACAGGCGGGCCAATGATACAGCCCCGCCTTGCATCCGCCACATCCAATACTGGCCGGGCAGACTCAAGATAGCGACTTGATGTCTCGTGTGCTGCTGATAGCCCTGCATCCAGGCGCGATGCGAGCCGGTATCGTAAGGCTCCAGCAACAGAATGTGCATCGGTAGAGACACGCTGCCTTGCACCCAGGGACTACCCGCCCACCTCGGCCCGAATCTCGTCAGCCAGTGCTATCGTCTCCGGGCTGGGTGTCACGCCGAGGGAACGTTGCAGTTCATCCACCAGCCGGCGGTAAACCTGCAAGGCACGGTCCGGGCAACCATCCTGGCGATAAAGACGCATCAAAGAGCGCGCCAGGTCTTCGCGCTGCGGGAGCGTACTAAAGGCCCGGACGTACAATCCCAGCGCATCCTGAATCCTGTGTTGAGTTTCACACATCTGTGCCAGGCTGCTCAGCGCCTCGGCATACGTTTTCACCAGCTCTTCGCGCCGACGTGCAGCCCAGGGCTGTTCAAAACCGTTCAAGAAAGCCCGGCTGTGTAGCAAAATGGCGCGTTCCAGCAGCGCCTGTGCATCCGCACCTTCATAAACGGCGCTGTTTTGCACAGCCTCGGCAAAAGCGACCACATCATAGGACAATTCGATCTGCGGTGAAATCCGATAGAAGCCGGACGAATAGACGGTCAGATCGACGCCCAAAATCTCGCTGATCTTGCGTTTGGTGACGTGGAAGACATTGGTCGCCTCGCGGGTGGTCAATTCCGGCCAAAACGTATTGAAGACTTCGTCGCGTGTGGTCATGCCCCGGTCTACCAGGTAGAAGAACAACGCGCGCGGTAGCACGCCATCCCACTGGTTGACATGCCGACCGTCGATAAACACCTGCCCAGAGCCGAGCGCACGCACTTCCAGGAATATTTTGTGGCTGCTGTTCTGTAGGTAATCCAACAGCAAATCGTCGGGCGCGGCAGGCAGGATGCGGATCGTCCCAGGCACACAACGTTTAACCAGCCGCGTCGGCCAGACACGCCCGCTCAACACAAAGCGGCACTGCCCGGTCAGGCGCCGCGCAGCCAGCGATACGAACTCATCAACAGTATCGTCGCCGGCATCGTAGGCATTGACAACAATCAGGAGCGGACGCAGCGGCAAAACCGCACCGCAGAATTGCTCCACTGCTGCCTCAGGCGATCCCTCAAATGGCGGCAGCCGGATGTCAAAGACACTATCTAACTCGTGCGCCAAAGCACCCCAAAAATCCTTTAGGGTTGCGGCAGAACCCGGCAACGTGACAAGCAACACCTCACAGGCAACAATATCCAGAAGGGCATCAACGAGGAGGGTGTGATGTAAAAATTGCGGATGAAGAATTAACACATTCTGATCAAGCGATAGCCCCTGGAACTGCTCCTGGGCCACCCGGATCAAACGACGATATGACATGGCGCGCCCCCGTATCCCCTGGACCGTTATACAGCATGATACCGGCTTCGTAGCACACCTGTCAGTATAACTGAGGTGTATTTTTTGCACAAATACACCTCAGCACCTTTCTACCTACAATCGACGGCAGGTAACTTACTCAGGATATACCCTCACCAAGGCCGCCGCCAGGTTAAGCACCGCCTCGTTGACCGATCCCAACTGGATCAACTGTACTACCCCTGCCGTGTCCACCAGGATCGAGACAGGGATGAACGAAATACCATAGGCGTCCGGCAGCGCGCCCGTCGAATCGGCCACAACCAGGAGGTCGGAGGGGTAGTCCTGCAAAAAACGGCGCCGCGTATATGGATCGTCCCAGACATTCACAAAGGCAATGCGATAGGGAGTCACCGGGGACCGATGACGCTCTACCAGCAGAGGAAACTCCGCGATGCATGGCCCACACCAGGAAGCCCAAAAATTCAACAACACTGGCCCACCCGCCAAATCAAGGCGGTATACCTCTCCCTGGACCGTCGTCATGCCGAAGGCAGGAAATTTATCGCCTACCCCCATCGCCAGTCGAAAACCATCATCAGGGCCGATCACGCCTTCACGCCAAAAGGTCGTCGCGCCCTCATCCGCGTTAGCCACAGCAACCGCCCTGATAAGCTGGTCTATAGACGGTTCGCCACCCGACGCCTCTGCCGGTAGAACTATCGTCGGCAACGGCGTCGGGGTAGGCAGCGCCTGGGCAACAGTGACAGAGACCGGTTCTCCGGCCAGCGCACGCAGCAACTGGACCACCGCTGGGGTCAAATTGCCAATGTGCACAGCCATCACGCGCCGCTGCGCATCGATCAGAATGCTGACCGGGATCGCCTGAACACCGTACTGCTCCGACAGCCCTTCGGCTCCACGACCCGAAATTATCCCGTCAGGCAGTTCAGCCTGAGAAAATGCCAGATACTCTTGCTCGGCATCCCACACGTTGATCATCACCACATCAAAAGGAGCCTGCGGGTCGGCGTGGAGTTCTAGCAGATAAGGCAGTTCCATCTGGCAAGGGCCGCACCACGAAGCCCAGAAGTTCAGCAGCAGCGGTCCGCCTGTGCGGGCCAGGTCGAATACGCCGCCGTTCAGCGTCGGCATGACGAAAACGGGCACCCTCTCCCCGATCCCAAAAGCAATCGCCATGCGAGCAAGTGCCGGGTCCCCCAATGCTCCTTGCGACCAGAAGGTCACATTTTCCCAAGATAAATTTTCTTCCTCGACAGCAGCGACCAACACCTCCAGTTCCGGCGCAGCAGCAGGCGTATCCGAGGGGGCAAACGGCGTCGGCGTTGCCGTCTGACGCAGCAAGGGAGCCGCCCCAACTTCTGCGCCTCCCGATACCAACACAATAATCATCCCGATGGCCAACATACTCAACAAGCCAACACGCAGCAATAACCTCTTCACAGGATGCCTCCTGATCAAATATCCCCCCATATCACGCGGCTGTTCAAGCGGCAGAAGCTCAACCCGTCGTCCGGCGATGCGCTTCCACAACGTTAGGCAGACGCTCGATTTTGCTGAGCACGCGAGTCAGCTGGTTAATATCGGTGATCTCCATCATCACCAGGAAAGTGGCGATGTTCTGTCTGGTCGTGATGCTGACATTCGACATGTTGATCTTTTCGTCGGCGATAACCGCCCCAATGTCGCGCATCAGCCCTTCGCGGTCATAGGCAATGATCACGACTGGCACAGGGTACGTCTTTTCAGATGGGCGCCCCCAATTGACCGCAATCAGGCGGTCTGGCTCATCCGTGTTGATGACGTTTTTACAATCGCTGCGGTGAACCGTCACGCCACGCCCGCGTGTGATATAGCCAACAATCTCTTCGCCAGGGGTAGGATTACAACAGCGTGCCAGATTGATCAACAAGCCACCCGTTCCCAGGATTTCGATGCCATCGGAAGCATCGACCGGCAGCGTGCGTTCAACCGCTTTGGGTTCCAATGCCTGCTGCGCCTCAGTTTCACGCGCGGCCTGGCGTTCGGCTTCAAGGATGCGCGTGGCAATCTGCATACTGTTGATGTCGCCGTGCCCGACTGCTGCCAAAAAGTCGTCCACGCGGGCAAAGTTAAACAGTGAGGCAACATGCTCGTAGGGAGTCTTTTCCAGACCGAGGCGCTTGAGTTCGCGCTCCAATGCTTCCCGCCCACTGGCAATGTTGTTCTCGCGGTTTTGCTTACGAAACCAAGCCCGTATCTTAGAGCGCGCGCGTGCCGTGCCGGTATAACCCAGATGGATGTTCAGCCAGTCCAGGCTGGGTCCCCCCCGATTCGAGGTCAGGATTTCCACCCGGTCGCCCGTCACAAGTTTGTAGTCCAACCCGACTAGCTTACCGTTCACACGCGCGCCCCGGCAACGGTTGCCGATCTCGGTGTGGATGTAGTAAGCGAAATCGACTGGCGTCGCCCCGGCAGGCAGATCGATGATGTCTCCCTTTGGCGTAAACACGTAGACGCGATCCTGAAAGACCTCGGACTTCAGGGCATTCATGAAGTCTACCGCGTCCTGATCCTGCACCTCATCTTTGAAAGCCATCAACTGGCGCAGATAATTGATCCGCCGCTCGAATGCCTCTGTTTCGCGCTTGTTGCCTTCCTTGTAGCGCCAGTGCGCGGCAATGCCGTACTCGGCATGACGATGCATCTCCCAGGTACGAATCTGGACTTCCAGCGCCTTGCCATGCTCATCATAGACGGTCGTATGCAGGCTCTGGTAAAAATTGTCTTTTGGCCCGGCAATGTAATCGTCGAACTCGCCGGGGATAGGCCGCCAGAAATTGTGAACGACGCCCAAAGCCTGATAGCAGGTCGGAATGTCATCGACCAGCACACGCAGGGCGCGCACGTCGTACACCTGCTCAAAGGGAACGCCCTTTTGCTGCATCTTGCGGTAAATGCTGTAAATATGTTTGGGCCGGCCCGTCACCTCTGCCTTGATGCCGTTCTTTTGCAGTTCTTCCCGCAGCGCCCGTGTCAACCGCTGGAGATCCTTATCGCGGTCGGCCCGACGCTCGTCGATTTTCGCCGCGATCTCGCGGTACTTGGCCGGATTGATATAGCGGAAAGCAAGGTCTTCAAGCTCCCATTTCATCTGCCAGATGCCCAGGCGGTTCGCCAGTGGAGCGAAGATGTCCATCGTCTCGTTCGCCATCTCGCGCTGGCGTTCTGGAGAAAGATAGCCCAGGGTGCGCATGTTGTGCAATCGGTCAGCCAACTTGATCAGCACGATGCGCACATCGTCGTTCATTGCTAAGAAGGTCTTGCGCAGATATTCGGCCTCGCGGTCGCGCGCCTTAGAATCAACCTGGGTAGGGAGCTGATCCATTTTCGTGACGCCGTCTACCAACCGCGCCACTTCGACTCCGAATTCCTGCTCGATATTCTCCAACGTGACGGGCGTATCTTCGACCGTGTCGTGCAATAACGCCGCCGCGATGGCCGGGGCATCTAACTTGAGATCAGCCAGAATTTGAGCGACGGCAACGCAATGGGTGAAATACGGCTCGCCAGATTTGCGAATCTGTCCCTGGTGAGCCTGCTCAGCCCGGTAGTAGGCGTGTTCAATCAGAGTCGCTTCAGCGGGAGAAAGGGAGGGAAGGCTAGCAAGAAGTTGTTCAAATCCCATAGGCAAACCTGCTCAACTGTCCCCGACAGGAGCTTTTATCAAGTATAGTCAACGCTGCAATGACCGACAAGATTCTAACAAGTGCGCCAGAGAAACCTGCTATACTCTATACAATTTCGCGCGTATAGAGTTAACAATTCGACATGCCCAAGACAGGAGTACGCCTATGACTACTCGCCCATCCACGGCATCCCGCCCGACAGCTGCCATCCTCAAAGGAGACCGGTTACGCCCGGCCATGTTGATCCTGGTCGTGCTGGGTCTGCTGATTGCCGGCTACATGAGCCTGACAGAACTGACCGGAAGTGCCATCGTCTGTCCAGGAGGCACCGAATCGGTCATTCCAGGACCAGGCAGCATCAGTGTGGACTGCGCTTCGGTCAACAACAGCATCTATGCCAAACTGCTCGGTGTTCCGGTGGCGCTCATCGGCTTCGCAGGCTACCTGGCAATCGGCGCAGTGCTGCTGCTGGAAAGGCGTATTGCCCTCTTTCAAGACTACGGTCGTTTGCTGGTCTTCGGCATGGCGTTGTTCGGTCTCCTATTCTCAGCCTACCTGACCTACATCGAATTCTTTGTCATCTACATGGTCTGTACATGGTGTCTCACACAGGCCGTCGTGATGACGTTACTATTTATTCTTTCGACGGTGCGGATGGTGCAGTCCTTACGCGCGCCGGTCACAGAATAAAGCGACGTGCACATCGGCAGCCATGGTTCGGTTCGCTGCCAAACCCAAAACCAAACAAAACAGGCGAAGTCAGCAACCCGGCTTCGCCTGCGTTTTTACCCGTTTTAGACAGAGATTCAGTGTCCCGCGTTATTTCTTGCGGTGCTGGAGCGTGCGGGCGATGATGTCAGCCTGCTCACGCTGGTGACGGGAATCACGCTTCTTTTTGCGGTCCTTCGTGCCGTAATTGGCAGCAAGCTCGCCTTCCAGGTCGGTGCCCTGCATGGCGCGGCGGAGCGCCAGTTCCATAGCGGTGGGGATACGCTCTGTGCTCTGTTCTTCGGCTTCCTGAGGCGCAGCAGCCGCCCCGCCCTCAAGCGCCTTGATGCTCAGGTCGATCTGGCGCTTACGCCGGTTGAGGCTGATCACCTTGACCTGAACTTCATCGCCGACCTTGACGACATCCTCAGGGTTTTTGACATAGTCAGAGGCCATCTCGGAGACATGAATCCGGCCCGGACGTTCTGCGCCGATGTCCACAAAAGCGCCGAAACGTTCCACGCGCGTCACCTTGCCGGTAAAAACCGCGCCTTCTTTGATCTCGTCCCAACTGACATCCGGCGGACGTATCAACGTCAGATTGATCCGGTTTCGCTCCTGGTCAACGTCGAGAACCCAGACGTTCACCTGGTCGCCCTCTTTCACCACGTCGGTGACATTCCGCACCGGCTCGGAGCTTAACTGTGAGATATGGAGCAGACCGTCACGCCCGACCCCCACATCTACAAAGGCGCCAAAAAGCTCAACCTTTTTCACCACCCCAGTCAGCGCCATCTTGGGCTTCAGGTCTTTGATCGAAGTCGGCTGCTCCGTCGCTTGCACAGTCATTTGCGTCAGCTCCTTAGAAAGACGTTCAACTTGCTCCGCCGCCTCCATGGGCGAATCGATATTATATCATTTTTAGACGGAACACGCAATCGTTTCTTACGACTGGAATCTGCTATCCGCCTGCTTCCTGGAGGGCCTGCTCGATCACCTGCTGGAAAGCCGCCAGCGGCTGTGCGCCGATGAGGCGACGCCCGTTCACGAAGAACGTCGGCGTGCCACTGACGCCATAGTTGAAGCCGTCCAGGTAGTCATTCTGCACTTCTTCCGCATAGGTATCGTTTTGCAGACAGGCCGTGAACGCTTCTACGTCCAGGTCCAGGTCTCCGGCATAGCGGATCAACGCCTCTTCGCTGAGGTCCTGCTGGTTGGCAAACAGCGTGTCGTGGTATTCCCAGTACTTTCCTTGATCGTCGGCGCACTCCGCCGCTTCAGCAGCCAGCCGTCCGACCGCCCCGCCGCCGACCACCGGAAAGTCACGGTAAACGAGGCGAATCTGACCCGCATACTGCTCCAGCAGCGGATTCAGGGTTTGTTCCTGGAAACGCTGGCAGTAGGGGCAGCGGTAGTCGGAGAATTCCACGATCACGACCGGTGCATCTTCTGCCCCGATAGAGGGGTCATCGTCCACGCTAACATTCTCGACCACCGCCGGCAGCGCCGTCGGCTGGGCCGCAGCAGCGGCAGCAGCACCGCCGTTCAGGTTTGCCTCTGCCAGAGCTTCCGACACAGCATTGCGTACCGTCTCCTGCATTGCGTTACTGGCTGTATTGAAGGAAAACCACGCCACGCCATAACCAATGATGAAGAAAACGACGGCAGTGATAATGAAGTAGATCGTCGAACGAGAGACCGTCACGACCTCTTCATCTTTTTTCGTCTTTGCAGGCGATGTGGGTTCCATGGTGAGCGTGCTCCTGATTGGTATAAGCTGTGTACTGTGATTATACCCAGCAACACGGCTTCTTTCATCGAATATTCACGCTACTCTAACAAACAGAGTCGTCACTGCCCCTCAGGAAGGGGAGTCAAGGTGACGCGCGGCGTCAGAACCGGCGTCGCCTCGGCATAGACGGCATAAGGCTGGTAGCCGTTCCACGCCTGCAATTCTGACGTGTCGAGAATCAGTTCCATCTCCCGTGGGGCCATGTAAAGCACGGCCACGACATCGGAATTTGTCACCAGCGACGCCGTCGGGTCGCCCACCAGCACCGTGACTGCCATCGGCACATCAGGATAGACCAGCTGGATGACCGCTTCGGAATCGGTAAACTGAAATGCCGTCACATATTCCGGCTCACCGTAACGGTCGATGACCTGATCGACGATGATGTGCGGGGATAACGCCAGGAAAATATAGGAAACCGGGCTGTTTTGGTCGTTCTCGCCTGCCACCACCCGGCAGCAGTATTGTCCGCTATCCGCCTTCTGCCAGGCCGCCTGCAAAATCCCCCCATCTGTGCTCTGCTCCGGGTCTGTGAAATGGGCATCATCTGCGGTAAGGGTGCTGATCGCATCGGCAAAAGATGTTTCGCCCGGCGTAATGCCATTCCAACAGGGCGGCGCACAAGGCTCGCCACTGATGAGGCTCTGATCGTCCAAGAATAGATCGGAACGCAAGGTCGGCTGTGGCAGGCAGCTTGCTGCCAGAATCACCAGCGGCAGCAGCAAAAGCAGATGTTTTTTGAAACGCATGTGTAGTGAGCCTTTTCCTTGAAAGAACGGTTACAAAAAGGCGGGGCGAGGCGT
>CAZGXI010000005.1:0-61605 GCA_964529715.1 uncultured Anaerolineae bacterium | reverse complement strand
CGCCCCACCCCACCGGTGTCTCAGTTGAGACGAGTTAGGGAGAGATTATATGTCCCACTCGTCCCGCCGTAAAGGACTCCATAGTGCGTGGCGATGATAATGTAGGTGCCGTTTTCCGGCAGGGTGACATTGTTGATCAGCGAGTTGGTCGTTTCGTTGACGACCGCATCGTCATTGACGGCAAGCTGCGCTCCCTGTGGCGAGAGCAGGAACAACGTCGTATCCAGATTTCCGGCGGTGGCCTGCATCCCGATGCGCACCTGGTCGCCAGCTTCTCCTTCAAAGGTATACATTACATACCGGTTAACCTGGTTGATCGTTCCGCTCACCGTATCGTCGTAGGCAATAGGGATGGCCGTCGGCAACGCATCGCCAATATTGATCATCGAACTGTCGGGAACCATGCCCTGCCCTGGCAGCGATGTGCCGACCATGCCGCCCTGCCCGACCGAGGCGATGCCATTGACATCGACGGTGAAGCTGGTCAGATAAACTTGTCCAGGATTCGGCTGGCCAGTAGTGCTGAGGATCACCTGGTCGCGCACGCGCACCGTCAGATTAAAAGTCACCGGTGTGGTGTCATTGCATGAAGCCTGATACCATACTTCCACCTCGTAAGTGCCGGGCGGCAGGCGGTCAGGTGGCCAGTAAGTGTAGGAAACGGGATTGGTGGTCGTGTCCACGCAGCCGACGTTGCCATCCAGATAGAACTGCCCCCCACTGTTCACCGTCCGGCGGTCATCATAGACTGCCGTGCCGGAGGGGTCGCGCACAAGCAGTTGCAGGTCGGCGTTGGTATTCCATAACAAAGCCACTTCAATGCTTCCGGCTGGCAGGTCCAGCGCCGCCAACGCAGCAGGCAGTGCAGCCACACTTGCGCCGCTCAGTGTCAGGCTATACACGCCCTGCGTGCCACCATACTGTTGCCCGTAGCGCGTGGCAACGATGGTATACAAACCATCTGAGACGAGTGTCTGATTGGCAATTTCCGCGTTGATCGTCCCGCCGGATACGGCGTCGTCATTGAAAGCCACAACATTGCCGTTTGGATCCAGCAGGAACAGCTTGGAGTCTAGGTTGCCCGCAACAGCGTCCATACGGATGGTGACGATTTGACCGGCAGCGCCGGTAAAGCTATAGGTCTGCAACCAGTTCTGCGCGTCGATCACCCCCTCAACACTGGTGTCCGACGCAATTGGAATCTGTCCAGAGAGTAGACCCTCGGTGCCTGCCAGCGCCGAATCGGGATTGACGCCGCTCAGCCCTAGCGTAGCCCCGCCATTCGCAGCGACCACAAAACTGGATAGAAATTCCTGTCCCGGCAGCAGCGTACCCACCACCGGCTCCAAAGCAACGCCATTGACGGTAACGTTCAGGGTCAGGTTGGCCGGGGCGTTGTTATCACAACCCTGAATGTAATAAACGATAACCTCGTAACTGCCGGCAGCCGATCCCCCCGGCGACCAGCGGGTGCGCTCGGTAGGGTTGTCGGCAGTCGTATTTTCGCAATTGGCGTTGACATTGCGGTCGAAAATGGCATTTTCCACCGCCGGATTTTCCCAGTAGATACTGTTGCCAAACGGGTCACGGACCTCAAGGTCCAGGTCGGCAGTGCTGTTCCAGGTCAGTGCGACCTCGATCCCGGCATCCAACTGCACCAGAGTCGGCGCAGCAAACTGCGCCGCCGTTGCCGTCTCAGTCGGCGCAGGTGTCTCATCCCCCAGCGGCGTTGCAGCAGGCAGCTCCCCACCAGTGGTGGCAAGGGTCAGCGAGAACGTTCCTGCGCCATCGCCCTGCGCGCCAGACAGACGCATCACTGTGACATAATAACGCCCACTCTGTGGCAGCGTGAAGTCAGCAACCGACGCGACGCCCGGCGTGGCCGCGTCCACATCCACGCCAAGCAAATTGCCACCAGTATCGGTCAGAAACAGCGCCAGCTCCAGGCCATCGTCCGGCGTGGACGCAAACAGGGTAACGACTTGCCCGACGCCTCCCTCAAACCAGTAGGTCTGCACAAACGTCTGAGAGTCCAGCACGCCGGTGACAGGTGCTTGAGCCGTTAACTGCCGATCCTGGCCACCCTGCGCAAAAGCTAGCCCCGCGCCCAGCAGAGAAGCCGCCGCTGCGAAAAGCAACACTGCCAATATACGCCGCCGATTTTCTATCCACCTCATCGTTAAAATCTCCCTGGTCAAGAAGTAGTACAAGCAGAGCTGTGTCCCTGCCTGTTGTTTCTTCCGGCTCTCTCAGCCAAGTGTAGCCCGCGCACAGGGGATACGCCATAGACACAAACGACGCCAAACCGACGGTCGGCTGACGACCGGCCAGTCTGGACGCTATCCAACGGGAGCATGTCGTTAAAGGCCGCTCTGTGTATCGGGAGTCTGCGGAGTTACTTCAGGCTGCAAGGCCAATTCGACAAACGCCGTCGTGCCCGGAATCACGTCCACCAGACGAGCCACACGCTGCCCATCGATACGTGTCACCACCTGGTAGCGCCCACGCGGAATATCGCCCAGGGCGAAATTCTCTCCCCAAGACGGGTCTGAGTTCACATCAGAAAAGCCGTCCTCGTTGTTATCCCGCCAGATGTAGCTGGTGGTGGTTTGGACGACGCGCCCCGTTGCCCGGTCGATAACCGAAATATCCTGGTCGGTAAGCAACTGGCCGTTCGGCCCGATCACACGTCCGGCAATGGTGCCGTAATCGACGTAGGGAACCATCCACAAGACGGGGTTATGCACCGCGTAAATGCTGTTGCGCCCGACGCGAACCTCGAAATGTACGTGCGAGCCGGTCACAACACCGGTATCGCCCACCAGGCCGATGATGTCGCCTGTTTGGACACGCTGACCGCGTGCCACCAAAATCGCCGACATATGCGCGTACAGGGTATAGATCGGCTGTCCCCGATAACCAAAGTCGTGCTGAATCAACACGGTATTGCCATATGACGAGGTATATTCAGAAACACTGCCATCACTCTGCTCCACCCGGAAACCGCTCGCCGCCCACAAGACGATGCCCGGCCCAGCAGCGCGAATGCTTTCCCCGATGGGATTAGGCATATCAATGCCGTGATGGATACGGTAATCGTTGTTCGGTCCATCGGAACCGAAAGGATAGTAGAACAGGCCGTAGTTAGTAGCGTTAGAGTCCACCGGGCGGGCCAGCCAGTAATGGTCGCGCGGGTCGAGCGAGATCGGCTCCTGGAGCGGTGGGGGCTGCCACCGAATGTCGCCCGCCGCGACGTTCACCGCCGCAACCTGACCGGTTGGCGTAGGCAGATAAGCCGGACCGAAGCGCGTCGGGGATGGCGGCGGCGGAAGGGGAGTGTTGGTCGGAACGACGGTCCCCAACAGCCGGGTAGGTTCCAACGCCACCACCCCTCCGGCCTCGACCGGCGGAATGGTCGGCGCGACAAACGAATCGGCGGGCAGTTCGACCGTTGGCAAGGGGGTGGCATTCTCCAGAAACTCACGCTCCAGCACCTCCTGCCACGAGGGCTGGCCCGGTGTAGGCGTACCCTGTACGCCCAAGGGCACGCTGAATTCCAGCGGCGGCGGAGCGCCACGTAAGACTAACAGGCCGATCCCGATACCCATCACCAGGAACAAAGCCAGGACTTGCAAATTACGGGGGCGCGTCTCTTTTCTCAGGCTCATGGCGCTTCGACTGGCTCTGCTGCTTCGGACTGCTGATCAGGCGGGACGGGCGTTGGTGTGCGGGTCGGCCCAATGGTGGGAGTCGGTGGAGCAAGCGTCGGCGTCGGGAAGGGCGTCGGCTCGTTCAGGAACGCATTCAACTCATCCTGGCTGTACAGTTCGAGCATGGCTTCTTCCCAACTCAGGCCGTCGGTCTTGACGAACTCCCAGAACAACACACCGCCGAAATTGTAACGCCAGGTGCGGTCCGCCGGGAGACGTTGCCAGCCGTAGTCCTCGGCCAGTTGCGTCAAGTCGATGTAATAACCCGACGGGATAAATCCCCGCAGGCGTCCCCCTTCATCGTAAGCCTGTACATCCCCTGCCGTGCGGGCGGTGAAGTCCCAGGGCATCTGGCGCAGCGGTTCACCCAACTGTCCATTCTGCACGGCGGCGCGGACGTAGACACGCCAGTAGGTGTAGGGGCCAACATCTTCACGCACGATTTCCAGCGGAGAAGGAAATCCATAGATCAGGTTGCGATTGAGAGCAAAAGCTCGCCCGGTCATATGCCAGTTGCGGCGCTCCTGACCGGGTTCGGGCACGCGATCCAGCCCCCAAAAGACATCTTCCAAATCGCCCAGGTAATCCTGGCCCGTCTTTTGCAGCACCGCCTGTCGCAACGCCATGAAAGAGTCGTTAACCCGGTCGTTGAGGTGAGGACTGGGCGCATTGACACCGTTCAGGAGAATCAGGCGGTAATACGGTGGCGCGCTCTGAGCCGAGACGATCTCTTCCCGGTAAAGTGGGTTGCCCGTCTCCACTGCCACAGCCGCGCCCATTCCCTGAGATGACAGGGTTGCGGCGGTCCAGTCCGGGTCGGCGACACGACCGGGCAAGGAAACCGCCTCGCTGGCAACCCCGACTGCCTGATACTGGCCGGCGACGAGAAACGTCCGCCCACCCTGCTCAACACAATAAACCAGACTATTACCATCCGGCGACCAAGCCGGCATCCGCCCTCGGTCGATCACGACCGGCTCGCCGCGTGGCGCACCGACCGGCCTGGCATAGACGATTTCCAACCCTTCGGCCAGAGAGCCGTAAGCCAGGGTAAGGCCATCTGGCGACCAGGCAGGATGGTCTTCGTTGGCGTCCGGCGTGCCCGTCAGGTTGACTGCCAACTCCTCGGAGGGATCGTCTAATGATAAAAGATAAATGTCCTGGTTGCCCTCGCGCCAGGAAACATAGGCGATCTCCCGTCCACCGGGCGACCAAGCCGGGGAAAAGTCCGGGGCAGGGTCATAGGTCAGACGGATCGGCCCCTGAGTCCCGTCTAGGCGGGTGATATAAATATCCAGGTTGTCCTCAGCGTACCCTTCGTAGACGAGCCACTGTCCATCAGGACTCCACGAAGGTGCCCCCTCGAAGCCCAGGGTATAAGTCAGGCGCGTCACCTCGCCACTGCGAACGTCCAGCACGTAGAGTTCCCAATTACCGTCGCGGTTCGAGGCGAAAGCCACCTGTCGCCCATCGGGACTCCAGGCCGGGTCGCGGTCGTCGGCAGGGCTTCCAGTCAGGCGGGTCGGGGCGCTTTGACCGATCACCGTTACCCACAGATCATCCTGGCCGTTTTCGCGCACGCTGTAAACCAGACTGCCACCGACACGCAGGGCTTCTGGGCGCGGTGTGACCGTCGGCACGGCAGTGGCGAACGGCGTAGGCTGCTGCGGCGCGATTTCCGGCGTGGTCAGCAAGGCCGCCCCTGGCGCAACAGGCGCAGGCTGCCGATTCGGAGATGTAGCCCACAGTAGCAGAATCACCACCACCGCCAACAGAAGAACCGCCAGCGCACTGAGGGTACGGTTGCGCGCCTTGAGCGGGTCTTCGACCAGGACGACTGTCTCAGCCACGTCCTCATCGGCGCGGCGAACCATCATCCCCCGACGTCCAGCCGCAGTCGCACGGCCCATACCGGCCTCGACCCGGACCTGCACACCGGCGCGCACGTCACGGCGGGTCAACACACCCAGCAGCGCCAGGACCACCCCGATCACGCCCCCTAGCACAGCGCCAACAGCCCGCGCCAGAGTCCATAGAAGATTCCACAAAAGCCGGAGCGCCCCTGTCACGGCGGCAGACAGGGACTCGCCATAGACGATCACTGCCTGGCTGAACCAGGCAAGGGTCTTCAGCGCGGCGTTTCCCAGTTTGTCAGTCAGGCGAAAAGCCCGGACAAGCATAGTTTTCCGATCCCGGCATGGAATGCGACAGCCCGACTACCGGGCAGGCGCAAACTGAGGGCGCTCTTATTCCTCTTCATGCGGAATTCTACTGGATAGACACAGGTCCGGCAAGCAGCCCAACCTTGCGAATCGTTTGAATTTTCCAGCCGTGCAGGCATCTTCAGCAGACCTGATAGGGGCCTGTGCGCTTGACTCTGGCTTCGGAGCCGCCATGATGCCTTGTTCAGGCTACTTCCTCAATAGGATGAGCATAAGCCATCGTGTACAGGTCGCGGTACGCGCCACCACGCGCCAGCAATTCCTCGTGCGTTCCACGCTCGACGATTTCGCCGTGATCGAGCACCACGATCTGGTCGGCGCTGGTGATGGTGCTCAGGCGGTGCGCGATGACAAACGCCGTCCGTCCTTCGAGCAGGCGGTCCAGCGCCTGCTGAATGATCTTCTCCGTGCGCGTATCCACACTGGAAGTCGCCTCGTCCAGGATCAGGATACGCGGATTGGCCAGCAGGGCACGGGCAAAGGCAAGCAACTGTCGCTGTCCTACCGACAGCAATGCCCCACCTTCCTGAATTTCGGTCTGGTAGCCGTGCTGCAGCCCGCTGATGAAATCGTGCGCACCGACGGCCTTCGCCGCCGCGATCACCTCGTCGTCGGTCGCATTCAGCCGCCCATAGCGGATATTGTCCATCACCGTGCCGCTAAACAGGAATGTCTGCTGAAGCACAACGCCTGCCTGCCTGCGCAAAGACTGCTGCGTGACCTAGGCGATGTCATGCCCATCAATCGTAATGCGCCCAGAAGTCACGTTATAGAAGCGCAGGAGCAGGTTGACGATGGTCGATTTACCCGCACCGGTATGCCCTACCAGTGCGACGGTCGTCCCGGCAGGCACATCGAGATTCATCCGGTTCAGGACGGGTGTCTCGCCATCATAGCAAAAGGTTACGTCCTCGAACCGCACGTGCCCTTCGATCACGGGCAATTCGTGCGCGTCTTCAGCATCTTTCACCTGAACCTCGGTGTCCAGCAGGGTGAAGATTTTCTCCCCCGCTGCCATCACCGCCTGGAAGGTGTTATAACGCTGCGCCAGCATCCGTATCGGGAAGAAGAACTGCTCAATGTAGAGCACGAACGTGACCAGCGTCCCTGCCGTAAGGGCCTGCTGCAAAACCAGATTCCCCCCCAGCCAGATCAGCGCGCCGACGGCAACCCCAGCGATCATTTCAATCGTCGGAAAAAACAGAGCAGCCACCAGGCCCGTGCGGATGTTGGCATCCAGGTTGCGTTTATTGATTTGATCGCGGAAGCGGTCGTAATTGTACTGTTCGCGGGCAAACGACTGCACTACTCGCACGCCGTTGATGCTCTCCGCCAGTTCGGCGTTGACATCGGCGACGGTGGTCCGCACACGCACGTAGGATTTGCGGGCATGGACACGCCAGAAGTTAGCGATAACCAGCATGATCGGGACAACAAACAGCGCGATGACGGTCAATTGGGCGTTGATCGCCAGCATGGCAAAGATGATCCCAAACAGGGAAAAAAGGTCGCGCAGCACGCCGATCACAGCGAAGTTGATCGCCTCACGGAGCACGTTCACGTCACTGATAACGCGCGAGATCAGCCGCCCGGTCTCATAAGAAGCGAAAAAGGACAGCGACAGCCGCTGAAGGTGCTCAAAAAGCTGGTTGCGCAGGTCCTGGATGACGTTCTGACCCGCAAAGGCCATCAGGTTGAACATGCCGATCTGCCCGATCATCCCAGCGACCAGCACCCCCAGATAGGTCAGGGCCTTCAGGCTGACGGAGCCTAGATCGCCCGTCCGCACGCCCTCGTCAATTGCCACGCCAATAATCTGTGGCCCGGCAACCTGGGCCACCACCACCACCAGCATCGCACCGAACGCGAGCAGAATGTGAAACTTGTAAGGTCGCAGATACCGCGCCAGACGAAGCGTAACCTGTAGATCGAAGCCTTTACCCTCTTCGGTTGCCGACGATGCCATGCCCACCGGATAAACTCCTTTCCCCTAACGGGCTGCCGCTTCATAGAGGCCGCCTAACGCCAGCAGTTGATGGCGCAGCCGTTCCTGGTCTTCTAGTTGCAGGTGGTAGATGTCACGGTAGATGCCGCCCTGGGCCAGAAGGGCCTGATGCGTCCCGCGCTCGACGATCCGCCCATCGTCCATCACCAGAATTTGATCGGCGCGCTGCACGGTAGTGAGGCGTTGAGCAATCACGAAGGTCGTCCGGCCTATCATCAGCTTGGCGAGCGCCTCCTGGATCAGATATTCGGTCTGCGTATCGACGCTGCTGGTCGAGTCGTCCAGAATCAGAATACGGGGGTCCATCACCAGGGCACGGGCGATAGCGAGGCGCTGTCGCTGCCCGCCGGAGAGCGTCACGCCGCGTTCCCCGACCAACGTCGCGTAGCCATCAGGAAATTCACAGATGAAGTCATGTGCGTTAGCCGCCTTCGCCGCTGCGAAGATTTCGTCGTCGCTGGCGTCAGGTCGTCCAAAGGCAATGTTTTCTCGAATGGTAGCAGAAAACAGCAGTGACTCCTGAAGCACCACGCCGATCTGCCGTCGCAGCGAAGCCAGGTCCAGGTCGCGCACGTCGTGGCCGTCGATGAGCACCTGTCCCTCACTCACATCGTAGAAACGCGGGATCAGGTTGACCAGCGTCGATTTGCCAGACCCGGTCGCACCGAGCAGGGCAATAATCTGACCGGGACGCGCCTCCAAGTCGATGTTTTTCAACACCGGCACGCCTACGTCACGGTAGCGAAAGCTGACGTTGCAAAACCGCACCTCCCCACGCAACGGCGGCGTAGGCAAAGCCCTCTCTCGGTTCGTGATTTCAATGGGCGTATCCAGCACCTCAAAGACCCGTTCGCCGCTGGCAATGGCCTGGGTAGTCAACATCACCACAAAGCCGAGAAACTGAAGCGGGCGTCCCAACATAAGCACGTAAGCGTTAAAAGCCACCACCGTCCCCACCGTCACGCCACTAGAAGGATCGCCCGCCATCAGTAGCGCGCCCACCCACAGGGCCACTACTGTGCTCAGCCCGGTGATGATGTTCATGCCTGGCAGGTAGGTCGTCCATGTGCGGATCAGTTGAAGACGCTTCTGATATTTATCGCGGTTGGCCTTGCCGAACCGCTCGATCTCGTGATCCTCGCGGGCAAAGGCGCGCACCACCTGGACACCGAGCAGGTTTTCCTGCAAGATTTCGCCCAATGTCGAAAGGGCGTCCATTACCCGACGAGAGCGGGTTCGCATCAGCCTGCCGAAGTGAATCGCCACCAGCGCCAGCGGAATCAGTGGCAGCAAACTGAACAGGGCCAGCGTCGCATTGGCAGAGAACATCATCAGGGCGACGCCGACTCCCAGAAACAGCACGTTCAGCCCATCCACCAGGCCGTAAGCCAGGTAGTTGCGAATTTCCTCCACGTCGCTGATCGCGCGCGTAATCAACTGGCCCGTCTGCGCCGTGTCGTGATAGCCGAACGACAGGTGCAGCACATGATCATAGACCCGGTTGCGCAGGTCATAGGCAGCCTTGTTGGCGAGCCACTCACTAAAGTAGCGCGAGAGAAACCCGGTCACACCGCGCAGCAGACCCAACCCGGCCACCAACAGGCCCGCCTGAAGCATAAAGTTGGCATCACCTGACTCAATGCCCGAATCCACCACACTTTCGAGGATGCGCGGGACGATAATTGATAAGATCGAGGTGCCCATCAGGCCGAGATAGGCTACAGCCACCGCCCACAGGTACGGTCGGATATAACTCAGCAAACGCCGTAGAATTCTCATAAACACGCTCCTAATCGACGCATTACAGGACTATGTTGATTCATGCATATATCATTGCAACAGGGGAGTGATTATACCCCCGCGCCTACACGCCCGTAAAGCAAACCGTATTCCAATTGACATGTTATCCAGTCAGTTGTAACGTATCGTTATATAATGTACTGTGATCTGGTGCCTTGATTATAGAGAGAGAACATCCATGCCCCCTAGAACACTGCTCCGTCTCTTTCAATGGATTGCCCTGATTGTTGCCATCATCGCGGCGGCAAGCACGCCCGCCGTCGCACAAGGAAATGCGCACGTCGTCCAGCCCGGCGAAACCCTGTTCCGTATCGCACTGCGCTATGGCCTGTCGGTGGATGCGCTGGTGCAGGCCAACGGCATCGCCAACCCGAACCAGATTTATGTGGGACAGGTGTTGGCGCTGCCTATTCCCGGCGACACCCCTGCCCCTATTCCTGAGTCTGCTCCGGAGGTTTCCACAACGGTCGTGAGTGCACCGGTCTATCACATCGTGCAGCGCGGCGAAACGCTGGCCTCCATCGCCCGGCGCTATGGTGTGAACTGGCAAGAGCTTGCCTCGGCCAACGGCATCAGCAACCCCAACCGCATCCTGGTAGGACAGCAGTTAAGCATCCCTGGCACATCCGCGCCAAATACCGCCGCGACGGCCCCCGCCATCCCTGCACCCGAAGTGGCAGCCCCGGCCCCCGAACCTGCCGCGCCGGAAGCGCCCCCCATCACAACCGACCCTTCGGTGACGGCAGCGCCTAACGCCTCCTTGCCCCAGACGCACATCGTCCAGCGCGGCGAAAGTCTATCCGGCATCGGGCGGCGCTATGGCCTCTCCTGGCCGGTGATCGCCCGCGCCAACAATATCACCGACCCGAACCGCATCTATCCAGGCCAATCATTGATTATCCCGGTGGGCGGCAACAGCGGCACTTCACAGACGTACATGGAACCGACAATGGGCCAACCTTCAGGTCCGACGCCGACCATCACCAACGGCAGGCAGATCATCGTGGACCTGAGCGAGCAGCGGGTGTATGCCTTTGAAAACGGTCAGTTGATTCACACCACGCTGGCTTCAACCGGGCTGCCGAACACACCGACAGTGCTGGGGGATTACAATATTTATTGGAAGCTGACCTCGCAAACGATGTCTGGGCCGGGGTACTATTTGCCCGGTGTGCCCTGGGTGATGTACTTCTATCAGGGCTATTCGCTGCATGGGACCTACTGGCATAGCAACTTCGGTCAGCCGATGAGTCATGGCTGTGTGAACCTACCCACGTCCGAAGCTGAGTGGTTTTTCAACTGGGCTGAGATAGGCACGTCGGTCCGTATAATCCTGTAAAACACATCTTCTACCAGGGGCGCAGCGCGCATACAGGCAGGCTTCAAAAGTTTGCGCCCTGCGCCCCCCACGCACGAACGGTTTATTCTCGCTCCAGGCGTTTGGCGTACATATCAATGGCAACGGCCAATATCAGCACCGCGCCCTGGATCACCTGCTGCGGGTAGGAAGCCACACGCAGCAGATTCATGCCGTTGCCCAGCGTACCCACCAACAGCGCCCCGATTGCCGTACCAGGAATGCCCCCCACCCCCCCGAACAGACTCACACCGCCCAGCACCGACGCAGCAATAGCATCGAGTTCCAGGCCGGCACCCGCCTGTGGCTGCGCAGAGAAAACCCGCGCCGTCAACAAGATGCCTGCCAGCGCCGCCAGGAACCCACTGAGGCCGAAGGTCAATAGCTTGACGCGGTTCACGGGCACACCCGCCAACCGCGCCGTCTCCTCGTTGCCACCGATGGCGTATATGTGCAGGCCGAAGCGGGTACGGGTCAGCAACAACCAGGCCAGCATGACGACGATCCCCCATACTACCAGCGGCGCCGGGATCGGGCCGATCTCTCCTCGACTCCAAAAGGTATAGGCGTCGCCCATGCCGGAGATCGGTCGGCCTTCGGTATAGACGAGCGTGAAACCGCGCGCCACGCCGAGCATCGCCAACGTCGCCACGAAGGGAGGCAGCTTGCCGTAAACAATTAGCACGCCGTTAGTCAGCCCGGCGATGAACCCCAGGGCCAGCCCGGCAGCCATTGCCGCACCGACGGCCCAGCCGTCCCGTGCGATCAACCCAGCAGAGACCGCCCCGGTCAGCGCAGCCACCGATCCCACCGACAGGTCGATGCCACCCATCAGCATCACCATCGTCATACCGACGGCCACGATGATCACGTGCGCATTCTGCACGGCAATGTTGACCAGATTCCGCCCTTGCAGAAAACGGTCCGATGTCAGGCTGAAAAAGATCGCCAGCGCCAGCAGAACCAGGATCACCGTGCCGCGCCGCAGGCCCGTTGCCAGCGCATTTCGCCGTGCCGCCGTCATTGCCCGTTCCTCCTAGAATCCCCGCTGCCCGTCGCGGCGCTCATCAAGTCATCCTGTGTAGCGGTACGCGGGTCAAATTCGCCCACCAGCCGCCCCTCGCGCATCACCAGCACCCGGTCGCTAACGCCCAGGATTTCCGGCAGTTCAGAAGAGATCATCAGAATCCCCACACCGCGACCGGCAAGCTGATGCATCAGGCGATAAATCTCAGCCTTCGCGCCCACGTCAATACCGCGCGTCGGTTCATCTAGAATCAGCACTTTCGGCTCCAGGGTCAACCAGCGGGCGATAACGACTTTCTGCTGGTTGCCGCCACTGAGGTTGCGCACGCGCTGCTGAAGCGAGGGCGTGCGGATGTCGAGCCGTTCGACAAAGTCCCTGGCGATCTGTTCTACCCGCGCCCAGGGGATAATGCCCCACTGGGCCAGCCGCCCCAACAGGGCCATGACGATATTCGTCGCCACATTCATGCGCAGGAACAACCCCGCCGCCTTGCGATCTTCCGGCACGAGGGCGATGCCGTTACGGATAGCCTGGGCAGGCCGTTGGATCGTGACTTCTTGCCCATTCAGGCGAATCGTGCCAGACGTAGCTGGATGCACACCGAAGAGCGTCTCGGCCAGTTCGGTTCGCCCGGCGCCGACCAGCCCTGCTACCCCCAGAATTTCGCCCGCGTGCAGCCGAAAGGTCACATCCTGAATGGCACCCTCACGCGAAAGATGCTCTACTGCCAACACCACATCCCCTACCGAGGCCTCGCCACCCTTCTCATACACCTGGCTCAGTTCCCGTCCGACCATCATGCGAATGACCTGCTCCGGCGTCAGGTCGGCAACGGGCCTACACCCCACCAGGCTGCCATCGCGCAAGACCGCCACACGGTCGGCAATAGCAAACACTTCTTCGAGCCGGTGGGAGATATAAATCACAGACACCCCCTGCGCCCGCAGCACGCGCATCTGCTGGAACAGGGTTTCGACTTCACGTTCGGTCAGCGAGGAGGTCGGTTCGTCCATCACAATCAGGCGCGCGTCCAATGACAGCGCCTTGGCGACCTCGACCATCTGCTGCTGCGCCAGCGGCAGAAAACGCACCTGTCTGCGCGGATCAAGGTCCAGGCCGAGGCGGTCTAGCTGCTGCCGGGCCTGCTCGTACAGTTTCGCCCAGTTGACGGTACCCGGCAGGCTGCCCCTCGGCTCGCGGCCCAGGTAGATGTTCTTGCCCACATCCAGGTAGGGAATAAGGGCAAGTTCCTGGTGGATCATGCTGATGCCAAGCCTCTGCGCATCGTGGGGTGAGTGGAGCGTGACCGGCTGGCCGTTCCACAGGATTTGCCCGGCGTCCGGGGCAAAAACGCCATTGAGGATACGCATCAGCGTACTTTTGCCGGCCCCGTTCTCCCCCACCAGCGCCAGGATTTCTCCACGCTCGACGGTCAGTTCCACATCGCTCAACGCCTGAACGCCAGGGAACGACTTGGAGATATGCCTCATGTGCAGTAAAAGCTGCGTAGACATGGCCCGTGCTCCCGGCAGCTCAGCGAATGGCGCGATGCAACAGCAGCGCCAGCGCGATCACTGCGCCCTTGACCACGCTCTGGTAAAACGAAGGCACATCAAGCAGGTTGAGGCCGTTGTTCAACACGGCGATGATCAGCACGCCGATCAGTGTGCCCAGCAGTGTGCCCTCGCCGCCCTCGAAGCTCGTGCCGCCGACCACGACCGCCGCGATGGCGTCGAACTCAAAGCCTTCACCGGCAGATGGCTGGGCAGAGTTGAGCCGGGCGATCAGGATCGTCCCGGCCAGCGCCGCCAGCGCCCCCGACGCCGCATAGACGAACACCGCAATACGTTTGACCGGCAGACCGGTCAGAAAAGCCGTGCGCTCATTGTCGCCTAAAGCAAAGATATAGCGTCCCAGCGTCGTATGGTTGAACAACACATAACCGCCCAGGAAGACCAGTCCGGCGACGATGATCGGCATCGGGATCGGCCCCAGGTAGCCCGTCCCAATCTGGCGGAATCCTTCGCCCAGCCCGGTGATCGGCTGGCCCTCGGTAAACGACAGCGCCAGGCCGCGCGCCAGGGTCATCATGCCGAGTGTGGCAATAAATGGGGGAATGCGCACCCGGCTCACCAGCAGGCCGTTGAGCAACCCCAACACGCCCCCAATTGCAAGGCATAGCGCCAGCGCGGGCAGCGGCGCCCATCCCCGGCGCAGACCGTCGGCAGCCACCACTGTCGCCAGCGCCAGCACCGAACCCACCGATAGGTCGATGCCGCGTGTCAGAATGACCATCATCATCCCAACCGAGATGATCCCGTTGATGGCCGACTGGCGTAGGATGTTGAGCAGGTTGTCGCCGGTCAAGAAACGATCTGAGGCCAGCGTCAGAAACAGACACAACAGGCCAAACGAGAGCAGCAGCCCGTATCGCTGGAAAAAGGGCCGCCACTCGAAGCCCCGTTCTCCGGCTGTGGTTGCTGTGGTCATCAAAACACCACTCCGGCGATCAGAATCACGTTGGCGTAAGGGGTGAACTCCCCAGTGCGCACAACCGCGCGCGCTTCGTGGGTTTGTTCTTTGAATTGGACGTGGGACATCACCTCCACCGGAATGTCCCCCAGCAGCTCCAGGAGCGCCGCGTGCACCTCTGGGCTGCGCACGGCCATCTCCTCGGCAATGATCGCGCCTTGCACCTCTACTTCATCGAGCACGGCCTGCACCACATCTAAAAATGGCGGCAGCCCGGCGCGGACGGCCAGATCGATCCGTTGGACCTCCGGTGGAATAGGCAAGCCAGCGTCCGCAATGACCAGCGTGTCCAGATGGCCCAACCCGGCAATGACCGCCGACAGCGGCTGATTCAGCAGCCCAGTCTTTTTCACCTGTCATCCCCCTGCTACAGGCCCGCAGGAATCGCGCTCGACGAGCATTACCGGCAGCCGTTCGTGGCTGGTCGGCGCGGCGCGATTTTGCAGGCGCCCCATTAATTTATTGACGGCCATCCGCCCAAGTTCCTGGGCAGGCTGGGCGATGGTCGTCAGGCGTGGCACGGTGTAAGCCGAAAGCGGAATATTGTCGAACCCAATCACAGAGATGTCTGCCGGGACGTGCAGCCCGGCTTCATGAATGGCGCACAGCGCCCCAACGGCCATCAGGTCATTGCAAACAAAAACCGCTGTTGGACGTCGGGCCAGGGCCAACAACTGCCGACAGGCCCGGTAGCCGCTTTCGTGCTGAAAATCGCCGTTGACAATCAAGGAATCGTCTACGCCCAATCCGGCGCGTTCCAGCGCGCGCCGGTAGCCGGTCAGCCGTTCGGCACTTGGGGTCAACAGGGACGGCCCAGCGATACAGCCGATCCGACGGTGTCCCAATCGCAACAAATATTCCGCCGCCAGCGCCCCACCTCGCTCATTGTCTGTGAAAACAATATCCAGCAGGAAGGGGACGGTTAGCGCGCCGGGTGAACGGTCCACCATCACAACTGGCGCATTATGGCGGGCAAGCAGTTCCACCGCCTCTTTGTAAGCCCCGGTCGATACCAGCAAGACCCCATCAACCTGCTTAGACAGCAGCACATCCAGGTAGAACAACTCTCGCTGAGGATCATCGTTGGCATTGCCCAGAATGACGTTGTAACCGAAGTCGAAACAAGCCGCTTCGATGCCCAGCAACACTTCTGCAAAGAAGGGATTGGCACTGTTCGGCAGCAGCACGCCCAACGTATGCGTCTGGCTGCGCCGCAGACTGCGGGCCAGCCGGTTTGGGCGGTAATTGAGCTGCTCCATCGCCCGCAAAACGCGCTCGCGCGTGTCGGGATTGACCTGACGGGTCTGGTTGATCACGTGCGAAACGGTCGAAGTCGATACCTGGGCCATTTCGGCCACCTGACGCATAGTTGGCATGGCAACGCTCTCACATTCCCTCATCGATTTCAACAGTCGATTGAACCTGTTCGGCGAGCAATCGATTGCGCAATCGTTTTTTCACCGTATCACGCTTTGCCGCCGCCGTCAAGTCGCAACCGCGTCGTCGGTTGTGCGCCGTGCGCCAGACAGACAGCCATCAGCGCCATGAAATTGTCTCCCGGAACCAGACAGCCCATCGAAACGGCATGAGATGCCCCCGTACAACCCGGCAAAGTATTAGGTCGATGGTGCGCCAACTGGTAGCCAAGCAGCGCAAAAGCGACCGCCTCTTTGGCATCAGAAGGGATGCCCATATCCGTTGTCCGACTGAAAACCACCCCTGGCAGCGCCTCGGCCAACATCCGCAACAAGGTCGGGTTGCGCGCGCCCCCACCGCCCAAGACGACCCGCTCCACGCCGCCGCCGAAATCCCGGTAAGCCGCCGCAATCGAGCGTGCTGTCAGCGCAGTCAAGGTCGCCAGCACATCCTGCTCCGGCAACGCCAGCACCCGCGCCCGTGCGAGCACAGCGTCAACGTAGGCCGGACCGAACACTTCCTTGCCGGTGGATTTGGGTGGCAGCAGGCTGTAATAGGGATGGGCCAGCAGTTCGTTCAACAGGCCCTCGTGCACCTGCCCTTGCGCAGCCCACGCGCCATCGACATCGTAGCTCATGCGTCCACCGGAAAAACGCATTACAGCAGCGTCAATCAGACCATTGCCGGGACCGGTATCGAAGGCGAACGCACCATCCATGCCTTTCCCATGCGGTAAAATCGTCGCATTGCCGATGCCGCCAATGTTCTGCACGGCAACCGTGTGATCTGGATCGGCAAAAAACAGCGCGTCCAGATAGCTGACCAGCGGCGCGCCCTGTCCCCCGGCAGCAACGTCACGGGGACGAAAATCCGCCGCCGTCGTGATGCCGGTCCGCTCGGCAATCACCGCCGGCTGGCCGATTTGTAGCGTGGAGAGCGCCCGTCGGCCCTCAACGAGATGGTAGACGGTCTGTCCGTGCGACGCGATCAGGTCCACATCGCTCACCTGCAATCCGGCGCGTTCGATAGCTGTCAGCGCCGCCGTTGCAAACGCCTCGCCAACCTGGAAATTCAGATCACACACTGCGCGGACGCTGCCTCTGCCCGGCGGCAACAACGCGATCACGCGCCGACGCACATCCGATGGCATGGCGTACTCCCCCACCGCCAGGACGGCCATTTGCAGCGTCTGTGCATCAACCTCGTCGAAGCGGACCAGCGCCGTGTCAATTGCATCCACCGACGTGCCCGACATCATGCCGAGCACAACCACTCCCTTGTTAGCAGACACCACCTATTCTCCTGAGTGCTTACGGGCCGCGCCTGAATAATAGCACGAATTTGCGCAACAAACACCCTTCCGATCTCAAAGGCGTGGTAAAATATGCCGCCATACCTTATCCATTTTGTAAAACCTGCCGCCAGGTCGGCAGGAAAGGAGAAAAAAATCCAAATGCCAAAAGTGCTCGTGGTTTTAATCGTTCTATTGGCAGTGCTTCTGGTCGCATGTAACACTGCCCCCCCGGCCAGCGATATTGTCGTCCGCGAAGCGTGGGTCAGGGCTGCTGCCGGGGTAGTTGAGATGGCAGAGGAGCAAATCGGCGAAGGTATGACCGGCATGGCGATGGGCAGCGCAGACGCCACCACAACCCCGACCGAAGAGGCTGCCCCCATGGGTGGCATGGACATGGGAATGAACGGCCCGGTTAGCGCCGCGTACATGCTCATCGAGAATCGCGGCGGGGCTGCCGACCGACTGCTTCGCGCCAGCACCGACGCTGCCACCGTCGTCGAAATCCACGAGACCCAGATCGACGATCAGGGTGTGGGTCGGATGCGCCCACTGGCGGAAGGGTTAGAAATCCCTGCCAATGGCAGCGTTCGCCTGGAGCCGGGTGGCTATCACATCATGCTGATGGACCTCCGGCGCGATCTGGTCGCCGGCGAGACGGTCCGCCTGACGCTGACTTTCGAGTCCGGAAAAGAGATAACCGTAGAGGCAGAAATCCGACAGCCGTGAAACGCTTACTTCATGCTCTCCAAAACAAAGCAGCAAAGACGGAACGTCTTTCGACCCTGCTGGTATTGGGCCTGCTGACCATGCTGCTGGCCGGATGCGGTGCATTGAATAACGTCGTCGCCGGACCGACGATCACGCCCGCGCCGCCAGGCGGCACGATCCTGGAGCCGCCGCGTAATCTGCCGGACTTTACCCTTACCGCACAAACCGGCAATCCATTAAACTTGAGCGATCTGCGCGGCAAACCCGTGTTGATGGCCTTCGGCTATACGCATTGCCCGGATGTCTGCCCGGTAACGCTGGCGCAGTTCAACCAGATCGCGCGGGCGCTAGGCGAAGACGCAGGCAGGGTGGCTTTCGTGTTCGTCAGTGTAGACGGGCAGCGAGACACTCCCGAACGGCTGGCCCAATATCTGCGCACCTTCAACCCGAATTTTATCGGCCTCACCGGTGACCCAGAGACTGTCCGGCTGGTCGGCACCGATTACGGCGTGTACTTTGAATACGAGGAGGTCGCCGCAAGCCAGGCCGATTACCTGGTGGCGCATACGACATCCTGGTTTCTGGTCGATCCAGAAGGACGGTTGCGCATCATTTACGCTTATGGCACGCCGCCGGAAATCGTCACGACGGACATCCGGGCAATGCTGGCACAGGACGAGAGTGCGTTATAATCACACTGGTCCCACGCTCTAGCAACTATTGAGGTTCTGGGGTATGGCATCAGAGCAAGAACAATTACACGCCATTGTTTATGGGCGTGTGCAGGGTGTTAACTTTCGCTACTACACCGTGCAGGAAGCCCGGTCACTCGGCCTAACCGGTTGGGTGCGCAACCGCATTGACGGCACGGTGGAAGTGCTGGCCGAAGGCCCCCGCCCGCAGTTAGATCGGCTGGCCGCTTATTTACAGCGCGGCCCGTCGTCGGCGCAGGTCGCGCGCGTTGACATGACCTGGGGAACAGCTACCGGCGCTTTTTCCGCCTTTGACGTCCGCTACAGCACGGCGGATTGAGAGCTACACACATGTTCAGTAACCCCAATCGCCTGGCCTGGAGCATCCTGATCACGTCCTTCGTGATCTTTTGTATCTTGGCTACTGGAATCTTTCTCGGAGTCCGCTGGTTTCTTTTCGATTCCACCATTCCTTTACAGGCAACCCTCGCCGTCGCACGCGGCACGGTCGGCGTCCGGTCGGGGGATAGCACCGAAGAAGCCGAACGCAGCAGCCGTGCCTTGCCCGGCAATGCGCGGCTGACTACCGACGCCAATTCCCAGGGCTACATCACCTTTACCGATCCTTACAGCCAGCGCGTCGTCGCTACGCTCACCCTGCACGCCGACAGCTCCCTGATTCTGGGCGATACAGCCCGCCCACGTTTCGAGTTCAGCCGCACGTTGTATGCCATCAACATCATCAGTCTAGAAGGGCGTGCGGACGTGTATATTGTGCCGGAACTGCCACGTTCCATCCGCGTCGATGTGCAATCAGGCCTGGGTTGGATGCGCATGGAGAACAGCGGCCACTACATCCTCACCGACAGGGACAACAACAGCACCGTGCTGAACCGCAGCGGCCAAGTCGTGATGATCAACAACATTGATCAAACACGGTCGGTGCCGGTCGGGATGCAGGGGCGCATCGGCAGCGAAGACGGGGCATTGATCCTGGAAAATGCGCTGGTAGACATCCTGCCGGAAAGCAGTTTCGACACCACAAACCCGGCGAACCCAGCACTGCCATCGAAATGGGGCTGCTACAGCACCCGCGATGACCCCGAAGCGGCGCGAGGCACCTACGCCCGCGAAACCGACCTGGGCCTTTCGGTGCTCCACATCAGCCGTCAGCCAAACGGCACGCAGTCTGCCAGCAGTCACGCCGAAACCGGCTGCTTGCAATGGCTGGGTGAGCCGGGGGCATGGTTCCCGGTCAGCGATTATGCTTACCTGGAACTACGCACCACGATGTTGATCCAGCACCAGTCGCTAAGCACCTGCGGCTACCGGGGCAGCGAATGCCCGGTTATGTTGGTGATTGAATACCTCGACATTGGCGGCGGCGAACGCCGTTGGGTACACGGCTTTTATGCCTATCACGATCCCAGCCTGGGCTATCCGCTGCGCTGCGACACCTGTACCCTGGATCACGAGCGGCTGACGCCCGGAACCTGGTATACCTTCACGTCCGGCAATCTATTCCAACTCCTGCCTGCCGATCAGCGCCCGCAGGCGATCAAGCGGGTCGGATTTTACGCTTCGGGGCATGAGTACGATGTGCTGCTCAGCGAGGTGGCTATGCTGGCCGGCGGCACGGCAGCGCCGTCACAAGACGAGGGCCAACCGACGGCAACGGCTTTCAACAATTTTTAAACGGGTTTAGCCTTTCAAACCCAGCATCGATTGCCGGGGTTATATCTCAATGCTATACTGCCTCACACAGCAACAAGCGGCCCTGTAGATGGGGAAAGGGGTTTATCGGTGGACACGACAACGCTCAGCAACATCGCCCTGCTGGTTATCACGCTGCTCGGCATGTATACCAGCGCCTTCTGGTTGGCGATGATTATCTGGACGTACCGCGACCACCGCGCCCGTTCCCGCGACGGGCTGGCTTCCCTGGCCGCCGCCCTGACCGTCGCCGTCCTGAATGTCCCCGGCCTGATCATCTACCTGCTGCTGCGGCCCAAAGAAACGCTCTCCGAAGCCTACGAACGATCCCTGGAAGAGGAAGCCCTGCTGCAAGAGATCGAGGAAAAGCCGGTCTGTCCTGGCTGTGGGCGGCCCTCTCAACCGGAATGGCAGGCATGCCCGTATTGCCACACGCGGCTGCGCAAGGCATGTATCACGTGCGGCAAACCATTGGAACTCGCGTGGAGTCTGTGCCCCTACTGCGCGTCCAGCCAGGTCGGGTATGCGCTGGAAGAAGAACCTGCCGCCAGGCCGCGCCGGGGCAAAGCCCCCTACCCCGATGCCATGGCGACCCCGCGCGGACAGCCAACAGACGAGCCAATCCAGTTTATTGAGGGGGATCAGTTTTAGAGCGTGTTATAAAATCTTTGCACGTTCGCCAGGGAATGCATTCCCTGGCTATGAGTGGAAAGTCCACTGAAGTGGACGCGGAAGCCTCCCTACTGGACCGCTTTTTAGTCCGCTGAAGCGGACTTTTCTTGCGTAGCCGGGGACTTGAGTCCCCGGCGTTTCAACGGCACGAACTCGACGAGTTCATCACACGTTCGAGAAACTACGCACACCCAACACTCAGAAAAAAATAACTGGGGACGATAGATATGGTCGCCCCCGTTCTACGCGCCAGTCCTCGTGGACGTTTACAGCTTGCCCAGATTGGCGAAGGCGCTCATGCCGGCGTACTTCGCCGCGTCGCCCAGGTCGTCCTCGATGCGGAGGAGCTGGTTGTACTTGGCAATGCGATCCGAGCGCGCGGGCGCGCCGGTCTTGATCTGCCCGGCGTTCATTGCCACCACAAAGTCGGCAATGAAGGCGTCTTCGGTCTCGCCGCTGCGGTGGCTCACCACTACCGTCCAGCCGTGCCGCTGGCAAAGCTGGCTAGATTCCATCGCCTCAGTCAGCGTGCCGATCTGGTTGAGTTTGCACAGCAGCGAATTGGCGGTCTTCTCCTGGATGGCGCGGCGAACCAGGCCGGGATTCGTCACCAGGATGTCGTCGCCAACGATCTGGACCTTGCCGCCCAGCCGTGCGGTGAGCTTGGCCCAGTTTTCCCAGTCGTTCTGATCCAAGCCGTCTTCCAGGGAAATGATCGGGTAGCGATTGCACCAGTCTACCCAGAACTCGACCATTTCCTCACCAGTCAGGCTACGACCTTCCTTCTTGAGGTGATATTTGCCGTCGCTATAAATTTCGCTGGCTGCCGGATCGAGTGCGAGCCAGACCTGCTCGCCGACGGCGTAACCGGCCTGCTGAATGGCCTCCAGGATCACTTCAATCGCCGCTTCGTTGGAGGGCAGGTCCGGCGCAAAGCCGCCTTCGTCGCCGACCGTCGTGCGCGCGCCGCGCTTGCTGAGCACCTTCTTGAGACTCTGGTAAATTTCAGCGCACCAGCGCAGCGCCTCGCGGAAGCTATCCGCCCCGACGGGCATCACCATAAACTCCTGAAAGTCGGTGCTGTCCGCCGCATGTTTGCCACCATTGAGGATGTTCATCATAGGGACGGGCAGGGTATGCGCATAGACGCCGCCCAGGTAGCGGTATAGAGGCAGCCCGACGCTTTCCGCCGCCGCACGCGCCACTGCCAAAGATGCCCCCAGGATGGCGTTCGCGCCCAGGCGCTCTTTGTTTGGCGTGCCATCCAGTTCAATCATCGTTTGGTCGATGGTCTTTTGCTCGGTGGCCGGAATGCCGAACAGGGCCTCGGCAATCGGGCCGTTGACGTTCTCGACAGCGTTGAGCACGCCCTTGCCGCCGTAGCGTTTCTTGTCGCCATCGCGCATTTCCAGCGCCTCACGCTCGCCGGTCGAAGCGCCGCTGGGCACAATGGCGCGCCCCATGCTGCCATCATCCAGCCACACTTCCACTTCGACGGTCGGGTTGCCACGTGAGTCCAGCACTTCGCGGCCATAAACAGATTCGATGATCGACATGAGCTTGTTCTCCTCTTTTTCTCAGGCTGGCGCACAGGAAAAGCGCGCCAAAGCAGACACAACACAGTCAGACCGACGGCCCATTGAGTAGAGCCTCCAACATGTCGTCCGGGAGCGGGCGCGGCCTGCCCGTTTCCAGGTCCAGGAACGCCCCCACTGCATAGTCTTTCGCCAGCAGTTCGCCGCTTTCGCCGTGCCGGACCTCATGCGTCCACGCGCCGCGCACACGCGCCAGTTCCACTGGCCGGCTGATCACGACAATGGGATCGCCATTGCGAGCCGGTTGCAAATACTCGATGTCGTGCGCGATCTGGTAAATCCCTAGCCCGATCTCGCGTAGCCGGTCGTCTGACCAGCCGACGCGGCGTAGGGCATCAAACGCAGACTGCTCGATCCAGTTCAGGTAAACGGCGTTGTTCACGTGGGCCGCCGGGTCGAGTTCGTAACGCTGTACTACACGGCGGCTTTCAAAACGTGGGCTGTTCTCAAAGCGTGTGGGATTATGTAGATGAATGTCCAGGTCTTCCAGTACATTCGTCGGCTCGAACCCAGCCTCAAACTCCTCCGGAATACGCTGCGGGCGCATGGTGTCCATGTCCACGTAAACCCACTTGACGCGCGCCCGCACCACTGGCCGACCATCACTGACCCGTCGCAGATCGTATTCACGGTGACTGTAGACGCGGTGAACGTCAGAAACCCAGGTGCGCAACTCGGCAGTGTCCCCGTACTTCAGCGGCGTCAGATAGCGGATCGTCATGCGCCGGATCACCCACAGGCAGCGCCGGGCCATGTACCAGGCATAGGGAAATCCGGCGGCGGCGCTGGCCTGTGTGGCCCCCTCCTCCAGGTAGTTATGATAAACCGCATTGTTGACGTGGCCGTACTCGTCCAGTTCATACGTCCGCACGTCGAAACGCCAAGTATGAACTTTCGCCATCGGCAGCCCGCTTTCGCGCTTGCTGGCACCAAACCCCGTTGATTATAGTGCGTACCCCGGTCGGCAACAATGCGTTTTTCCGCCAGGATGACTGATCATCGTCACACATCGCCCGGCGTGGTAAAATAAATTTCAATGAGCATAATTCGCCTCAAGCTGGAGGATTGGGATGCCGCAGCCTCGCACTATCTATTTAGACCACGCCGCCACGACGCCGGTTGACCCCCGCGTGCTGGAGGCTATGCTCCCCTACTTCAATGAAATCTACGGCAACCCGTCTTCGATTCACCGGCTGGGGCGCGCAGCAGAACAGGCCGTCGAATCGGCACGGGAGACTGTCGCCCATGTGCTGGGCTGCCAGCCGGGCGAAATCGTCTTTACAAGCTGCGGCTCAGAAAGCGATAACCTGGCCTTGCGCGGCGCGATGCTTACCGCCCGGCGACAGGGGCGCAGCGCCCATTTGATCACCTCCCCGGTGGAACACCACGCCGTCAGCAGAACGGCGCAACAGCTTGCCAACCTGATGGACTGCGCTCTGACCGTCGTCCCGGTGGACGGCTACGGGCAGGTCAAGCCGGAGGATGTGGCTGCCTCCTGCCGCCCGGATACCACCCTGGTGAGCATCATGTACGCCAACAACGAGGTCGGCACGGTGCAGCCGCTTCGCCAGATCGCGGACGCCGTCCACGCGCGGGGCGTGTTGGTTCACACAGACGCGGTGCAGGCCGCCGGGCAGATGCCGATCAACGTAAACGAACTCGGTGTGGACATGCTGGCGATCTCAGCGCACAAGTTTTATGGGCCGAAAGGCGTCGGCGCGCTGTACGTGCGACAGGGCATCGAGCTTGCGCCAAGTCAGAGCGGTGGCGGGCAAGAAGGCGGTCGCCGTGCCGGAACGCACAACGTCGCCTTCATTGTCGGGCTGGCGAAGGCGCTCGAACTGGCTTACGAGGAATGTGAGGCGCACAACGCTCATTACCGACGACTGCGCGACCGCCTGATCGACGGCATCCTGAGCCGCGTACCCGATTCCCAGCTGACAGGCCACCCGTCCGAGCGGCTGCCTAATCACGCCAGTTTCGTCTTTCGCGGCATAGATGGCAACGCCCTGTTGATGTACCTGGATGTGCAAGGCATCGCTGCCAGCAGCGGCAGCGCGTGCAGAACCGGTAACCCGGAGCCGTCTGAGGTGCTCATCAGCATGGGTCTCCCGCCGGAGTGGGCACTAGGCAGCCTGCGTCTGACTGTCGGACGACAAACCACCGACGCCGACATCGACGCGGCACTGGTCGCCATTCCCCAGGCAGTCGAAAAACTGCGGCAGGTAGAAAGGCTCACCCATGCCGCCTGATACCGCCACACGGGTTGTCGTCGCCATGAGCGGCGGCGTGGATAGTTCGGTCGCTGCCGCGCTGCTGGTCGAACAGGGCTACGACGTGATCGGTGTGATGATGCGCCTGTGGGCCGAAGAGGGCGGCGGTGGGCACAACCGCTGCTGCACACCTACCCAGATGACCGACGCCTATCGCGTCGCCGACAAACTGGGCATTTCCTTCTATGTGTTGGACAGCAAGGAGATTTTCCGCCAGAAGATCGTCCAGTCCTTTATCGACGGTTATGCCGCCGGGGAAACACCCAATCCCTGCCTGGTCTGTAACCGCCACATCCGCTTCACCCATCTGCTGAACCACGCCCTGGCGCTGGAGGCGCAGTACCTCGCCACCGGGCACTACGCCCGCATCCGGCAGGCAGAAGACAGGTCATATCGACTGCTCAGGGGCGTGGACGAGAGCAAAGATCAGAGCTATGTGCTGAGTGTTCTGCGACAGGATCAACTGCGCCATGCGCTGTTCCCGATTGGCGACTACACGAAGCCGCAGGTGCGGGAAATGGCTGCCCGCTTCGGCCTGCCGGTCGCCAGCAAACCCGACAGCCAGGACCTCTGCTTCCTGGCGGATGGAGATTACCGCCGTTTCCTGGCCGAACATGCGCCCGCCGCCCTGATCCCTGGCCCAATCCTCACAAAGGCAGGCGTTATCCTCGGCCAGCATACCGGCCTGCCCAACTACACCATCGGTCAGCGCAAGGGTTTAGGCGTCAACGGCAGCGAACCGCTGTACGTACTGGATATGAACCCGGCGCAAAATGCGCTGATCGTCGGCACACGAGAAGAATTAGGGCACAATCACCTGACGGCGCGGCAGGTCAACTGGATTGCAGGCGCGCCGCCCACAGGAACGCTTCAAGCAACCGTGAAAATCCGCTACAAAGCCGCCCCCGTTCCGGCGGCAATCACCCCGCTACCCGGCGACCGCGCCGAGGTGCGCTTTGAGTCGCCCGTGCGAGATATTACGCCTGGCCAGGGCGCGGTATTTTACGACGGCGAGGTGTGCCTCGGCGGAGGCATCATCGAACGCCCCGTGCATTGAGCGCCATTACCACAGTCGCCATACGAATTCGCGCACCTCGTCGCGCCACAGCAGCATCACCGCCGTGCTCAAGGTAATGTACGGACCATAAGGCAGCGCCGTGAAAACCGTGTAGCTGCCGCGCAGCAATGCCTTCGACAGCAGGTACAGCAGCGCCCCGGCAGCTCCCAAGAACACGGTAAGCATCAGCGCAAAGACGAACGCCTGCCAGCCCAACAGCATCCCGCTGAACGTGCCGAGCATCACGTCGCCAAAACCGAAAGCCACTTCCGGCAGTTCATAGCCGCGAAAATGCGCCACCAGCGCAGAGAAGAACAGGCCGCCCAGGAACATCACGAAGAAGGTCCCGAAGCCCACCGCCCCACCGATCAACGCTTCACGCACATCGGGCAGCGGAAAAGGGATCAGAATGCCCTTGAGCAGCGCCAGGATGCAGGCGGGCAGGATCACCACGAACAGAATCAGGCGGTGTTCTAGGTCGATCACCGTAATCAGCGTCAGGATCGCCAGAAAAAGCAACTGAAAAGCCAGTAGCCCGTCTAGAGGACGCGCCAGCGCCAGCAGCGCGTAGAGAACACCCAGGCCGACTTCGACCAGGGGATGCCGCCATGACAAAGCGGCGCCCGCCGGTGACTGCCGCCGCCCGCTCAGGAAAGCCAGCACACCCAGCCAGGCAGCAGGTGGGCGTGGCGCACCGTCTGGGTAACGCGGAGATTGCGGACGCCGACGCTGCGGCAGATCGTCGGACAGCACATTGATCACGCCGCCGATCAGCACGCCGATCAGGCCGGCCAATATGGCAGTTATCCAGTTCATGGTCCCCCCGGTTAAAGCGGCAAGGTCGGCAACAGGATCACTCCCGGCGACAGCGGCGGCGCGGGCAACATCGAAACGACCAGACTGATGATCATGATGACGGCGATGATGGCCGTGACGATGATGGCGATCTGCTGGCGGCGAACCTGATCGCGTGTGAGACGGGTGCGGCGTTTCTTACTCAACGTGAACCTCCGGCAGGTGAAATTGTTTGGCATTATACCACGCCCCGCTCGTTCAGAACTTCAGTCGCGCGATTGCGGTAGAATATCTGCTGCTGCGCTCTTTCGTCAGAATCCGCCTGCCTTCGTTTGGAGTCCATCCATGCCGATGTCCGCTTTTCGCTTTCTTACTCTGCTCGTCCTGCTGTCGGCGCTATGGCTGCCCGGTTCGGGGGCAGCCCAAGAACCCGAAACGGTGGTTATCGGGACGACTGATTTTCCCCGGTCACTCGACCCGGCCAGCGCCCTCGACATCCCTTCCTGGGAATTGCTATCTCACCTCTACACCGGTCTGACACGACAGATTCCCGGCACACTGAACTACGAGCTGGCCCTGGCCACCGATCACACGATCAGCGCCGATGGCCTGACGCACACATTCACCGTCCGCCCAAACGCTGCCTTTGCGGATGGCACACCGATCACTGCTGCGACTTTCGTGGAATCGATCAACCGCGTCCTGCGCCTGGGGCGCGACGCAGGGACGTTCATTGCACAATACATTGTCACCGTTACTGAAGGTGACGACAATAGCGTGCAGTTCAGGCTGCGCACCCCCCTGCCCGACTTTGAGGCGCTGGTGGCGCTGCCGCCATTCTTCCCGCAACACCCCGGCGATTTCCCGGCAGAGGATGTGCTACCAGCCAGCGAAACCACCCAGGTCGTCGGCAACGGCCTCTATCGGCTGGAATCGTTTCGGGCCGGGCAAGAAGCGGTAATCGGCCCCAACGCCGGTTTTCCCACCGCAACACCACCCGCCGCCCAGCGCATCATACTGCGGCAGTACGACCAGCCGATTGCACTGCGCCGCGCCATGCTGGCGCACGAAATCGACATGGCCTGGCGTGGGCTATCGCTGCCAGACCTGGAAGCTATCCGCAGGGAAAACCGCATCGTTATTCAAGAACAACCGAACTTGCAAGTGTATTATCTGCTGTTCCATCACGATCAGGAACCGTTCGACGATCCGGCGGTGAGGGAGGCGTTTGCCCTGTTGATCAACCGGGAGCGGGGCGCGCAGAACGGCTTCGACGGTACGACTGTTCCGCTCTACAGCCTGATCCCGCCACAGTTTAGCGCCACTGAGGCAATTTTTCCGTCTTTCAATCCGGTGAATGCCGATGCGATTCTACAGGAAGCCGGCTATCGCCCCCGCAGTCGGCCCCTCAATGTAGCGTTGTACATCTCCAGCGATACCTACGGCGCGCTGATGATCGACGCTGCTCAGGAATTGGCGCGGGCAATAGAAGAGAGCAAGATCGTAGATATTACAGGAATCCAGGACGACCAGACGGCCACGTTTGTCCGGGCCGTTAACCGGGGCGAGTACCTCGACGCCATCGTGGGCTGGCGACCGCCCTTTGCCAGTCCTGCCGCCTACCTGATTCCTCTGGCCGCATCGGCGTCGCCCATCCCAACAGGTAACGAGTCTGGCAGCACCGAAATCGATGCCCTGCTACTAGCAGCGGCGCTCAGCACCGATCCCGCCGAACGGGACGATTTTTACCGCCAGGCACAGGCGCGCCTGGCCGAACATGTCACCCTGATCCCGCTGTGGCAGGGACAGGACGTGATTGCCTTCTGGGACGACGTTTCCGGCGTGCTTGTCGAGGCCAATAGCTGGCTGCGGTACGACTCCCTGGGTCGGTAGTAACACACAAACTGCCGGACCATCAAGCAAGATACAGCTCCGTTTGCAGCAAACGAAAAGGCGTCCCCACATGGAGACGCCTCTTGCAGGCTGGCACAAAAGCACGCAGCGTTGCGCCTACGGGGCCGAGTCGTAGCCGGGGCCTTCCTGGTAGAACTTATAGTTGTACTGAATGTCCTCCGTCAGGTCTACGATCTCACCGCCGGCAGCGGTATAACGTGTGCCACCGAACGGTATGCGTTCCTGGCCCGCAGCCATTTCATACGCGCTGGGGACTTCTTCCTCAACGAAGATCGCCTCAAACGGGCATTCCGGCACGCAGGCACCGCAGTCGATGCAGGTTTCGGGATCGATGAAATACCAGGGCCAGTCCGACTCCGGGAAGCCGGGGGTAATGCATTCCACCGGACATACCTCGACACAGGCGCCGTCACGAAGACACAGGCTGGTGATGATATGGGTCATCCTGCCATTCTCCTACTAGGGAATTATACGCCTACTGGCGTGTAGCGTTTGCGTCAAGACTATACCACCAAGTCCGAATCAAGCAAGCAGGTGGATAAGTTTTCCCCGTCAACAACCCTCCACGCGGCGCGCCCTCCGGCTAAAAGGGGCAAACCGGTCAAACGAAACGAGGGGCTGCAAGGCCCCTCGTTCTGAACCAGAAAACAGTAAAAGCTAACGACGCGCCGCCGCGAAATACTCTGCTACCCTCGGCCAGTTGACCACGTTCCACCACGCCTCGACATATTCATTGCGGCGATTCTGGTACTTGAGATAGTAGGCGTGTTCCCACACGTCCAGACCCAGCAAGGGGACCTGGCCTTCCATAATCGGGCTGTCTTGATTGGCCGTGCTGGTTACGTCGAGCTTGCTGCCATCCCACACCAGCCAGGCCCAGCCGGAGCCAAAACGGCCCATCGCAGCCTTGCTAAAGCGATCTTTGAACGCTGCAAACCCACCGAATGCCTCGCCGATGGCGTCCGCCAGTTCACCGGTCGGTTCACCGCCGGCACGCGGAGCCATGATCAGCCAGAACAGGTTATGATTGGCGTAGCCACCGCCGTGATTGCGCACGACGACCGGCAGGTTGTCGGCGCCTTTCGCCAGGATTTGCTCAATAGACAGGGACTCCAGATCGGTCCCGGCAATAGCATTGTTGAGGTTCGTCAGGTAAGCCTGGTGATGTTTGTCGTGATGCAGCCGCATGGTCATCTCGTCGATGTACGGCTCCAGAGCGTTATACTCATACGGGAGAGGAGGCAGTTGGAAAGCCATGGAAGAACACACTCCTTAAACAGGTCTCTACAGTCACATCATTTGCTTAGATGAAAATTGCCCGCAAAGGTTACATCCTTCCTACATAGACCAATTCTATCCAGAATAGCCCTGGTATGTCAAACACGACGACGCCCCAATCCACCTCCGACAGCATCTCCGCCTACCAGCCTTCTGTATACGCCATCTTGCTGATCGGTGTGCTGGCGGTTTCGACCGCTTCACTGTTTATCCGTTTCGCCCAGGCTGATGGAACCCCCTCATTGGTCATCGCCGCCATGCGCCTGACGCTGGCCGCCCTGATCCTGACCCCCTGGACACTCTACCGGCATCGCCCTGCCCTGCACGCGCTCTCCCAACGTGACATCGCCCTGGCATTAACCTCAGGTGCCCTGCTGGCAGTGCATTTTGCCGCCTGGATCACCTCTTTGGAACACACCTCGGTGTTGATCAGCGTGGTCCTCGTGACCACCAACCCGTTGTGGGTGGCGCTGTTCTCGCCACTACTGCTGGGCGAATCGCTGAACCGCCGCACACTGATCGGCATTCTAATCGCCATTGGCGGAGGGCTGTTAATCAGCCTGAACGGAGACAGTCGTGCGCTCCTAGACGGGGCGAATCCGCTGCTGGGCGCGCTGCTGGCGCTGATCGGAGCGGTCGCCGCGGCGCTATATCTGATCATCGGGCGGCGGCTACGTGCCTCGCTGGCGCTCGTGCCCTATGTATGGCTGTGTTACGGGGCGGCGGCGTTGTTCCTGCTGCTGGCCGTGCTGCTGACCGGCAATACCATCACCGGCTATCGCCCGGTGGTTTATCTGTGGCTGTTGCTGCTGGCGATTTTTCCACAGTTGATCGGTCATTCATCCTTCAACTATGCTCTGGCGCACCTGCCCGTCGCTTTCGTCAGCCTGGTGATCCTGGGTGAACCAGTGGGTAGTGCAATTCTGGCCGTGATCTTTTTGCAAGAAATGCCCGGCACAGCCCAGATCGTCGGGGCGGCGCTGATTCTGTTTGCAGTGGTTTTCGCCAGCCAGGCCCAAAGGCCATCTGTCGCTAGATCAAAAGCGGACGGCTGAAGTCGCCGTCCGCCTACCGAGTCACATTGGGGATGCGAAGATTACTACCGGCGCCAGCCCTGGCCACCCATCCGACCCTGATTCCCGCCCCGGAAGCCGCCCATCATGCCGCCGAACACACCGCAGTTGTCACAGATGCCGTCGCCATTTTCATCCACGAAGCGCGTTCCCCGCATAGGGCAGTTGTCGCAAATGCCGTCGCCATCCTCGTCTACGAAGCGCGCTCCCTGCATGGGGCAGTTGTCGCAAATGCCGTCGCCGTCCTCATCTACAAATCCCGTGCACGGGCCACGCCCTCCCCTAGGACCGCCCTGGGCGAGCGCCTGAGAAGCGATTGTTTCTTCCGCCGCCAGAGCAGGCAGCGCCGCCAGCAACACCGCCCCCAGCGCCACCAAGATAGACAGCAGCACGACCAGGTTACGAGTCTTGTTCTGCATTCCTTCCATTCCTTCTCTAGCCAGTTGGATTGACTTTCGACCTCAGTCTAACAACCGATTGTGAAGGAATGATGACACCCCTACAACATTTGCATAACCGTTAACTGGCTGGGGATGACGCACTTGTGCGTACTTCCAAAAAAACGCCCTGCTCTCCCGGCCATTGCTCAAATCGGATAGGCACATCAAGGCCAGCTATCGATGCCCACAACCGCGCAAACGCACCGTCTGCATCCATCTCTTGCAAAGTCACGTCCACCAGCGCCGCAAAGTCAGGATCGACGCGCGGTACAGCCAGGGCGATATACGCCCGGCTATACCAACGGTCAGTCAGTTTCACCAGGTCCGGATTCGCCTGAACGTGAGGGAGCAGACGTAGGCTGTCCCCATAGACGACATCGGCGTTGCCGTCCACCAGCATCGCAAAGACCGCATCTTCGTCTCGCAAGATGGTGAAGACGTTGATCCGTGCCCTGGCTTCCTCAGCCAGAGCAGTGACGCGATTCGCTGCACCGGGTTCACTGGCGAAAACCCCCACCCACTGACCACCGCGCAGATCGGCAAAATCGGTGATGGTGGTCTCGAACGGCACCATCAGCCGGTCGCCATGCGCGATAATCGGGGCTGTGTAGGTCACTTCAGCAGGCCCTGCCCACGTGGGCGCGACTCCAACGGCCATCTCTACCTGCCCGCTGGCAACCAGATCGAGTGCATTAGCCGCCGAGTGGGGAATAAACTCAACGGAAACGCCCCACCGCGCGGCCATTTCCTGCACAAGCGCCTGGTAAAAACTTTCCAGCCGCTGGGTCAGGTCATCCGCCGCCGGGTCCAGGTTCAGCCCGGCCACGCGAATCGCCTGCCCTGCCTGAACACGCGGCACAATCGGCGCTTCCGGGTAGACGATAGCCGTGTTGAGATCGGCCAGTGTGCGTGTGTCCTCCTCTAGCCCACCCCAGACAGGCAATTCGAGGTCGAAGCCCACACCGGGGAACCACGTCTGACGCAGATTTTGCAGCCGCCCACCAGTATAGAGTGCCTGCAACGTGCGGTCCAGCAGATAATGCAGCGCCTCATCATGCCGTCGAAAGGCGATGGCATAGGGTTCTGTCTCCAACATTTCGTTCAGAATGCGCACGCCATCCAATTCAGCATCCACGCGCAACAACTGCACCCGGTCAGACAACACCGCCGCGACTTCCCCACCCAATGCGCCGACGGCCTGATCGAGTGTCAGGTACAGATGGGGTATGACATTGAGCCGCCCTGCGCTGATCGCGCGGCCCAGGGCGCGCTCGCTGCGAGTCCCCTGCACTACCCCAACTGGCTGGCCGTCCAGCGCCGCGATCTGCTGCACGGCACTCTCTTCACGGACCAGGAACATCTGTCCGCCGGGAAAGTACGTCTGCGAGAAGCCAAGCAGCGATTCCATTTCACGGCTGTGGACAACGGAAGCCATCAGCACGTCCACCTCACCCGCCAGCAAGAGCGAAACCGCCGTCTGCCGCGTCACCTGCACAAAGACGGCCTCAACGCCCCAGGCTTCGGCAATGGCGCGCGCCAGTTCGACCTCGTAGCCTTCGACCTGTCCACGTTCGTTCAGGCTACTAAGCGGCGGCGTGTTATACAACACACCCACACGCAGATTTCCCTCTGCCCGGATACGCTCCAATGCCGAGACGGTCGGGCGCGGCGTGGGCTGCATCTCGGCAACGGACGGCAGCGGTGTTGGAACGGGCAATGTCGGCGCAATGTCAAGCGCCAGAGTCGGCAGCACCGTTGCCACCGGAGACTGGATAAAGGGTTCTGACGGCGGGGTAGGTGTTGCGGCAATCTGCGACCCAACGGCGCTGCACCCAGTCACCGCGATCAGCAGTAAGGCAACGCCCCAAAAAACGCAGCGTGTAGGGTTTATTAGCCTGTTCATGGCGGGAAATTGTAACGGCGGATTCGGCCCACCGCTACTCACACCTAGACAAACTTTTCTGTCAGGCAGCAACCGGCCCCGCCTGACAGAACAAAACACTATGCTTCCAACCGCTCAGCCCACTGACGGTACACGTTGAACAGGCCCTGGTAGTGATTCCTGTTATGGTCACAGTAAGGGTCCATCCCCCGCATTCCATCCCCTACGCCCACATCGAACGGCGTGGCCGACAGCCCCCACTGCATAAAGCCCGCCGCCCCCATCGCCAGCCAGCGTTCGACCGCAGCGGCAGTTACCGCAGCACGGTCGCCCTCCGTCGAACCATACTCCTCCACAATCAGCGGCTTGCCGATCTGCTTGCAGGCTTCCAGGTCTGGTAGAGAGCTTTGCTCTTCGGAATTGTCCTGATAAAAGTGTACGGTGGCGAAATCGATAGTCGGCATGGCGTAAAAGCGCCGGGCAAAGGCCACCCGGTCGCAACCAGACGGCGCAATGTGCCCGGTATTGACCAATCCGGTCGTGATCAGGTGGCCGGAATCGATCTGGCGAATGGCCTGCGAAACAACCAACGCATAACGGATGAATGCCTCGGCATCAGCGTCGCTGGCCGGTTGGGGATGCAGGGCATACTCGTTGCCCAATTCCCAGGCAAGAATCGCCGGATGATCCTTAAAAGCCGCGACAAGCTGCCGAACGAACGGCAGTTGGTTCTGCCTGTAGCCTTCGTTGTGAAAATAGGCCGTCTTGTCCACACAGCCCATCGGATGGCCGTACTGATGAAAGTGATCGTCGCCCGGCACATAAAAACTGCTGTCGCCCAGCGCGTCGTTCAGGCAGACAATCGCCAACATGTTGTACTGATGGAGCAGGTCCAGCGCCTTCTGCATCAGCGGGATCGTTGTTCCCAGGGCGATGGCGCGGTGACAGGCGTGCATCCGCACAACGCGCACTTTCATATCCCTGGCGGCGTTCAACTGGTCGATCTGATTGCCCGCCTGAGCCGAGATGACGCCTGCACCGTAGAAGGCAAATTCGCGCAGGTTGACGCCGATGAAGCGGAACGGTTTGCCGTCTAATAAGAAGCCCGTGCCGGATACTTTCACACGGCCTGCGGCCAGAACAGTAGTTCGCCCGGTGACAGCCTGAGGCGATTCAGCTGCCGACATTGGCTGGGAGCCGACAGCTCCAGACGAAGCAGAAGGGGTATCCGGTGTCAGCAGGCGGTTGCCGGTGCGGCGGTTATACTCCGCCACCCACTGACCACCGATCACTTGCCTCCAGACCCGGCCCTCTGAGTCCACCTGGCGCACATCTGGTTGAACCTGTATCGGATCGCCCTTCTTGACCAGGCCCACCACATTGTCTGGCGTAACGGCGGGGGCGCTGCGAAGTTTAATTCCCTCCGACCGCACATAAAGCACCTGCGGACCGGCGGGAACAGGTGCAGGCGGCGGATTCAGATCGAGCAAGCGTTTCTGCACAACAGGATCGAACTCAGCGACCCAACCCTGGTCGCCTTCAGGCAGTTGCCGCCAGACACGGCCCTGCGCGTCGGTCTGATGGACGTTTGCTTTGACCTCCAGCGAGTCTCCCAGGTAGAAAAGCCCGATCACGTTATCGGGCGCCACGTGCGGGTCGCGCCGAAGGTTGACCCGACCGACCTGGACATAAAGCACCTGGTTTTGGGTGGCCATGCGTACACTCCTGGTGTGGTGGGAAAATGCCCCTACTGCCAGTGTACGACTTTCTGTTAAGGTGTCAATCTTAGTTTATTCTTCAACAATGGAATCTTTATAGAGCCGCCGGGCGGCAATGTATTCCCGCACAGGATCAGGGGTCAGGTAGCGGATGGTGCGCCCGGCGCGCACACGTTCGCCGATCTCCGTTGCCGAAATCATCACGCCAGGGCCATCGAGAAAGATCACGTGATCGGCGACGTCGGGCAACTGCGCCGAGAGTGCGGCCATGTCCACAGACGCCCCCGGTCGGCGTAACACCGCCAGATCACACAGCGTCAACAATCGTTCCGGCTGATGCCAGCGCGGCAGATCGCGCAGCGAATCCTCGCCCATCAGAAAAAACCACATCGTCTGCGGACGCTGCGCGCGGGCCAGCGCGACCATCTCGACACTGTAATGCGGACCGGGACGGTCTACGTCCAGCCGCGAAATCAAAAAGACCGGGTTATCCGCCAGCGCCAGGCGAAGCATCTCTAGACGGTGCGCGATGGCAGTCAGGTGGCGGCCCTGCTTGTGGGGGGGCTCCGCCGCCGGGACGAACCAGACCGCATCCAAAGACAACGCATCCGCCGCAACCGCCGCCAGGATCAGGTGGCCCAGATGCGGCGGGTCGAAGGTGCCGCCCAACAGCCCGATTCGTTCCATGCCCCCAGGAGCGCACGTCACTCGCTCCACTCCATTTCAAAATCGCCGATATAAACGGTATCTCCCGGCTGAACGCCCGCCGCTTCCAGCGCAGCGGTGATGCCCAGGGCCTCTAACGTGCGCTGAAAACGCAGCACGGCCTCGTCATAGTCCCAGTACGTCATCGCCGCCGCCCGTTCAATACGCTCGCCGCGCACATGGAACGCGCCCGCTGGATCGCGGGTAATGGTGAAGGGAACGCGCTCCTCCAAACGATAAACAGGGGTCTCGACCACCGCCCCGGCCTCCTGGGCAGGGAGCGCATCCAGCAGGGCGAACAGGCGGTTTACCAACACATCGATGCCCTGATGCGTTGCTGCCGAGATCGCCAGCGCCTCGTAACCGCGCGCCGCCAGCGCCGGCCTAAGCTGCCGCCAGCGTTCCTGGGCTTCCGGCAGATCCAATTTGTTCAGGACAACGATCTGGGGTTTTTCGCCCAGTTTTTCGTCAAACAAGGCCAATTCCTGGTTGATCTGATTGAAGTCGGCCAGGGGATCGGCGCTTGCTCCATCCAGCAGGTGAATCAACACCCGCGTGCGCTGTACATGCCGCAGAAAAGCGTGCCCTAACCCAGCGCCCGCGTGTGCGCCTTCGACCAAGCCGGGAATATCCGCCGCAACTACCGTCCGGTGATCACGCTCAACCACGCCCAAGTTCGGTTCAAGCGTCGTGAAAGGGTAATCGGCGATCTTGGGCTTGGCGGCACTAATGACGGAAAGCAGCGTCGATTTACCCGCGTTCGGCACACCAACGATGCCCACATCCGCGATCAGCTTGAGTTCCAGTTGTAGCCAACGCGCTTGTCCCGGCTCACCGCGCTCGGCGATACGTGGAGCCTGGTTGCGGCTGTTGGCAAAGCGCGCATTGCCGCGCCCACCACGCCCCCCCTTCGCCACGATTACCTGCTGTCCAGGGCGCACCAGGTCGGCCAACACCTCACCGGTAGCGGTGTCGCGCACAACCGTGCCCGGCGGCACGGCCACGATCATGTCACTGCCATCTTTGCCGGTCTTGTTGTTGCTGCCGCCCCTGCCGCCGTGTTCGGCCTTGAAATGGCTCTGGTACTTGAAGTTAATCAGCGTGTTCAAGTGTGGATCGGCGCGGAGAATCACATCGCCACCACGCCCGCCATCGCCGCCAGACGGCCCACCGCGCGGCACGTACTTTTCACGGCGGAAGGTAATGATGCCGTCTCCGCCATCCCCACTGCACACGTATATCCTGGCTTCGTCAAACATAGCTACGACCGCGACTTCCTCACACTAAAAACCACCCCAGATGCCTTCTATTCTACCACCCCGGCGGGCGTGATCTCCGGTGTGCGCCAATAGCGATTCAACATCCGTTGCTGGCTCAGCACCCCCGCCAGCAGCCGTAGCCCAGCCGAAAGCAGCAACACCATCGGCAGCGCCACCCCGCTATTCGCAAGCACACTGCCCAGCATTGGCCCAATGAAAATCGCCAGCGAGATCGTCTGATTATAAGCCGTTGTGTAGCGGGTCATGTCTTCGGCAGGCGTCGTCTCGCTGAAAAAGCTGAACAGCCCAACCACCACCGCCATCCACGAGGCGCCCGTGAGCGCCGAAGCGATCAGCGTGAGGTCGAGGCTGGGAGACAACGCAATGATCGCCGCCGCCGCCGCTGCGCCGATCATCCCCCACACACTCATCGCCAGGTTGCCAATCCGCCGACCGATCCGGTTGGTAAACGCAGCGGCCACAGCCCCCGCTACCAACTCGGCCACGCCGAACAGAGCCATGAAGCCCTCACTTGCCCCCAACTCATTGACCAGCCGCAGCGGAATCACCGCTGACGCCGAGAAAAACGTGACGTGCACCGCCGCCGCCACAAACGCCACCCGCCGAAAACTCACCGAGCGCCAGGGACGGCTCGCGGTCTGCACACCGACCGGCGCAGACGATGGATATAGAATGCGCACCGGCAACACGTTCGACAGGCTCGCCAGGGTAAACACAAATGATAACAGGAACATCACCTGGTAATTTAGCGGAAACGGCGCGGCCTCTAGCCAGACGCCGTAGGCCAAGGCAGCCACCGCAATGGCGACATTCATTGCCGTCAGACGGTAACTCACCAATCCGCGCAGGCGGTCGGGTCGGACGGACTCGCGCATCATCACCAAAAACAGGACCGTCGCAACACCCTGCGGCAGCGCCGGCAAAGAAACCGCCAGGATCAGCCAGGCAACCTGCCAGCCCGTCGGCAGGAAGGGCGTCAGTCCAACCAGAAAAAAAGCCAGACGGAAGCCCAGCGCAGGCCAGAACAGCGCGCGGATGGTGTTCGGATAACGCGCCCGCCAGCCGCTGCTCCAGGCCGAGGCGATCAGCAGCATGATCGCCGGCAACGACGCCAACCAGCCCAACTCCAGCGGCGTCGCCCCCAGACGGATGGCATAGATGGACATAAAGCGCGTGGTGGATGGCAATGCCAACCCAAACCAGGCGATGTCCAGGACCAGATGACGAATGTTTGCGCGCTCCAGGGCTTCGCTGTTGCTGCCTGTCGCATACATAAAATCAACCTGCCCCCTGGGAAGATCAGGGGAGAGAGTTGCTTGCTCTCTCCCCGGTAACGGATAGCCTACAGACCATGTCGTCGTCTCGGCTACTCAATGCGGATACGCTTGACCTCGCTCACGTCGAACTTGCCCGCCTGTTGCAAGATCGAACTCAAGATCACCTGCGCGAATCTGAACAGCATCCGAATACTGTCGATGCGCTCGACATAAAACTGCGCCAGTTTCAAATCTTCCTCGCTCATCTGCGGCATGGTCCGGCGCAACTGCTCAACACTCTGCTCTAACACCTGCACCGCCCGTTCCAGGTCGCGCATCTCACGGTTGCTCAGCACATTAATCAGTATCCGCCAAAAATCCGTTTCTGCTTCATAAAACTTGCGTCGGCTGCCCCGCACCCACACCTCGCGGACGGTGCCCATGTTCTCTAATATACGTAGATTGGTGCTGACGTTGGCTTTGGATTTGTGCAAAAAAGCGGCCAGATCGTCCAATGACAGAGGTGTTGGGCTAAGCAGCAGCGCGCCGTATAACTGGCCCATGATCTTGCTATAGCCAAAATATTCGGCCAGTTTCCCTAACCCGTCCAACATACTGTCGTTGACGGCCTTCAGGTTTTCCTCCGACAAGCCGCCGGACCGATCCTGATCGCTCATCGATGGTGCTCCCTGAGAAGCGTACTCCTGAAAGCCACCATACGGGCACACGACGGTGTGCCCCTGCCGACAAACATAACAGCGAACACCCCGACTGGCAAGACTCACTCGAAGCGCAGAGCGTCGATTGGATTCAGGCGCGCAGCACGCCGTGCCGGGTACAGGCCGAAAAACACGCCGACCGAGGCCGAAATAGTCGTCGCCAGAAGAATACTTTCCAGGCGGACAAACGCCTTGAGGTCCGGCAGAATGCCGCCGATCAGGGCCGTCCCGGCGAAAGCCACGCCGATCCCGATCAGGCCGCCGATCACGGCCAGCACGACGCTCTCGATCAAGAACTGGGTCAGCACGTCGCTCTGGCGCGCGCCGACGGCTTTGCGCAGTCCGATCTCGCGGGTGCGCTCCGTCACCGTCACCAGCATGATGTTCATGATGCCGATCCCGCCCACCAGCAGCGAGATTCCCGCGATCACCCCCAAAAAGACCGTCAACAGCCCCGTGATCGCACCGAAACTCTCCAGCAGATCGGACTGCGTAAAAACCTCGAAATCATCTTCATCGCGGAAGCTGATGCCATGCTCGGCCCGCAACACATCCGTGATCTGCTCAACCAGCGCAGGAATGCGATCATCGCTAGTCGCCTGAACTTGAATAATGGAAACCGTGCGCCGTCCCGAAACGTCCCGCCCGCTTTCCAGGCGAGTCTGCGCGGTGGTCAAGGGAACAAAAATCTGGTCGTCCTCATCGCCGAAGCTGGTGCCGCCATAGCGTTCCAGGATGCCAATCACACGGAAAGGGACGCCGCCAACGCGAATCGTCTCACCAAGCGGCAGCACGTCCGGCGGAAAGAGGTTTTCCATCGTCGTCTGCCCGATCACCGCCACACGCGCGGCGTTCATCATCTCTCGATCATCAAAAAAGCGCCCCAACGCCAGCCGGCGGTTCCGAAGAACAGGCCACTCCGGCGTCGTGCCACGAATGCGCCCGCGCACCTCCACACCGCCGTAGACTGCCGGGCGCGACAACTGTAACACCGGCACAACCAACGACGCATCTGGCACGCGGAACGGATCAGACAACGCCGTCACATCGCGCTCTGTGAGGGAAGAAAAAGTGGCGCTAAAGCGGTTGCTCGCCGGCGGCCCTCCGCCAGACATCCCCTGTCCACGCAGCGCGCTTGCCAGCACGTCCGGCAGCACAAAGACCAGATTTGTGCCGATGCCCAGAAATTGCTCGGCTACAAACACCTGCACCGCCTGCCCGATGGAAACCAGCACCACGACAGCCGCCACACCGATGGCAATACCGAGCGTAGTCAATGCAGCACGCAGACGGTTTGAGGCCAGGCTGGCCAACGCCGCTGAGATGCTTTCGAGGATCATCCGCATCGCGTCGCCGCCTTTCACTCGTAGCGCAGGGCATCGATAGGGTTCAGCCCTGCCGCCCGGCTGGCGGGATAGATGCCGAAAAAGACGCCGATCCCGGTGCTGACCACCGTCGCCAGGAGGATCGCGTCAGGCGTAACCACCAGCGCCAGGTCCGGTACAAGCTGTGTCCCAACGAAGGCGCCGAGCACACCCAACAAAACCCCGATCATGCCCCCCGTCACCGTGAGCACCACACTCTCGATCAGGAATTGCAGCAGAATATCCAGTCGCCGCGCGCCAACGGCTTTGCGCAGTCCGATCTCGCGGGTGCGCTCCGTCACCGTCACCAGCATAATGTTCATGATGCCGATCCCGCCTACCAGCAGCGAGATTCCTGCGATCACCCCCAGGAAAATGGTCAGCAGCCCCGTGATCTGCCCGACGACCGAGAGCAAGTCATCCTGCGATAGCACGGTGAAATCCTGCTCGTCGAGAAACTCGATCCTGTGACGGTCGAGCAGAATGCGCTCGATCTCCTCAACCGCCGCCTCCATGCGCTCTTTCGAGATCGCCTGGACGTTCAACATGCTTACCTGGTAGCTGCCGCCGACCATGCGGGCGCGTTCCAGGCGGGTCTGCGCGGTGCTGATCGGCACGTAAACCACCTCGTTCTCGTCGCCGAAGCTGGAGCCACCACGCTCCTCCATCACACCGATCACACGGAACGGAATCCCGTTGATGCGGATCGTCTGTCCCACCGGATCGATCCCTTCATCGAACAGGTCCTCACGGGTAGTCTGGCCCAGCACGGCAACCCGTGCGCTGGTGAGAACGTCGGATTCATCGACAAAGCGCCCGTCGCTCACGGGCCAGTCGCGGACGTCGGCGTAAGCAGGCGTGATACCCTCCACTGAAAGCGCCACACTGTTACGCCCTGCCACAATCACAGCAAACACGCTGTATTGAGGCGCGACACGAAGCACACTTGGCGCCGCCAGCGGATCGGCAACGGCCTCCGCGTCGGCCATCGTCAGCGGCACGATGTCACTCGGCCCTGCACCCGGCGGAAGAGATGTGAACACGAACAGCAGGTTCGAGCCAAGCGACTCGAACTGCGCAGAAATGAAGCGTTCCACACCCTGCCCAAAGCTGACCAGCGCAATCACCGCCCCAACGCCGATCACGATGCCCAACATGGTCAGTACTGAGCGCAGACGGTTGGAAGCCAGGCCGGTAAGCGCGATGCGCACGCTTTCCAGCAGGTTCATCCCTCGCCCTCGCTAGTTGAACTCGGTAACCGGTGCATGATACGTCTCCCGGAACAGGTCCTCCAGTTCGGCCATTTCCGAAGGACGTTCCGCCTCACCAGCAATCAGGGGACGCTCGATGCGTTGATCTGCCACGATGCAGCCATCGCGCAACATGATCACGCGCCCGGTATGTCGGGCAATAAAGGCGTCGTGGGTGACAAAAATCGTCGTGATCCCCTTCTCGCGGTTCAACTGCTGAAAGATACGCAACACCTCTGTCCCGCTCTTAGAATCGAGGTTGCCGGTCGGCTCGTCGGCCAGGATCATGGCCGGCTCGTTCACCAATGCCCGCGCGATGGCGACACGCTGTTGCTGCCCACCGGAAAGCTCGCTGGGCAGGTGATCCAGCCGGTTGCCCAGGCCCACCGCCTCCAGAGCAGCTTTGGCCCGCGCCCGCCGGTTACCCGGATTAGCGGAGTAGATCAACGGCAGTTCGACCTGCCGCAGCGCCGAGGTGCGCTTGAGCAGGTTGAAATTCTGAAAGACAAAGCCGATCTTTTTGTTACGAATGGCAGCAAGTTCGCGGTCGTTGGCCTTGCCGACATCTACGCCGTCGAGGATGTATTCCCCTTCGGTCGGCTGATCCAGCGCGCCGAGGATATTCATCAGCGTGCTCTTACCCGACCCCGACGGCCCCATGATCGCTACGAATTCCCCCACGCGGACACTTAACGTGACGCCTCGCAGTGCGTGCACCTCGATGTCGCCCATCCGATAGACCTTGCTCACGTTGCGCACGTCGATCACGACATGCTCCCCTGGTTCCTGAGGAGACGCCCCATTCACCCGCTTCTTATGTCCGTTTCCACCAAACAGCATGGTTACACTTCCAATCCTGGTTCCATTCGACGGTCTGTTACGGTCCAAAACTGCCGAACTGATCGAAAAAGCCGCGCGGCATCAGCACAATCTCATCGCCGACATTCAGTCCATCGGTAATCTCGCTGTAGGTCTCGTTACGCCGTCCCAGGCGCACCTCAACTTCCTCTAGCGCGCCGTCAGGCCGCCGGAGCATCACAAACGCCTGCCCGGTGCGGCGGTCCAGGCGGATATAGCGGTTGCGCACCCGGATAGCATCTGGCACTTCATCCACCACAATTGTCGCCGTTGCGCTCATGCCGACCCGCACAGGCACGTCCGTCGCATCCAGGGTGACGCGCACGCGGTACGTCACCAGTTCGCCCAACGCTACCGCCACATCATCGATTCGCGTCACCCTCCCGCTAAGCGGTCGATCCGGCAGCGCATCCAGGTTGATCGTTGCACGCTGGCCGAGCCGAATCTGGGCGATGTCGATCTCATCTACCGCCAGATCGATGTAATAGCTGCTGACATCGATCAACTCGATAGCCGGAGCAGACGCCGGGGGCGACTCGCCGACGATCAGATTTTGCCGGGCAACGACTCCTGCGAACGGCGCAGTCAGCGTGGCCCGGCTCAACTGATAACGGGCCAGTTCCACTGCCAGTGCCGCCGCCTGCAAGCGGGCGTCCGCGATCTCCAGATCACGCTCGCTGGCTCCATCCAGCAGTTGCTCCAGCGCCGCCTGCGCACTGACCAGCGCCGCCTGCGCCGCCGCAATGTTGGCTGCGTTAGGTGCAGCATTCTGGACCTGGGCCAACTGCTCTTCGGCAATCGCCACCTCATATTCGGCCCGACTGACTCCCGCCTCGGCCTGAGCAGCCTGACTGCCCGTCGTCAAGCCGAAATTAGCGGTCAACCGCGCCTGATCACGCTGAATCTGCGCCTGCCAGAGCTGACTACGCGCGATCTCTACCTGAAGCTGTGCGATCTGCTCCATGCGTGCGTCGGGCGGCTGCTGCGCCAGGACCACCTGCGCGCCCGCTGCGTAGACCGCTGCCCTGGCTGCCTCCAGATCGACCTCACGCGGTTCGGCAGTCAGCGCATCCAATGCCACCTGCTGCAACTGCAACGCCAGTTCCGCGTCACGCACGGCAAGCTCCAAAGACTGCGCCTCCAGGCGGGCCAACACCTGCCCGGCACGGACTGCATCGCCCTCATGCACCAAAATTTCCGCCACTGGCCCCGGCAACACAAAAAACAGCGGCAATCGCTCCGCCGGGCTGATCACCCCGCTGGCGCTGACCACTAGGGTAATATTTCCACGCTCGACACGCGCCACTTCCTGAATGTCTGCCAGCGCCTGCACGGGCTGGTCAAAACCGCCTTCCAGCCAGTAACGATAGGCGCCCGCAGCCAGAATCAGCAGGCAGCCGCCAACCAACCACACACGCAGCCGACGGTACATCCCGCTACTCGCCTTCATCCTCAAAGAACGAGAAGCCGCCCGCTTCCAGGTCAATGGCAATCACCTCGCCCTCCTGCAAGCCACTGACGACGGCACTCACACTTTCATTCTGTGCGCCCAGTTCAATCCGGCGTTCGGTCAGATTGCCCGCCTCGTCCAGCACATCGACAAACGCCTGCCCGCTGCGACGGTCGATGCGAATGTACAGGTTCGGCACCACCAACACATCCTCAACCTGCCGAACAACAATCGTCACGGCAGCGGTCATGCCGACACGGATGGGTACAGCAGTGCGATCCAGAGCCAAGCGCGCCTCGTAGACAATCACCCCTCCACTCTCCGTGGGCACATCAGACACCCGCTCGATGACTCCGGACAGCGTCTCACCCGGCAGCGCATCCAGGGTAATTTCGGCAACTTGTCCCTCCGAAACCTGGGCGACATCCACTTCATCAACATTCGCCAGGACATGCAGTTGCGCAAGGTCGGTCACTTCGACGGCGGGCAGCCCGGCTACTGGCGCCGCCAGGCCGCCTGCCTGGACGTTAACCTGGGTCACTACACCCCCAAACGGGGCGCGCAACACGGTGTCTTCATAGGCCGCCTGAGCCTGTTCCAGGCGCAATTCCGCCTGCTGAACCGCGAGTTCAGCCTGATCGATCTGCGGCTGAGGCGGCCCGGCCTGCAACCGCTCTAACTGGGCCTGGGCCTGCCCCACACGCGCCAGCGCCGCATCTAGGGCCGCCTGGGTCGGGCCGTCGCGCAGCATTTCCAGTTGCAACCTTGCCACTTCGACTCCGAAGCCTGCCGCCCCCAACTGCGCCTCATACAGGTCACCGCCGTTGGACGCATTATAAGTCACCCTGGCATCGCTGGCTGCCTCAAGTGCCTGCTGATAGCGCAGTTCCGCGATGCGCAGGTCTTCAGGATCGACACTGTTATCGCGCAGGTCTACATAGGCCGTCCACGCGCTGTTGACGTTGGCCCGCGCGACCGCCAGCTCGCGCGCGTCTGGTGGCGATTGCAAGGCTTCCAGGTTCAACTGGGCGATCCGCAACGCCCATTCGGCCTGCTCAACGGCAATCCGCTGGGCCTCTCCGTCCAGACGGGCCAGAATATCACCCGCTTGTACGACCTGTCCTACTTCAACCGGGACGGCTTCCACCAACCCAGGCGTCGCAAAACTCAGACGCGCGACCTGTTCGGCCTCAATCCGGCCAGTAGCGCGCACCGTAACCATCACCTCTCCGCGCCCCACCCGCAAGGTACGCAGACGCGCCTGATCGCGCCCGGCGAGCTGGACCTGTTGATTTTGATAGTACAGGACCGCTGCCAACAGGATCGCTCCCACCGCCCCCAGAATGATCAATCCTTTACGCATCAAACAGTCGCCTTCACTGCAATCGCAATACTCATCCCTACAATCATATCACACCGCGTCTTGAATGGAGCGTTTGTGTTCGGATTGCTTATCTCAGACTAATGTGGTAGTCTTAAAAAACGTTTCACGAAAGCAAAAAAATGTGTTAACTCCTTCTAAGGGACAAAAACGTGAGAACGGCAGAAATTCCAGACATCGTCATCGGGCGTCTACCTATCTATCTCCGCGAATTGGAACTGCTGGCTCACAATGGGCAGGAAGTGACGTCGTCACACGAATTGGGCGCGCGTCTGGGAATCAGTTCCGCCCAAATCCGCAAGGACCTCTCATGGTTTGGGCCGTTCGGCAAACAGGGGACCGGCTACCACGTCAACTACCTGGTAGAGCAGATCAGGAAGATTATGCAGGTGGATCGGGAGTGGCCGGTTGCTGTCGTCGGAGCCGGAGACCTGGGCCGCGCCCTGGCCCGCTACGGTGGCTTTGCCCACCGGGGATTCCGCATCACGTGCATTTTCGACAATGACGTCGCCAAAATCGACACTTATGTGGGCAACCTGCGGGTGATGAGCACCATCGATCTCAAGGACGAAATCAGCGTGCGCGGCATCCAGATCGCCATGGTAGCCGTCCCGGCCAGCAGCGCCCAGGCTGTGACCAACGCCCTCGTTGAAGCCGGGGTGAAAGCGATTCTCAACTACGCGCCGATCACCCTCTCGGTTCCACCTGGCGTTCACGTGCAATATATCGACCCTGCCGCCCATCTCCAGCACATGACGTATTATTTGCGCTGAGAGTGTGTTCAAAAACCTACGCATCAGCCAGAGATGGCGTTGGGTAACGGCTGTGGTCCTCACCCCAACCCTTTTCCCTCAGGACGAGGGGCTTGAGAAGCCGATGCTTCCCCCTCTCCTATAAGGGAGAGGGGGGCAGGAGGTGAGTGCCGCCGGAGCACCCCGTCTATGTGGCAGGTTTTTAAACACTTTCTGAGCCTGCGTGGGTCAGTGCGGGCAAGGCGACAAGAAGGTCTCCTTTACGTAAGCCCGATACCGCCGGATCGCTTTCGCCTACATCCCCTGGATCAAGTTGCGCATCAACGCCAGGTTATTGATCGCTCGCCCTGCCCCCACCGCCGTCGCCACAATGGGGTCTTCTGCACGGAAAGCCGGAACGCCCGTTTCGCGCGTCAGGTATTGATCCATGCCCCGCAGCAGCGCCCCGCCGCCCGTCATTATGATCCCCCGGTCGATGATGTCCGACGCCAGTTCGGGTGGTGTATGGCTCAACACCGTCTTGGCAACCTGCGCGATCTCGGCCAACGGCTCGGCAATAGCTTCTACCACTTCACCGGTCGAAATGGTAATCGTACGTGGCAATCCACCAACCTGGTCACGGCCCTGGATTTCCATGGTCACTTCTTCTGGCAGATGCACCGCCGCGCCGATCTGAATCTTGACCGATTCCGCCGTCGGTTCGCCGATGACCAGGCTGTACTTGCGCCGCACATAGTTGATGATTGCCTCATCCAGGCGTGAGCCGCCGATACGCACACTATCCGCCACAACGATGCCATTCATCGCCACCACCGCCGCTTCACTGGCCCCGCCGCCCAATTCCAGGATCATGTTCCCGGCAGGCGTGTTAACCGGTAGTCCGGCCCCAATGGCCGCTGCCAGTGGTTCAGGGATCAGGTATGCCTCGCGCGCGCCCGCCTCGACTGCCGCCTCATGAACGGCCCGCCGCTCGACGCTGGTGACACCATAGGGCACGCTGATCATCACCGTCGGTTTGAACAGACGCACGCGCCCGGTCACTTTGTCAAAGAAGTAATGCAGCATTTCCATCGTCACGTCATAGTCAGCGATCACGCCATCGCGCAAGGGACGCACGACCTCGATGTTTTCGGGCGTGCGTCCCCACATATCGCGCGCCTCCTGCCCGATTGCCACAATACGGACAGGTTCCTCTTCTTTCGTCAGGGCGACCAGCGACGGCTCCTGCAACACAATACGCCCATTGTCGTAAATCAGCACGTTGGTCGTGCCGAGGTCTACCCCTAACTTTTTCGAGAACAGCGCCATCATGGCCTCCAGGTATCGGCGAATTCCCAGTCGTATAGCATACCGCAGGCAAGAGAGAACTGCCTACCGCCGCGCCAGGATCATGTCGGCCCCGGCACATAAAACAGGAACAGCATCGGGATGCCCGGATGTCCTGCTGTCCCTGTCATCACCATGTTCCCACGTGGAAACTGACGGCGGAGCATATCTAAGGTGTTTAGGCGATCCGGCGTGATAAAAAATGCCTGTGCAGTGGGACCGTCTGGCGCGGGAAGGTCTGTCGGAAGCGATCCCGCCGAGCCTTGATGCCACACAATCTGACGCGGGCCGCAGAAATATTCCACCATCCACAGCGGATGCTGAGGAAACTGCTCATTGGAGACGATCAGGTGAATGTCGGCATCTTTGTCCAGAGCGGCAACTCGCCGAGCGAGATCGTCTTGCTGCCAGCCGTGCGGCGGCACGTGATCCAGATGAGTGCTCAGATGCACGCCGAAATAGTACAGAAAGTTCACCAGCGCCAGCACCGCTACAATCACCATCGCCCCATTCAAAGACAGACGGCGCAGCGCCGCATCGACCAACCTGACCACTCCAACAGCTACCGTCAAAGCGATGGCCGGTGTAGCGATCACGTAGCGGGCATAACCGGGCGTCCACAGAAGGATCATGCCGCCGAAAACGGCGGTGCTGATCAGCCAGGTCAACAGTAAAATCGCCGGGGCCGCCAGGACGCGCCGTACCAAATACGCCACGCCAATCAAAAAGGCCACTGCCGATGGTGGTAACAGCATCGGCGTGTATCCGGCATAGAAAAAGTAAGCGTCGTAGGTGTGAATGAATCCCATCAACGCTGGGATCACCTGCGCCCGCAAAAAAGAGGACCAGTCTGTGTAAGCGGTCAGGGCATAAGTTTGTTCCAGACGTGTCGTCAAGGGAAGCCGGTAGCCCAACAGCACGGCGTTGGCGGGCCAGGTCACGGCTAAAAAGGCCACTACCACTGCCAGCAGCGGCTTCCACCATTGCCGGCCAACGCGCAGATAACGAATGACCAGAAACAACACAAAACCTGCCATCAGCGGCGGAGCCAGCCGCGCCCCGGCATAGAAGTACTGTGACCAGCCTAATGACAGCCCGGCCAGGATCAGCGCCCAACGACGTCCCTTGCGCAGCCCATATAACAGGGCGGCAAAAGCCAGTACCACAAAACAGGGATCGACGACATTGTTCAAGGCAAGACGGCTAAAGTGGACGTGTACAGGATACGTCGCCAGAAACAACCCACCGGTCATCCCTATTCGCCAATCGAACAGTTCCCGTCCCAGCCAGATGACAGCCAGCACAGTCAGCACGCCGAACAATGCAGGCAACAGCCGGATTGCCGTGAGGGTGGGACCTAATACGGCCACAAATGGCGACAGAAAATATGCAAACAGCCAGGGATGAGAAAAATACGATGGGCCGAAGATGACGATCCCCGGCGCCCGCCCATCGGCAATTGCCCGCGCGTGCACACCGAACGGCCCTTCGTCTCCCACCAGGATAGGTGTGGCGCCCTCCAGGTTAACCACCCGCACCAACAGCGCCAGCAGAACGATCAGCAGCACACCAACTATCAGCCCAGGAGACCGCTGCCACAGCTCATGAAGGTCGTCGCCGAGCACCCGCCATTCGCCGGCAGGCGTCAAACCCCACCACAACAGCATCATTCCTGACAGCCAGGCAATCAACTGTACTGGGGCAGGCGGGAGCTGCAACAAAGGGCGCACCGCGTCGAGCACAGGCAAAGGCAGCCAGCCAAGCAATCGGTCGCCGGTGACGGCGAACCCCAGCAGCACGCTCACTACCAGCCCCACAGCCGCCACCCAACGGCGGCGACCGGACACCGCTCGGAATTCCCTAATGTACCCGTTCGACAGTTCATCCGGCGCAGCCAGCAAGAATGCCAAGAAGCCCATCAGCAGGCCCGCCAACGTCAACATCACACCGGTGTGTGGATCGGTGTAGTTCACGGTCATGTGGGCCACGCCAGTCCCCAACAGGGCCAGCGTCACCAGCGCCAGAATGCGAACCGCCGTGCGTTTTTCCATCGCTCCGTTGCCCTTCCGCCGCGCAGAAGTGAAAACGCCTGGGCTGCTCACCCAGGCGTGTAAAGTACCACAGAGTTGAAGACACTGCCGAAACAGGTCAGACGTTCGGTGTCGTTTCGCCGCCGTCCGCCGATTCGCGCAGACGGACCGCCCCGGCACGTGACTGCGTCTTGCGCTGGACGCGCACGGCCAGTTCTGCACGCCGCAATTCCTGTGCAATCAAGGACACTTCGTCCGGCGGTGGGCCTTTGAGCATCATCTCCTGGGCGCGTTTGCGCGCCTCCTCGGCCATTGCTAGGTCAATGTCCTCACCTTGCTCGGCCATATCCGCTAGCACAATCACCTTGTCCGGGCGCACTTCGACGATCCCGCCGTACACGGCGAACACATCCTCACGCTCTCCCCGCTTGACGCGCAGCTCCCCGAAGCCCAACGTCGTCAACAGCGGTGTGTGACGCGGCAGCACTCCCAACACACCTTCGCTGCCTGGCAGGATCACCATATCCGCCTGCTCGTTATAAATCTGCCGCTCCTGGGTTACGATCTCCACATGAATAGGCATAAATTCCCTTTCTGCCTGCGATAACTCAAGACGCAGAGCGGCTACTGCTGCCCCTCGGCATGTCGGGCCAACACATCTTCAATCGGCCCGGCCATGCGGAACAGTTCCTCAGGGACATCGTCTAGTTCGCCGTCAAGGATCATGCGGAAACCGCGAATGGTATCACGGACCGGCACGTAACGCCCCTCGCGCCCGGTGAACTGGGTCGCCACGAAAAACGGCTGGCTCAGGAATAGTTCCACCCGGCGCGCGCGAGCCACCACCTGCTTATCCTCGTCGGAAAGCTCGTCGATCCCCAGAATGGCGATAATGTCCTGCAGGTCCTTGTAACGCTGAAGCACCTGCTGCACCTCACGCGCCGTGCGGTAGTGATCCTCGCCGACAATCAGCGGGTCCAGGATACGACTGGTGCTGGCAAGCGGGTCCACCGCCGGATAGATCCCCTTCTCCACGATAGCGCGGTCCAGGGCAATCGTACCATCCAGATGCGTGAATACAGCCACCGGGGCCGGGTCGGAGTAGTCGTCGGCAGGCACGTATACAGCCTGGAGCGAGGTGATCGATCCGGTCTTGGTGCTGGTGATGCGCTCCTGAAGGTCGCCCATCTCCTGAGCCAGCGTCGGTTGGTAGCCAACCGCCGAGGGCATCCGGCCCAGCAGGGCAGAGACTTCCGAGCCGCTGAGGCTGAAGCGGAAAATGTTGTCGATGAACAGCAGCACGTCGCGCCCTTCGTCGCGGAAGTGCTCGGCAATCGTCAGGCCCGAAAGTGCCACGCGCAGACGCACACCGGGCGGCTCGTTCATCTGCCCGAAGACCATGGCCGTCTGGTTGATCACGCCGCTTTCGATCATCTCGTGGTAGAGCTGCGTGCCCTCGCGCGTCCGTTCTCCGACCCCAGCAAAGACGGAGAAGCCGCTATGCTCGGTAGCAATGGAACGGATCAGCTCCATGATAATGACCGTCTTGCCCGTGCCCGCGCCGCCAAAGATACCGGCCTTACCGCCTTTGCGGAACGGCGCGATCAGGTCGATGACTTTAATACCCGTCTCAAACATCTCAATCGAAGTCGCCTGATCTTCAAAGCGGGGCGCGGGACGGTGAATCGGCAGGCGAGGTGCATTCTCCGGTGCAGGTTTGCCGTCAATCGGGCGCCCTAATACATTGAACATCCGGCCCAGAGCCACCTCGCCAACCGGAACGGTAATCGGCTGGCCAGTCGCATAGGCGGCTTGCCCTCGCAGAAGGCCATCGGTGGTGTCCATCGCTACCGTGCGCACCTGAGCGTCGCCCAGGTGTTGCTGCACTTCCAAGATCAGGTCCTCGCCCTTGTCACGTGGGACACGAATGGCCTCGTAGATTTCAGGAATCTGGCCGGGCCGAAAACCCACATCTACAACTGCGCCCAAAACCTGCGTAATCTTACCCTGAACTTCCATGCACTGGTCTCCTCAGTCAAAGCTGACGGTCATGCGCCGTCGGCGATTAGTTTATCGTTTTAAATGCAAGCCGTTACTGCGCCGACTCTGCCGTCATCAAACGCGCAGCTTCCTCGGCCTGCCCGCGCAGCGCCTCCACGCCGCCCACGATGTCAAGAATTTCGCTGGTGATTGCTAACTGGCGCGCCTTGTTATAGGTCAGTTGCAGGTCGGCAGCCAGAGCTTCGGCATTCTCCGAGGCGTTGCGCATGGCGATCATCCGGGCGGAGTGCTCGCTTGCCAACCCTTCCAAAATAGCCTGGTAAATTTGCAGCGCGGTGAAGCGCGGCAGGACCTCTTCCAGGATGGCGGTGGGAGATGGCTCGTAAAGATATTCCCGCCCCTGTGTCGTCACCGTCGGCCCGACTTTGATCAGCTCCCTGACTGCCTGGTTGCCGCCATCAAACTGGCTGAGCGGCAGCAAATTACGCACGACCGGTCGCTGCGCCAGGGTATTGATGAAATCCGTATAAGCGATAAACACCTGATCGGCAGCGCGGGTCAGAAAGTCATCGATCACTGTGCGAGCAATCGGCCCTACGCTCTGGATCGTCGGGTCGGCAGGCAGGTTGCTGAACTCAGCCACGACATTCTGGCGCGCGCGTAGCAGGGCATCGCGTCCCTTGCGGCCCACAGCGACCCAGCGGATAGCGCATTCCTCCCGGCACAAGCGGTTCGCAAACTCCAACGCCACGCGGAACACGCCAGTATTGTACGCCCCGGCCAGCCCTCGGTCCCCAGAGATCAGCAAAATCGTGATGTTCCGGGGATTGGGGCGCACTTCCAACAGCGGATGCAGCGGCACCCCCCCACCCTGCGCAGCAACGTTGACCAGCACCTCCCAGGCATGTTGGGCATAAGGACGGCTCGCCAACACCTGCGCCTGCGCCTTGCGGACCTTCGAGGCAGAGACCGCTTCGAGGGCGCGCGTCACCTGACCGATATTCTTGACGCTTTTAATGCGCCGCCTGATCTCACGTACATTCGCCATTGCCGCCCCCCTTTCACGCGAAGGTCGCGTTGAAGGAGGTGATCGCCTCTTTCAGCCGCGCTTCAGTCGCGTCGGTCAGCCGCAGGTCGGTATTGATGCCGGCGATCACGTCGGCGTACTGGGTGCTGGCATAGCGGAGGAACTCCACTTCCCAGTCTTTCATACGTTCGACCGGGATGGTATCCAGATAGCCGCGCGTCCCGGCGTAGATCAGCATCACCTGATCTGCCAGCGCCGTCGGTTGGTACTGCGGCTGCTTGAGGATTTCGGTTAGCCGCAGACCACGCTCCAGCTTTTGCTGGGTAGATTTGTCCAGGTCTGAGCCGAACTGGGCAAAAGCGGCCAGGGAACGGAAGTTTGCCATGTCCAGACGCAGGCCGCCTGCCACCTGCTTCATTGCCTTCGTCTGCGCATCGCCCCCGACGCGGCTCACGCTCAGGCCGGTATTCATAGCGGGCCGGATGCCGGCGTAGAACAAATCGCTTTCCAGGTAAATCTGCCCGTCGGTGATGGAGATCACGTTGGTCGGAATGTAGGCCGAAACGTCGCCCAACAATGTCTCGATAATCGGCAGGGCCGTCAGGCTGCCTCCACCACGTTCCGAGTTCAACTGGGCGGCACGCTCCAACAGGCGGCTGTGCAGATAGAACACGTCGCCGGGATAGGCTTCACGCCCCGGCGGGCGGCGCAGCAGCAGGGACACCTGTCGATAAGCCCAGGCGTGTTTGGACAGGTCGTCGTAGACGATCAGGGCATCCTGTCCGTTTTCCATGAAGTATTCCCCCATCGCGCAGCCGGCATAAGGCGCCAGGTATTGCAGCGGCGCGGGGTCAGACGCGGCGGCAACCACGACGATAGTATGGGCCATCGCGCCGTGCTCTTCCAGCAGTCGCACGGTGTTGGCGATCTCGCTCTTACGCTTGCCGATGGCGACATAGATGCAAATCAGGTTCTTATCCCGCTGGTTGATGATCGTGTCGATGGCAAGCGCCGTCTTGCCGGTCTGCCGGTCCCCGATGATCAACTCGCGCTGCCCACGCCCGATAGGGGTCATGGAATCGATCACGCGGATACCCGTCTGCACCGGACGATAGACGTTCTGTCGCTCAATCACGCCCGGCGCGATGCGCTCAATCGGGAAATAACCCGTCGGCTCAATCGGCCCTTTGCCGTCGATAGGGTTGCCCAGCGCATCCACCACGCGCCCGACCAACGCCGGACCCACCGGCACCGAGGCAATACGCCCCGCCGCCTGAACCTCATCGCCCTCTTTAATGTCAGTGTAATCGCCCATGATGATCACGCCGACATTGTCCGCTTCGAGGTTGAAGGCCATCCCCATCACGCCATTTTGGAAGCGCACCAGTTCGCTCATGCGCACACTCGGCAAGCCGGAGACGCGGGCGATGCCGTCGCCGACTTCCAACACCACGCCGACCTCGACAGCCTCATACCTCGGCTTAAAGGTCTGAATCTGCTCCAGCAACGACCGGGTAATATCACTGGTCATTTCCACCGTCATAAGCTGCCCTCCACAAATCTCTTACCGGCCCCTGTCCGGTTCAAAATGCGTATTTTAGGTCTGGGTAAGGTCTACCTCAGTGTAACGTATACGGCTTTTTTTGTCCACTTTTTCACAAAGCCACATCTCTTAAAAACAAGCAGGAGCACGTTTCATTGTGCTCCTGGCTATCTCTAACCGCTCATTGTCCATTGCCGCCGTTTTCAGGATCGCGTCCGGCCAGGCGGGATGAGACCTTATCGCCGCTGCCCAGGGCCACGCTACGTTGATACGCCGCCCACACGGCGCGCGAGATCACGGTGCGCATCCCGCCCTTTTCCAGGTGATAAATCGCCTCGGCAGACGTGCCACCAGGACTCGTCACCTGGTTGCGCAGCACCGCCGGGTGCAGGCCCGCTGTCGCGGCGTATTCCACCGAACCACGCATGGTCTGAAGCACCAGCTTCTCGGCCACGTGGCGGCTGAACCCCAGATGTACCCCGGCGTCGATCATGGCTTCCATGAACATAAACACGTAAGCGGGTCCCGTGCCACTCAGGGCCGTCGCCATATCAAGATAGTCCTCAGTGTCTACGAACACCTCTTCGCCCAGCGCCGAGAGGATGGCGCGGGCCTGTTCGCGCTGCTGATCCGGCACTTCGGGTGTGGCCGTCCAGACGGTGATCCCCTGACCAATACGAGCCGGCGTATTGGGCATGGCGCGCACGACCTTCGCATTTGCCACCCCGTTCGCAATACGACGAATCTGTGCACCGGCAACGATACTCAGGACTAGCGCCGATGAGGTTGCACCGGCGCGGATTTCGGGCAGCACCTTATCGAGCACTTGTGGTTTGATAGACAACACCAGCAGATCGGCCTCATGGGCTGCCTGGGCGTTGTCTGCCGTCCAACGCACGCCGTAGCGATCTTGCAATTCCTTACCACGCTCACTGCGCGGCTCTGAGGCCAAAATTTGCTCCGGCTTCAAGACATCGCAGCGCAGCAGACCGCTGATCATGGCTTCGGCCATCACGCCGCCACCGATAAAAGACATGGTCAGATTTTTAAACAAAGCCGCCATCCTTTCTGTCTTGCCGCCAGATCGCCGGAGGGGGCAAATGCGCCGCCCCTCTACACAACCAGGCGGCGCGTTATGCCGATCCCATCCAAGCCGGGAAATAGTCGTTCCACCGCCCGGCAAAGGTCGCAATGCGATCCTGCTGAACTTCCACGCCAATGCCGACGCCCGCTGGAACCGCGATGGTGCTGTCTTCCCGGTTCAGCACAAAGGGTGGCTCCGTAATGTCCGGCGCATAGTAGCGATTGGTAGCCGAAAGGTCGCTAGGCAAAGTCACGCCAGGCAGCGACGCAACGGCAAGATTCTGCGCCCGCCCGATCCCCGTCTCCAACATTCCACCGATCCACAGCGGCACGCCCTCATCATAGCAAACTTTGTGGACGGCGCAGGCCTCGTCTAGGCCGCTCACCCGGGGCGGCTTGAGGTTGATGATCCGACACGCCTTCAGTTCCAGCGCCAGCCGCACATCGTTAGCATGGTGAATACTCTCGTCCAGGCAGATCGGTGTTTGCAGACGCGGCTGGAGTTTGCTGTGCTCGTAAATGTCGTCGTGGCCGAGCGGTTGTTCCAACATCAGCAGGTTAAAGCGATCCAGTTTCGCCAGGTGGTCGGCATCGTCGAGAGTATAGGCGCTGTTGGCGTCCAACATCAGGCAGATGTCCGGGTAGGCGCTGCGCACTGCCGCGGCCAGTTCCACATCCCAGCCCGGCTGAATCTTGAGCTTGATGCGCCCATAGCCCTCAGCGAGCCGCTTCTCGATGATCGCCAGCGTCGCATCGATGGTCGGCTGAATGCCGATACTCACACCCACCAAGACACGATCACGGCGAGGCTTTGTCAACGGATACCGTTCCCACAGCAGGTCGGCCAAAGCCACACCACGCGCCTGCGCCAGCAGATCCCAGATCGCCCCTTCGAGGGCGGCTTTCGCATTGGGATGCCCCCGCACGCCCGCCATTAACCGGCGGGCTTCGGCGGCGCTGGACACCGTCTGCCCGACCAGCTTCGGGATCAGGTAATGCGTCAGGATATGCTGGGCCGTGCCGATGGTCTCGTAGCTGTAACCCGGTCCCTCACCCGCGACACATTCTCCCCATCCCACCCGCTCCCCGGCGCGCACCTCCGCCAGAACCACCGGACGCACGGCTTCCAGCCCAAAACTGGTTCGCAGCGGTTCGACCAGCGGCATGGCAACCCGGTGCAGCCGGATCGAGTCGATGGTAATCGCGGTCATGGTCGATGTTGTCCTTTCTGACAAACGCTAATTCTGGCTGAACGGCCCGATGCCGCCGCCATGGCTTAACAGGTAAAAACTACGCTGCCGGCCCTGATAGGTTTCGTGCAGAAAATCCGTCACCATGTAATCCTCACCGAGTACCCGCGCAAACACCTCGCGGCTGTGCTCACGCCATGCACGGGCCAGCACCAGGTCCGATTGCACAATACGATGATAGTCGGTGGGGATTTCCACCAGTGCCAGCATACTACGCGGCTCGACAAACCGTTCGCTCGGCCAGGGCGTGCCATCGGTGGCGGCGGTGGTCGGATTGAGAATGGCTGTTTCCGCCTCAAGGTACTGTTCCAGGGTCAGTCCTTCGCGCTCACCTTGCAAACGCCGTTCAACCCGGCGGCTGGTGATCCACCAATCGGCCTGCAGGCGATCTGACGACCCGGCCAGAGTCAGCGATGGCGACTCTGTTCCATAGTAATCACGGTAGTAAATTGACGCTACGGCCCCCAGCTTGCGCAGATTGAAGTACGCATTGCGGCTGAGCAAAGGATCGAACGTCCAGGTAATCAGCCGGATACCGCGCTGCTGGGCAAAATCCCGCTGGGCCACCTTGAGCTGATACCCTACTCCACGATCCCGGTAGGCTTCCAACACACCAACGCGCTTGGAAAACAGCTTGAGGTTTGCCATGGCAGGACGGGTAGCATCGCTCACGTCCGTGCCGAGAAACCCAATCGAGCAGCCAATCAGCCGACCGCCATCGAAAGCGCCCAAAATTTGCCCGCCGTTGCGCGCGATGGAAACCAGCATGTGCTGGTGAACAATGTTGCGCTCCTCATCGCCCCACACGGCCCGCTGGACTTGCTCCACATCGGCCATCTCGTCCCATGTTTCCAGGAGACGTATTTCAATCCCTTCCATAAGAATTGGCGGCGGGGACTGTCGCCTTTAGGCGACAGGGGAAGCCGCCTTGCCCCTTTCGCAACCTTGTGCTATCCTGTGAACATACGGTCGGGCAACAGGCGTCAGCAGGATCATAGCCTCAGCGCGCGCCCGATGCGGCTCTTTAACAACTTCAGGTATCGGGTTGTGTGAGGAAGGCTCGCACGTAAAATCTGAACCGTACCAAGAGCGAACTCCTTTCTAGCCCGGACGGGGCCTTCGGAGCGTAACGTAGACCGCTAGGTCCTGCGTGCTCCGAGAAGCCGCCGCGTAAACGCGGCGGAGTCGTCACAGTTGTGTTTACACTCCCCTGGGGCGGCGTCTGCGGAATAGGAAACGAAGTAACTGTGGCAAGTAACGCCGTCCACGCATATAGGTGACAATCGTATCCTCAAAACGGACCGGCTTGATCCCGAACGTGTCGTACATGCTATTCAGGCTGGCGGTCCGATGACTGGCGAGCAGGTCAAACCACTGCGACGTGGTAGGCCAGCGCGGTAGCACGCGGCGGATGGCCTGCGTAGTCCAACGCAGCGCATACGGCGGCACAGAGACGATCATCCGGGGTGCGCCGGTCACGCGCATCACCGTGTTCACTAACTCATTGAAGGTAATGTACTCCGGCCCTCCCACCTCCAACACGCGGTCCACTGTGTCCAGGTTATCCAGACTTTGCAGCAGACCCGCCGTCAGGTCGTGAATATATAGAGGGTGCAGCAGCGTTTCCCCCTGCCCTGGCTGAAAAAAGAACACCGGGTTAGCACGCAGCAACATGGCGATGGCATTGACAAACGTATCTTGTTCGCCGAACAACACCCCACTCCGCACAATGGTGTAAGCCAGGCCGCTGTCCTGGACCAACCCTTCGACCTGGCCTTTTGCCCGCAACAGGGCATACGCCGACGCCGGCGCTGCTCCCAGATGGCTCAGCACTATCAGCCGCCCGATCCGCGCCGACAACGCCGCACGGATGACCCGTCGCGTGCCGTCCACATCTACCTGTTCCAGGTCACGGGCGCTGCCCCACCACTGCGCGCTGGACAGGTGAAAAACCGTATGCACGCCGCGCATGGCCTGTTCCAGAGCTTCGGAATTGTAGATGCTTCCCTGAACAACATCCACACGAAGATTCGGCCAGGGCAGACGCACCCCACCCCGGCGCGGCACGGCCAACACTCGCACAGGCCATCCCGTGTCTACGAGCCGCGGAACCAGATGACGACCGACAAATCCGGTAGCACCGGTGACGAGAATCATGGGAAGAGATTATAGCACGCGCCAGGCAGATATTCTCCAAATCACCGATTTCCACGCCGCAGCAGCCCTAATCAGGCCGTCCATCCGTATCCGGCGCGACGTTCGAGACGCAACGGGGTTATAAGGTTATACTAGTACCCTATACACAGGGAATCGTTCTCCGGGCAGCCAAAGTCTAGCCTGGAACATCTACACGTGGAGGTTAACGTGGAAAGACGTCGCGTGGTGGTTACTGGCCTGGGCATCCTCAGCCCCATCGGCAACAGTGTTGAAGAAGCCTGGCAGAACGCCGCCAACGGGATCAGCGGTATTGGACCGATTGAAAAATTCGATACGACCGATCTGCCGGTTACCTTCGGTGGAGAAGTCAAGGGTTTTGACGCGGTAGCCGAATTCGGCCACCGCGAGGCGCGCCGTATGGATCGACTGACCCACCTGGCCGCCTCCGCTGCCCGCCAGGCTATTGAGGATTCCGGCTTCACCGTGACCGACGACAACCGCTACGACATCGGCGTACTGATCGGCTCTGGAATCGGCGGGATCGAGACAATTGTCGAGGGGATGAAAACCATCTTCGAGAAAGGCCCCAAGAGCGTCAGTCCGCTGCTGGTCCCGATGATGCTGCCGGACAGCCCTGCTGCCAAAGTATCGATGATGTGGGGGCTGCGTGGCCCCAATTTCTCTCTGGCAACAGCCTGCGCCACCGGCAACAATTCCATTGGGGAAGCAAGCGAGATGATCCGACGTGGTGCGGCAGACATCATGGTGGCAGGCAGCAGCGAGTCCGGCCTGGTTCCACTGGCAATGGCGTCCTTCGCCAATATGCACGCCATCTCTCGCCGCAATGATGACCCGAAGAGGGCTTCGCGTCCGTTCGATAAGGACCGCGACGGCTTTGTGGTCAGCGAAGGCGCTGCAATCCTGGTGCTCGAAGAGCTGGAACACGCCAAAGCGCGTGGCGCGCACATTTACTGCGAAATCCTGGGCTATGGCTGCACGTCCGACGCCTACCACGTCACCGCCCCCCTGGAAGATGGCGCAGGTGCGCAGGCCGCCATGCGCAGAGCCATGAAAGACGCCGGTCTGGGTCCGCGCGACATCAGCTACCTCAACGCCCATGGCACCAGCACGCAGCTCAATGACGTCAGCGAAACACGGGCAATCAAGGGCGTCTTTGGCGAACACGCTTATCGCATCCCGATCAGTTCGACCAAATCCGTCACCGGTCATCTGATGGGTGCAGCAGGATCAGTCGAATCGGTGCTGTGCATCCAGGCGATCCAGAAACAATTCATTCCTCCGACAATTAACCTGGAAACCCCCGACCCGGAGTGCGATCTTGACTACACCCCGAACCAGGGCCGCGCCGCGGCTATCGACACAGTCATGAACAACTCCTTCGGCTTCGGCGGACACAATGCCGTGCTGATCTTCGGTAAATATAAAGAGAATGGAAATTAACAACCCCGCTGGGATGCGCCGTGCCCACATCATCGGATGGGGCATGGCCGTCCCGGAGCGCGTGCTGAGCAACCACGATCTTGAAGCCATCGTGGAAACTTCCGACGACTGGATTCGGGAACGTACCGGCATCCGTGAACGCCGCATTGCCGGAGAACAGGAATCCAGCGCCAGTCTGGGATTCGCCGCCGCGCGGCAGGCGCTGGAAGTAGCCGACCTGCTACCGTCAGAAATCGACCTGATCATCGTCGCCACATCCACCCCGGAGCACATCTTTCCTAGCACAGCCAGCCTGATCCAGGACTGGCTCGGCGCGTCCAACGCCGGGGCCTTCGATCTGAGTGCTGCCTGCACAGGATTTATCTATGCCCTCAACCTGGCGACGCAGTCGATCCTTTCGGGAAGCATTCACACCGCCCTGGTGATCGGCGCAGAGACCATGAGCCGTGTTCTGAACTGGGAAGATCGCGGGACATGCATCCTGTTCGGGGATGGCGCAGGCGCCGTAGTGCTTAAGGCGGGCGATGCACCGGGCGGTGTTCTTTCGAGCGTGCTGCGCTCCGACGGCTCCGGCTGGGACCTGCTGAGCCTGCCGACGGTCGGCAGCAAGGACGTGCATCTGCCCGACGCCGGCTTAACCGGCGCAAATGGGATGCGCACGGCCATGTTCAAATTGCATATGAACGGGCGGGAAGTGTTCCGCTTCGCTACGAAAGTGATCAAGGAATGTGTTCAGGAAGCACTGGCAAAAGCCGAGCTGAGTTTGTCAGAGGTAGACTGGATCGTGCCGCATCAAGCCAACCAGCGCATCATCGACAGCGCGGCGCGCAGCCTGGGCTTGCCGCCGGAGAAGTTCATCGTTAACCTGGATCGCTACGGCAACACATCCGCCGCCTCGATTCCGCTGGCGCTGTGTGAAGCCGTCGCCGACGGGCGCATCCGGCCGGATCAAACCCTGGTGCTGGTGGGCTTTGGCGGCGGCCTGACTTGGGGGGCGTCAGTCGTCCGGTGGACCGGCTCGAAACCGGTAGAACTACCCCTGTGGAAACGTCAGCGCCGCCGCCTGGTCTACTTCCTGGCACGCACACGCTCCCGCCTCACCCGCACGCTGCGTCGTATCGGGGCTTTCCTGGGACGGTCGCAGAAATTCCGCCGCCTGAACGAACGGCTCGACCGCATTCCCTGGGAAGATGACAACGGCGGCGGGGCCACCCGCAAGCAGAAATAAAGACACCACTTCAACAGATGTAAAGAACGCAAAGGGATCGAGTCAAACGCTTACCCTTTGCGTTCTTTGCCCTAAAGTGACAACTCCGCCGCGTAAAGGCGGCGGCTTCTCGGAGCACGCAGGACCCAGCGGTCTACGTTACGCTCCGAAGGCCCCGTCCGGGCCTGGAAAGAGGTTCTCTCTTATGTACGGTTCAGATTTTACGTGTGCGCCTTCCTCACACAACCCGATACCTGAAGTTGTTCAAGCGCCGCAGCGGACGCGCGCTGAGGCGATGATCCTGCGGACGCCTGTTGCCCGACCGTATGTTC
>CAZGXI010000004.1:0-175578 GCA_964529715.1 uncultured Anaerolineae bacterium | reverse complement strand
TCACTGGACGATAAACGTGGCGTTACGATACTTGGGCGAAAGCGGGTCCTGGATGATCCCCTGCCGGATAGCCTGATAGACCTCCTGGATGCCCTCCTCGATGGTGATGCGCGGGTGATAGCCCAACACCTTTTGAATCTTGGTAAAGCGCACCTTGATGTCGCGCATGTCGCCGCCGAACGAGAGGTCCTTATAGCGCACGGTGACGTTGGGCACGATTTGAGATACCGCCTGGACGATCTCATCCTTGCTGCGGTTGCCCTGCTCTCCGCCAACGTTGAATACCTCAGCGGCCACCTTTGCCCGTTCAGCCTGAAGCACCAGCGCAATGGCGTCTACCACATCGCGTACATGAACAAACGAGCGGTTGTAGCCGCGCTGGTAGATGATCAGCTCTCCTTTCGTCACCGCCTCCAGCACAAACTGGTTGATGATCAGGTCAAAGCGCGTGCGCGGCGAAATGCCGAACAAGGTAGCGAAGCGCAACAGGATCGGGGCGCACGGCGCCCCTGCCCCCTGGTCGCGCAAAAACTGTTCCGCCGCGATCTTGGTCTCGGCATAAAGCGACTGTGGGTTGAGCGGCGAGGTTTCATCGACCGGCTGATCGCCCTCGGCAATGCCGTAGTTGCTGTATGAGGATGCAAAGACAAACCGCTGGACGCCGTGACGGTCTGCCAGATCGTACATGTACTTCGTGGCCTCGACATTGTACAGAGTCGCCACCTGCGGGCCAACCTGCTGGCACGCCGGAAAGCCCACAATTGCTGCCAGGTGAACGACGGCATCCACACCCTGCATATAGGGACGCGCCGCCTCTTTTTCCGTGACGTTCACTTTGGCAAAGCGAAAGTTCGGATCGGGAAAGTACCCCAGCAGCGATTCCCCCCCCCACAACAGATCGTCCAGCACGGTAACACGGTGTCCTTCGCGGAGCAATTTACCCGTTAACAACGAACCGATATAGCCGGCCCCGCCGGTGATCAACACGTGCATCGAATCCACAAACGCCTCCCTTTCTGACATTGCAGCGCAGGGGCGTTCGTTGGAACGCCCCTGCCCCTCAAGGTCGATAGGTAGATTATAAAACGCGCCGCCCGGCATGGGAAATCAGTTAACCGTTGTGTCGTCGCGCACCCCAATCATGTACTGGACGATCTCTTCGGTGTTTGTTTCGGCGGTGCGTTTTTCGGTCACCTTGCGCCCCCGATGCATCACCACGATACGATCTGACACGGCAAACACATCGTGCATGGTATGGCTGATCAAAATGACCGGCACGCCCTGCGCCTTCAAGGTGCGAATCAGGTCGAGCACCTTGCGCTGCTCGGTGACACCCAGGTTGTTGGTCGGCTCGTCCATGATCATCACTTTGGCGTTCCAGTAGATCGCGCGGGCGATCGCCACCGCCTGCCGCTGCCCACCGGAGAGGTTTTCGATCTTCTGCATCATCACAGGGATGCGGATGTCCAGCCGGTCCAGCACTTTTTGCGACTCCCGGATCATGTGCTGTTCGTCCAACGTGCGGATCACCCCGCCGAGATAGTGTTTTTTGACCTCGCGGCCCAGGAAGATATTGGCACTCACGCTCAGGTTACCCGCCAGGGCCAAGTCCTGATAGATCGTCTCGATGCCCATGTCACGCGCCTCAGAAGGCCGGGAAATGTGCACCGGACGGCCCTGGAAATAGATCGTGCCCTCGTCGGCCTGGTACACGCCGGAGATCATTTTGATCAGGGTCGATTTGCCCGCGCCGTTGTCGCCTACCAGACCAACTACTTCGCCAGGGTAGAAATCCACGCTTACCCGGTTGACCGCCGTCAGGCCGCCGAATCGCTTAACGATGTCTTTGACCGAGAGAATCGGCTCTGCGTTCGTTGCGCTCACCTAACTTCCTCCTCCCGACGCCTCGGCGCGCCCGACGATCAGGTCACGACTCTGGTCGATCAGCACGGCCAGGATGACAATGATGCCAATCACGACGTACTGCCAGTAAGGCTGGACGTTAAGCATCACCAGGCCGGTTTGCAACACGGCCAGGATCAATGCCCCGACAATCGTCCCGGTGACGCGCCCCTCGCCGCCGAACATGCTCACACCGCCGATCACTACTGCCGCGATGGCCGATAGCAACAATGTTTCCCCGGCGATAGCCGAACCGCCGGAGTAGCGGCAGGTATGCAGGAACCCCGCCACGCCGGTCGTGAGGCCAGACAACACATACAACAGGATGGTATGACGGTCCACCGGCACCCCAGCGCGGATGGCTGCCTCACGGTTGCCGCCAATGGCAAAGGTATGTCGCCCGTACTGCGTCTTGTGCAGGAGAAAAATCGCCATGGCGGTCACGATAGCCGTCACCACCACCGGCCAGGGAAAGATTTTCTCCAACACGCGCAACTGCTCCTGAGCAACTTCTGGGCGCTGAAAAATCGACAGGCCGCCGGCGGGCATCCAGTACATCAACGCCTCGTTGCCGAAGTCGCGCACAAAGGTCGGTTGACCGCCAACCACGTTCGCGCCAGAAAGCAGATAGCCGAAGCCGCGCGCGATGAAGGACGTGCCCAACGTCACAATGAACGGTGGCACGCGCAGTTTAGCGATCACCACGCCGTTCACCAGACCGACCACCACCGCAATCCCGACTGCGCCAGCAAAGCCAGCAAGCAGAACGAGCGGGCCAGATGTCGTCGTGTTGAAGGCGACAAGATCGCGCATGATCAGCGCCGCGACGACCGACGATAATCCCATGACCCAGCCGACCGAAAGGTCGATGCCGCCTGCGATAATCACGAACGTCTCACCCAGACCCATCAGCAGAATGGGGATAATCGCCACCAGGATGTTCTGGGAGTTGCGCAGCGATAAAAAGTTGATCCCTTCCAGGGCAGCAGACAGGACCGTAAAGAGGATGATCAACACTGCCAGGAAGACCCAGCCCCAGATTCGGCTGAGCACCAGAATGGCCTGCTGCCCCCCGGAGAGCCGCCTGGCGGCAGGCTGCGCTACGGCCCCGGATTGACTCTCCAACGCCATCGACCTTTTCTCCTCGCTAAAACTGCCCGGATAGGGCGTGGGGACGCCCATCGACAGCACCCCCACGCCTGGCCCAACAAAAACCTACGCTGACTACGGGACCTGATAGATGAAGCGGGCGACCTCAGGATCGTCCACGTTCTCGGCGTTGATGACCGCGTAGCCGGTGGTCACGCGGCGCGGCAGACTCGTCACCCCACGCCAATCGGCCATGGCAAACTCGACCGCCAGATAACCCATGTCATACGGCTTCTGGGCGATCACCAGCGTCACCGTGCCCGCGCGGAGCTGCTCGATGGCGAACTGGGTCGCGTCGAAGGCGATGACCTGAACCTGCCCGCCCAGCCCGGCGTTGTTGACCGCCGTGCCAGCGCCCTGGGCGCTGAACACGTTCACACCGAAGATGCCGGCCAGGTCAGGCTCACGCTGCAAAACAGCAGCTGTCTGCTCGGCGGCAGTATTGGCGTCGTCCAGGTTGTAGTCCATGCCAACCAGTTCCATGCCGGGATACTGCGCGATCCCCTCGATAAAGCCCTGACCACGCTGCTCGGTGGTGCTCACGCCGACATTGGTGTTCTGCACATAGACCAGTCCCTCACCGCCCAACACTTCCGCCAGCGCCTCGGCGGCGATACGGCCACCCTCGACATTGTCGGAGCCAATGTAGGAGATCGGGAAGGTGACAGGGCCGTTGACGTAGTCGCCATCACCCAAGAAGGTATCGACGGTGATCACGCGGATGCCCGCATCAACCGCGGCCTGGAGCGGGGCCACCATCTGTTCCTTGTCCACCGGGGCGGTGATGATGTAGTCCAGGTCGCCGCGCGCGATCATGGCTTCCAGGATGGGCGTCTGCTCGGCGACGGCCCAGTCCTGCGGGTACTGCGTCACAACCTCCAGGCCGAAGTCGGCGATGGCGGCGTTGACGCCCAGTTCCATGACCTGATAGAAGGGGTCAACCACGCCCGGCAGAAAACCGATCTTGGGCAGGTCTTCCTGAGCGGTGATCGACGGCGCGACCGACAGGGCCAGCAGCGCCACGATCATCAGAAGGGTGAATTTCTTGGACATGAGGTAATTCTCCTTCTCCTCAATCTTTGATCAGCCGGAGGACCATCCCCCGACGCCAAAACGCAAGACGACCTCGGCGAAACGTCTTACAACGTCGGCGGGCGGCGTAACCCGCCTGCGGACAACGGTAGAAGCGGTATCAATTCGATGGCATCACCTCCTTGCGACACGGCTAAGGAACCTGGCTCCATGAATGGGGCGAGAGAGGGATTAGTTCGGCCTGGGACGAGCGGTGGTCTCGCCGGCGACGAAATGCGTGTCCAGACGATAAATTTCGGCGGGTGGCGGATTGCCATCCAGGTACAACAGGAACAGTTCAGCGGCGCGCTGGCCGATCTCCCGCGCAGGCTGACTGACAGTGGTGATGACCGGGCCAGTCGGAGAAATCTCCGTCAGGTCATCGAACCCGATCAGCGAGACGTCTTCCGGGCATTTCAGGTGCAGGTCACGCAAAGCCAGCAACGTCCCAATGGTCAGTGGGCTGTTGGTGGCAAAAATCGCCGTTGGCCCGCCGGGTTGTTCAAGCAGATCACAAACGAGGCGGCGCGCATCCGCCACATGAGCCACGCAGTATTTAATCAGGGCCGGGTCCAGGGGAACACCCGCCTCCTGAAACGCCTGCACGTAGCCGTCATAGCGTTCCTTGCTGGTGCTGATAGGCAGGTCATTCAGCAGCAGGGCGATGCGCCGGTGGCCCTGTTCCAACAGGTGGCAGGTCGCGTGACGGCTACCCGTCAGGTTATCGGTAATCACCGTCGGCAGGAATTGCTCGCTGCCCGCCGCCGGAAAGTAGCGGTCGATCAGGACGACGGGCTTGCCGCCGGCGTGCAATTTGAGCAGCAGATCGTGATTGGCCCCCGTCGGCGCGATGATCAGGCCGTCCACCTCGCGCTGGCGCAGCAGCTGGATGTAGGTGCGTTCGCGCTCCGGGTTTTCCTCGGTGTTGCACAGGATGACGTTGTAGTTGCGCCCATTCATCACCTCTTCGATGCTGCGCACAATGGGCACATAGAAGGGGTTGGCGATGTCGGGGATCACCAGCCCCACGACGCCGGTCTTCTTGCCATGTAGGCTGCGCGCCGAAGAGTGGGGATGGTAATCGAGGTCCTTGATGGCCTTCAAGACGCGGGCACGGGTTTCTGGGGAGACATAGCGCGTCCCGTTGATGATATGGGAGACGGTGGTGTGCGAGACGCCCGCCAGCCGGGCCACATCCTTGATCGTGACCACGCCCGAACCGCGCCTTTCATAAAAACACCGCAGGAAAACCTTTGCGCACACGTGTGCGCACACGTGTGCGCCAGTGGTTATGCACACCATATCATGAAAATCAGGGCTGTGTCAAGATTTGTCAGGGCAGATCATCCGATTCTTTAAGGGAACATAGCACAAACTGCTGGCTACGCAATCGATTGCTCCGTCACACCATCGGCTGACCCACAGCAGCGTGGTCCGACTAATTACAATGTTGCTCATGATCACGCACACGTGTGCGCACACGTGTGCGCAGACAGTATGTACCGGGGGCAGATGCTATTTTGACTCGACAGGTTTTCCGATCTATGTTAAACCGCAGACCCACCTCTGCGCTGGAAGGATGAGATTCCCATGTGGACACGGCAAACCCTTGAGCGGTACAGCGTCGATACGCGCCAGTTCATCGACTTTCGCCTGTCAACCCTCGATGGTGGACAGCGCCTCGTGGAAGCCTACAACAGCAGTGGCCTGACCTTCACCCTGCTCCCAGATCGCGGGCTAGACATCTGGGGCGCGTGGCACAACGGCCTGGCCCTCACCTGGTTCAGCCAGGGATCGCCGCACGCACCGGATTCCGGCCAGGCCTGGCTGCGGCAGTTCAACGGCGGCCTGCTCACCACCTGCGGCCTGACACACGTCGGCCCGCCGGAAACCGACCCGGAGACGGGTGAGTTCCGCGACCTGCACGGGCGCTACACCCGCCTACGCGCCGACGACCTGCGTGTGACCCGCCACTGGGTAGCCGACGGCGGCGTGGAACGCTACGTGGTCGAACTCAGCGCGGTCGTTGCAGAGGCGCGGCTGTTCGGTGAGCAGCTTCGCCTGGAACGCACCTACCGCCTGACGCTGGGCGAGCCGTCAGTGGAGATTTTCGACACTGTGACCAATGTCGGCGACCTGCCCACGCCGTTCATGCTGCTATACCATTTCAACGTGGGCTACCCGCTGGTGGCCGAAGGAGCGCGGCTGCATAGCGCCAGCGCCGCCGTTTATCCCCGCGACGATGCGGCCCGGCCCGGTTTTTCCCGCTGGCCCGATTACGACGCGCCAACGCCGCGCTACGCCGAACAGGTCTTTTTCCACCAGGTCAAGGCTGGGGCCGACGGCTGGTCGGAAGTAGCCCTGCTGCGCGGGGACGTGGGCCTCGCCGTCGGTTGGGACACGCGCACCCTGCCCTACCTGACTCAATGGAAAAACACGCGCCAGGGAATTTACGTCTCCGGCATCGAGCCGGGCAACTGTCTGCCCGAAGGGCGCAATGCGGCACGCAACAAGGGCCGCCTGGTCACACTCGAACCGGGTGCGGCACAGTCCTTCGCCACGCGCCTGACAGCCCTCTGGGGCGCGGAAGCCGTGCAGCAGGCACAGCAACGCATCCAGGCGCTAGACCAGCACGGCGTCGCCGTCGCGGCGTGCAGGCTGGATGATTTCAAAGGCTAAACGGATATGGGCCTCAAACGACTTGACGACGCACGCAAAGCCTACGCCAAAGGCGACAAGAACGCCTCGGCAGCGGCGCATACACCACAGCGCATTATCCAAGCCGCCAGAGAAGAACACGGCGGTGCGAGTCACCAATACATCGGCGACATGGTATACGGCGGGCTGGACGGGATCGTCACCACGTTCGCGGTCGTCAGCGGTGTGGCAGGCGCAGAACTGGGCACCTCGGTCGTGCTGATCCTGGGGCTGGCAAACCTCTTCGCCGACGGCTTCTCGATGGCGACGGGCGCTTACCTCTCTTCCAAGAGCGAGCAAGAATACTATGACCGCGAGCGGCAACGCGAGGCCTGGGAAGTGGAGCACTTCCCTGATGGCGAGCGCGAGGAGCTGATCCAGGTCTACCAAAGCCAGGGCTACTCGGCAGAAGAGGCCAGGGCGTTGGTGGAAATCCAGTCCCGCGACCCCCACAAATGGGTCAATGCCATGATGGTCGAAGAACTGGGCCTGCTGCCGGATGAGCGCAAGCCGCACCTGAGCGCCCTGGCGACCTTCATTGCCTTTGTTGTGGCCGGGTCGCTGCCGCTGCTGGTCTATCTGGTAGGACTGGTTATCCCCATTGCTCCCAGTGTGTCTTTTCCAATCTCGTTGGCGCTGTCCGGCGTGGCGCTGTTTGCCCTGGGCGCGGCAAAGGTGCTGGTAACGCGCCTGAACCCGATCCGCAGCGGTATCGAGATGTTGATCGTCGGTGGGCTGGCGGCGGGCGTGGCTTACGTGGTTGGCGCACTGCTCAAGGGCATCGGCGGGTAGCCTGGCAACCAACTGCTAACCGCTTTTCTCGCAGGAGCATGTGTGAACAGAAATGTAGACATCATCGTGAGCGGTCACCTGTGCCTAGACCTGATCCCGCGCATGGAACATGTGCCGCTCAGCAGCCTGTCCTCGCCGGGCCGACTGTTCGAGGTCGGGGCGATGGATGTTTCGACGGGCGGGGCCGTTTCCAACACGGGATTGGCGCTGCACCGGCTGGGCGTGAGCGTGCGGCTGATGGCGACGGTCGGCGGAGACATGTTAGGCCGGGCGACGGTGGAATTCCTGAACGCCCGCGACCCGGCCCTGAGCCAGTTGATCACCGTGCAGCCGGAGCTGTCCAGTTCCTATACCATCGTGCTCGCGCCGCAAAAGGTGGACCGCATCTTCCTGCATGCCAACGGCCCAAACGCCGTGTTTGGGATCGCCAACATCGATTTTTCGCTGATCGCGCAGGCCAAGATTTTCCACCTGGGCTATCCCACGCTGCTGCCCCGCCTGATCGCAGACGAGGGCGCGGAACTGGAAGAACTCTACCGCCGCGCGAAGTCGGCGGGCGTGCTCACGTCGATGGACCTGACTCTGCCCGATCCGAACAGCCAGAGCGGGCAGGCCGATTGGCCTACCATTCTGCGCCGGACGCTGCCCTATGTAGACGTCTTCGTGCCGAGCATTGAAGAAATCCTGTTCATGCTGCGCCGAGCGGATTATGACGCCTGGCGCGGCGACATCCTGGCGCACCTGAGCGCAGACTACCTGGATACCCTGGCTACCGATCTGCTGGAGATGGGGCCGGCTATCGTGGGATTCAAACTCGGCGCACTGGGCTTTTATGTGCGCGGCAGCCGGCCCTCACGCCTGAACCGTCTGGTACTTAACCGTCTGGTGCGGCTGCCGCTGCGGGCAGAAGCATGGGCCAACGCGCGGGCATGGCATCCGGCCTTTCAGGTGCATGTGGTCGGCACGACCGGTGCAGGCGACTCGGCCTATGCAGGCTTTCTGGCAGCCCTGTTGCGAGGCATGGGGCCACAGGATGCCATCCGCTGGGCCTGTGCGGTAGGGGCGTGCAATGTCGAAGCCGCCGACGCGACCAGCGGCGTCCGCACGTGGGACGAGACCCAGGCCCGTCTGGACGCCGGCTGGCCAACACTGGACCTGCGCCTGCCGGGGCTGTAAACGTACACAGGCCTGCCTGAAATCTTAACCTGGTGAGGAGGATATGCGCCCCAAACAACTGATTGCCCTGAGCGTTTGCAACTTCGCCATCTTCACCGTCGGAAACAGCCTGACCGGGCTGATGCCCGTCTATCTCTCCCGTCTGGAGGCGGACTCGACCGTCACGGGCGTTTACATGGCCGTCGTCTTTCTCTCGATGGCGATCAGCACCATCGTCGGGGGACGGCTGTCGGACTACCTACAACGCCGCAAAGCGTTGCTCATCCTGAGCGGTGCACTGGCCACCCCCACCATCTGGCTCATGAGTGGAAGCACATCCATTCTGCCGCTAATGATCCTGAATGCGTTCCTCTGGTTTGCGGGGGGCATCGTTGTCACCATGGTCAATATCCTGGCCGGATTGTTTTCGGAAGAAGGCAGTCGGGGGCGCATCTTCGGCCTGCTGGGGTTGAGCATCAACATCGGCCTGCTGCTCGGCGCGCTGATCAGCGGTCCGATTGCCGACCGCTGGGGGTTTTCCACCCTGTTTGTGCTGTCAGGCTTTGTCTACCTGCTCATCCCGCTGGCCGGGTTGTTCGTGCAGGATAAGGCAGCCGTGCCCCGGCAGCGACAGGGAACAGCATCCCCCGCCTCGCTTACCTTTCTGCTCAATCGCACCTTCATCTTCCTGTTTTTTGCCACCATCCTGGCCCAGGTTGCCAACAGCCTGATGGTCATGGGCAGGCCGATGATCATGGATGCGGCTCACTTCGACGCGACGGCCATCACAACTGCCGGAGCCATAGGGGTGGTCGTGCCCTTCCCTCTGCCGTTGCTTATCGGCTGGCTGTCGGATCGACTCGGACGCAAGCCGTTTCTCATCCTCTGTTACCTGACGACGACACTGGGCCTGATCGTCCTGGCCGCCGCCGTCGATCTATGGCATTTCTGGGTCGTCAGCGTATTACAGAACATGCTGGCCGTCAGCATGGTCGTCGGGTCGGCGCTGATCACCGACCGGGTTCCGGCCAAATCACTCGGCACCGCCCTCTCCCTGCTCAATGCGACGCCCTGGATTGGCTATGTCATCGGCTTCAGCGCCGGGGGCGCGGCCATCGGCGCGTTCCAGATGACGCCCACATTGCAGCTGGGCGTGCTGCTCAGCCTGATTGCGGTCGGGCTACTCATCCCCATCGAGACGCGCAGGCCAGAAACACCGGCGAGCACAGCCGGCGCGCCACAGGAGGCTTAAGTTCACAGTTTGCCCGGCGCTAACTGGATTTTCTGACGGGTCGTGGTATAATCAACATCAAGCAAATTGGGGAGTGGCCAAGTGGTAAGGCAGCGGCCTTTGGAGCCGCGTACCGTAGGTTCGAATCCTACCTCCCCAGCACCATTCACAGGGGCGCGTCGCAACCAACGCGCCCCTGCCGTTTTATTCGTACCCTACCTGCACGCGCACACGCTCTTCATCGACGGGCTGCACTTCTGCCGCGATGCGCTCTCCCGCGCGGGCGAAGGCAAGCCGACCATCCGCCCACTCGCCGACCGGTTCCCAGCCGACCTGACTCAGGATCGCTGTGACCCATGCCTCGGCGTCAACCTGCGGCACGGCGATTACGCCTTCAGCCACCTGGCCCGCTTCGAGCATGTGGAGATCGTCTCGCAGGGCGCGGCGGGCGGGCCAGTCGGGGTTCGGGCGGAAGATGTGGTAGTAGAAGCCGTTCATCGGGATCGCCTCGTCCTCCCGATACACCTGCCCGATAGTGAACAGCACGGGGTCGGGATAGAACAGCGCCCGCAGAATGACCACGCCAAACGCCTGATCCTCGATCATGGCGACCAGGTTGGTCGGATCATAAAGGCCGTTGGTGTACAGGTTGAGCAGTTGTGTCGGGTTGGTCACCACCGGCTTGCCCGCCCGGATGCTGAAGGCCGCATCCTCGCTGAGGGCAGGCGCATCGCCCCCCGCCGCGATCTCCACCAGCCGCCAGCCGTTCGCCACATCCTCCACCGTCGGCAGGTGGCCCAGCGTGGCATAGCCGCGCGTCCAGCCCGCCGAATCGTAGAGGCCCTGCGGCATGTTCGGCACGATCCCCAGCGCCGCGCTGATCGGCCCGAAGATCGGCCCGGTGGTAGGCATGTGAAACACCGCCGCCGCGTAGAACAGGTACAGCGTTGGAACGATCACTCCGGCCAGGCCGAGCAGCAACGCCCGCCGCCTGGAAAACCCATCGCGCAGCGCGCGGAACGGGCGCGTGAGATAGTTCTCCGGAAAATACCACGTCCCCCGGACAGTCCGCGCGGCGAAGATGCCCGCCAGCAGCGCCGAGGCGGCAATGGCCGTCGCAAAGTAGCTGTCTCCCGCGCCCCACTTGCCCGCCAGAATCGTCAGGGCCGCCGCTGCCAGGAACCACAGGCTATACAGGCTGAGCCGGTCGAAATAAAGCTCGTAGATCACCACCAGCGCGGCCATGACGATCAGCACGCCGTGCAGCCCGAACCACTGGCGGAACAGACCCGTGAACTGCCCGTCTACGAACGGGTTCACGTTGGCCGTGATGATGTTCAGCCGCCACTGCCCGCCGGTGGATAGATCAATCCACAGGAAGATCGCCCCGGCCAGCGCGGCAAAGATAACGCCCCAGACGATGCCCCGACGCGGGTTGCCCAGGAACAGGTAGATGAACACCGCCGCACAGGTGCCGATAGCAAGCTGCTTGGTGTAGCCCGCTGCCAGCAACAGCGCGATCCCCGCCGCCAGCACGCACCGCCGCTGCCGTTGATCCCCGATCTGCTCCACATTAGCGAGCACGACGACAGCTAGCGTCTCGAACAGCACCATCACCAGGTGCTGCCGGAACAGCGGCCCGACGTGATAGATCGTGTTCGAGGCGAGGTAGCTCAGCCCGGCGACAGCAGCGATCAGGCGGTGCCCCTCGGCGCGGTAGACGGCGTAACCGATGGCCACCGCCGTAACCAGCGTCCCCAGAAAGGCCAGCAGCCGCCCGTACCAGTACTGCGGCCCGAACAGCCACACAAACGGCGCGGCAATGACGTGAAACAGCGGCGGGTAGTTCGAGGAATAGAACGGGAAAACTTCCGTGTCCTGGTACGGCCAGCGCAACTGGCTAAACATCACCGTATCGACCAGTTCAAAGCCCTCGCCCTGATCGTAGTCGAAGGGGAACTGCATCAGATTCACGGCATAGACGACGTAGATCAGCAGATAGCCGATCATGGCCAGCAGAGCCAACGCCAGCAGAATCCGCCCGGCCAGCACCCAACCGCGCGGCAGGATTATCGGAGCAGAGTCTTCCCGACGGCGCGGAGACGGTTCCGGCAGCGGAATCAGGGTCAGGCCGAGCACAGCTGCCAGCAGACAGGCGACCAGGGCAGCAGTCTGCGCCGGGCCAAAACCGGCCTGTCGTTCTGGGCGCAGCAGCCCCAGAACCACATCCAATCCGAGCAGGCCGACTGCCCCTGCCCCGCCGCCGATCAGCAGCAGCAGGCCAAGCCGCCGCCTGGTCAATGTAAAGGCTTCGCTCAACAACGGTATTCCCCCGTAAAAAGTGGAAGGCAGTAAATCCCGGCTCAGAGCGGCGCAACCGGCAGGTCGGAGATGGCCATTTAGCCCTTCGCCAGGGGGTAAGGCTCGACGCCGATCAGCAACGCAGGATCGGGCCGGAGGCCCTGTTGTTCTAGAGCGTGTACATATTCAGGATGAAAGACGAAACACCCATCCGTGACCACTTCACGGTCCCAGGGGTTCATGATCAGTTCGTCCGTGATCAGGCCGATGTAATCCGGCACGCCCTGCCCCCAGGTATGGGCATAGAGCACAGCACTTCGCACCTCTGCCGCACCCAGGGTTTGCGCTTCCTGCTCGGCCATGCGCAGGGTGATCCCCTCGGAACAGATTTCGTCTACGATCAGCACCCGCCGCCCGTGCACTTCGGTAGCAGGCGGCTGAAGCACCCAGCGCGGCATGTCGTGCACCACACGGTCGTTCTGTCGCCGCGTGAGGCGGATGGGGAACATGTCTATCCGCAGGAAGTGGGAAAGCAGCGCCGCCGGGTACAGCCCGCCGCGCATAATGCCGAGGATAATTTCCGGTTGAAAACGCGCCGCCGCCAGCGCCAGCCCCTTACACAGCCCAAAATAATCCTGCCACGAGATCGGTCGGATGCCTTTTCGCGCCTCGTAGTCGTAGAATTGATCTACCACCGTCGGCAATCCTCCTGTAGTCTCTTGATGTGGACTAGCCAATATCCGCCCACGTGGATCATCTTAACCGAGAACGGAAATCGGGCAACTTTACACCAGCCCAGCCACCAACGCCAGCAACACGCCGCCCGCCATCACGCTGCCCAACTGCCCGGCGGTATTCGCGCCCATCGCGTGCATCAGGATGAAGTTCTCGAAATCCTCCTCCTGGGCGATCTTCGCCGCCAGCCGCCCCGCCATCGGGAAGGCGCTGATGCCCGACGCGCCGATCAGGGGGTTGATCTTGCCGCCGCTGAGCAGGCACATCAGTTTGCCGAACAGCAGCCCGGCCACCGTGTCCAGCCCGAAAGCGATCAGCCCCAGGATCAAGATTTTGATCGTGTCCAGGTTCAAAAAGCTCCCCGCGCTCATCGTCGAACCGATGGTGAGACCGAGGAACAGGGTGGCGATGTTGATGATCTCGTTCTGCGCAGCCTTGTTCAGCCGGTCTACCACGCCGCTTTCCCGGAGCAGGTTGCCCAACATCAACATGCTGATCAGCGGTGTAGCTTCAGGCACCAATAGCCCGACGACCAGCGTCACCACAATAGGGAACATCACCAGCGCCCGGCGCGACACAGGACGCGGCGCGTATTCCATGCGGATGCGGCGCTCTTTCTTCGTCGTCAGCAGCTTCATCAGTGGCGGCTGGATGATCGGGATCAGGCTCATGTAGGAATAGGCCGCGACGGCAATCGGGGCGAGCAGTTCCGGCGCGAGTTTGGTGGCGACGAAGATCGACGTTGGGCCGTCAATCGCGCCGATCACGCCGATAGAAGCGGCCTGGTTCAGCGGAAAGCCGAGCACGACCGCCAGGATGAGCGTGCCGAAAATGCCGAACTGCCCCGCCGCGCCCAACAGGGCCATTCTGGGCATCGCCAGCAGCGGGCTGAAGTCGATCATCGCGCCGACGCCGACGAAGATCAGCAGGGGAAACAATTCCGTGCTGATCCCGGCATTGTACAGCACGGCAAACAGGCCGCTGCCCTCCGTCATGCCGGTCAGGGGGATGTTCGCCAGCACGCAGCCGAAGCCAATAGGCAGCAGCAGCACTGGCTCGTATTCCTTGATCACCGCCAGCGCGATCAGGATGCCGCCAATGGCGATCATGACCGCGTTGCCGGGCGTGAAGTTGAGCAGGCCCTTGAGCAGGTCGGGCAGCAGTTGCGAAAGATCCAATCGGCTAACCTCCGGGCGGGCATTTCACTGTGCTATGAATTCACCCCTTCCGCACCATGTGTGCGCCAAACAGGGGTCAATCGGCATATTCGATCAACGGGTCCTGGTGCTTGACGTGCTGGCCAACGGCCACGTGCACCACAGCGATTTCTCCGGCGCGGGCCGCGCGGATGACGTTCTTCATCTTCATGGCTTCCAGCACGCATAACTCCTGCCCGGCAGTCACAGAATCGCCCGGCTGGACGGCAATGGAGACGATCACACCGGGGATAGGTGCGGCAACGATCCTGGTCCGGTCACGCCCAGGAACGGCAGGCGTTTTGGCGCTTACCGGGCGTAGCGCACCCGTTCCCGGTCGTGGGGCAGCGGCAGCCGGCGCAGGCGCAGCGGCAGGACTCAAGGCCGCCAGCATCGATTCCTCCGGCCATACCTCGAACGCCTCACCATCGACCAGCACGGTGATCGGGCGCGCATAGAGGTCGCCGACTTCAACCTCGAAGGTTCGGTTGTCCACGTTTACTTTGAATTTCATCGGCGGGCTTTCCTCATCAGGGAACTGCGTGTCACAGCCTGCCAGGGCGATACCTCTGCCGTCGGCGGCAGGGGAAACAGGTGCGGCACGGACTCGGCCTGATATTCCAGGGCCACTGCCACCGCGATGGCGGCGGCACGACGCTTGCGGTCGCGCTCGGCAGCGGCGAACTCATCGTATTCCGGCTCGGTGCTCGCCGCCGTATCTTCGGCGCGGTCGGCAGTCAGGCGCACGAGCGCGGCCATCACCGCCCAGAGCAGCACGATCGCGGCGAAGACCAGCGCCATACCGATCAGGGTGATCTGCAAAGCCAGGGACAGGGTATCCATCGGCAGTGTCGCCTCCTACACCGGGATATTGCCGTGCTTGCGCGGCGGCGCGGAGGAGAACTTGTCGCGCAGGGCGGCCAGGGAGGCGATGATCTTGGCGCGGGTTTCGCGCGGTTCAATCACGTCGTCCACGTACCCGGCTTTGGCAGCGAAGTAAGGGTTATTGAATTTCTCGCGGTATTCCTGCGCCAGCCGCATCCGTTCGGCAGCAGCGTCGGGCGCTTCCTCGATCTGCTTGCGGTAGAGGATGTTCACCGCGCCCTCCGCGCCCATCACGGCGATCTCGGCACTAGGCCAGGCAAAGTTCACATCCGTGCCGAGATACTTGCTGCTCATGACGACATACGCGCCGCCGTAAGCCTTGCGCGTGATCACACTGATCTTGGGCACGGTGGCCTCGGAATAGGCATAAAGCACCTTGGCCCCATGCCGGATGATGCCCCGGTGCTCCTGGTCGATACCGGGCAAAAAGCCCGGCGAGTCCACAAACGTTACCAGCGGGATGTTGAAGCAGTCACACATGCGCACGAAGCGCGTGATCTTATCCGCCGCATCGATGTCGATCACGCCGGCCATCACGCTCGGCTCCTGCGCGACGATCCCGACGCTGTGCCCGCCCATCCGCGCCAGGCCGATAATCACATTGCGCCCGAAGTTAGCCTGCAATTCGAGGAAGGTATCGCGGTCCACTACATGCGCGATCACCTCGTGCATACTATAGGGCGCGGAGGGATCGACCGGGATGATGGTATTAAGTTCCTCGTCCATGCGTAAAGGATCGTCTTCCGGCGTCCGGTAGGGCGGGTTTTCGACGTTGTTGGACGGAAAGTAGCTCAACACGTGGCGACACAACGCCAAAGCCTCGCGTTCGTTGCGCGCGGCCAGATGAGCCGTGCCGCTGATCGAGGTATGCACCTCTGCCCCGCCCAGGCTTTCGGCATCGATAGTCTCACCCGTCACCGTCTTGATCACATCCGGGCCGGTGAGGAACATATACGAATTCTTCTCGACCATGATAATCACATCGGTGAGCGCAGGCGAATAGGCCGCGCCGCCCGCGCACGGACCGAGCATAACGCTGATCTGCGGGATGACGCCGGAATAAAGCGCGTTGCGGCGGAAAATCTCCGCATACCCGGCCAGGCTTCGGACGCCTTCCTGAATGCGCGCGCCGCCGGAATCGATGAGGCCGACGATGGGCACACCGTTGCGCAGCGCCAGGTCCATCACACGGCAGATTTTGCGGCTCTGCATCTCGCTCAGCGTGCCGCCGTAGATGGTAAAGTCCTGCGCGTAAACATACACCGTGCGCCCGTCAATCTGGCCATAGCCGGTGATGACGCCCTCGCCCAGGTATTCTTCGCTGTCGTCGTCGCCCTGGTGGGTGATGAACGGCTCCAGTTCGTTGAATGTGCCGGGATCGAGCAACAGGTCCAGGCGCTCACGAGCCGTCAATTTGCCTTTGGCGTGCTGACGGGCGATGCGTTCTGGGCCGCCGCCCTGACGTGCTTTTTCCCGCAATGCGCGCAGTTCGTGAATACGGGGGTCTTCTGGAACCATGCAGGATTCCTCAGATAAATGTGATCTGTGCAGGCAGAGCGAATCGACGCGCCTGCTATACCTCAATGTGGCTATCATATAACAACCTTCCAATAGGCGAAAGGTCACTTTACGCAGCCCGCTTATGCAGATCGTCACCCCTGGACGCAATGACTACGAAGTTTTGTGCATCATATACAAAAGGATGCGCAGGGATGCGAGACGGAAAAACCGGCCCAACGTAAGGAGGAGCGATGTCTACAGCATTATCCGTCTGTGAACATCCCCGGCTGATCACCCGGCTGGTGATCGTCAACGCCAGCGTGTGCGCGATCAACTGGCGCTCGCTGAGCGGTACGTCGCCAGCGCCGGGGATGCCGCAACGCTGTGGAGCATCCCCGACGCCGGGCACGTCGGCGGGCTATGGACTCACCCGGAGGAGTACACGGCACGGATGAACGGTTTCTTCGACGCAACCCTGCCCGCGCGGTGATTCCCTGTCGCCTTGCGCCAGTCGAATCCCCTCCCTGCAACTTCACTCCGTCGCACGCCCAGGCCGTCGCACGCCCGGCTTCCCAAGCGTTCATTGCTGGCTAATAATCGGTCACTGTTTTGTGCTTGACACACAATCCAGATCATGTATAATGAACATGATTTAATTTTTTTCCTGACTTAAATAATTCATTGCTCCAGAAACGTTGGAAAGCGCAGGCAGATGGCCATCCGGCAGGCATGGATCGGCAGCAACCGCAGCAGCATCCGGTCACATAACCTCAACGCGATCCTGCTCACGCTGCTGCGCCATGACGTGGTGTCGCGTGTCCAACTGGCGGAGATCACCGGCCTTTCCACCACCACCATCACCAACCTGATCGCGGAACTGCTGGCGCAGGGCATCGTGGCTGAAGAAGGGACGGAACCGCCGACCAGCCACCGGAGTGTCGGACGGCCCCGCACGGCGCTGCACCTGATCCCCGAAGCGCGCTGCGTGGTCGGCGTTCACTTCGGCGTGGGAACGATCCGTGTCTGCGTGAGCGACCTGCGGGCCCGCCCGCTGGACGCCTTGTTTCTGGAACACCCGCTAGATAAACCCGCCGAAGCGGTGCTGGAAGATGTTGCCAGGGCCGTGCAAACGGTCGTCGCACGCAACAGCGCAGCCCAGCGTCTGCTGGGTATGGGAGTCGGCGCATCTGGGCTGGTCGATCCCACCGCCGGGATCAACGTGATCGCGCCCAACCTGGGCTGGCACAACGTCCCGATCCGCGACTGGCTTGCCCAGCGGCTAAACCTGCCCGTTTACGTAGACAACAACGTGCGCGGTATGGCCCTGGCAGAGGCGCTGTTCGGCAGCGGCCAGGGCGTAGACGCGCTGGCGTTTGTTTATGCCCGGATCGGCGTAGGCGCGGGCTTTGTCGTCGGCGGAAAACTATATCACGGCGGCGGCGCAGGCGCGGGCGAGATCGGACATACCACCCTCCTCAGCGAAAATGGCGAGCCATGTCGGTGCGGCAACGTCGGCTGCCTGGAAACGCTCGTTTCCGAGCTGGCCATCGTGCGCCGTGCGGAGATACTCGCCCGGCAAGAACCACAAAGCACACTGGCGCGCTCCCTACGCCACGCCGAAGGCGCGCCGATTGAGCGTATCTTCGCCGCCGCCCGCATGGGCGATCCGACCACGCGCGCACTGCTCAACGATGTGGCCCATCACATGGGCATCGCGCTGGCGAACCTGGTGAACGTCTTCAACCCGGAACTGATCGTGCTGGGCGGCATTTTTGCCCAGGGGGCCGACCTGATGCTCTCTACCGTCGAATCGACCATGCGCCGACGTGCATTTGCCAACCTGGGGGAACGTGTGCGCCTGCAAACCACTTCTTTCGACCAGCAACAGGTCGGCATGATCGGGGCTGCTGCCCTGGCCCTGAACGCCTTCTTCTACCAACGGGAAGAGGTGAGCTTTTGACCCCGCGCGTCGCCTGCCACCTCGGCTGGGTCTCTATCGCCCGGCCCACCTTCGATATGCCGCTGGCCCTCGACACTGCCGCTCGCGCCCGCGCCGACCTGGAACGCGCAGGCTTTCATCTGGTCGGATCAACAAGGCCAGTCAGCACCCCGGAGGAAACAGCGGCGGCGTTGCAGGCACTGACCGAACAACCTATTGACCTGTTGATCCTTTTCCAGGCGACCTTTGCCGACAGCACGATGGCGGCCCAGCTGGCAGAGGCAGTTGGTGCGCCGCTGCTGCTATGGGCCGTGCCAGAAGAGCGCACGGGCGGGCGACTGCGGCTTAATTCGCTGTGCGGTGTCAACCTGGCTGCGCACGCACTTCGGCGCGCCGGGCGCCGCTACGACTACCTCTATGCCGCGCCGGGCGACCCCACCGTACTACAAAAAATTCCCCCCCTAGCCCGCGCGGGAAGTGCCGTCCGCGCACTGAGACAGACGCGCATCGGGCGGATCGGGGAGCACCCGGCAGGCTTCGATAGCTGCCGTTACGACGCCGCTGCGCTGCGGCAGCGGTTCGGCGTAGAAGTCGTGCAGGTCGGGCTGGACGACGTCTTCGCCCTGGCGCGCAGCATAACCCCCGCGCACGTCGCCGACACAGCGACACGCTGGCGTGACCGGATCGATGGCCTCCCCGCCCTGGATCAACAGGCGCTCAACGGCACCGTCGCGGTATTCCTGGCGCTGCAACACCTCAAAAGCCGGGAACAGCTCGACGGGCTGGCGGTGCGCTGCTGGCCGGAATTCTTCACCGACCTGGGCTGCGCGGCCTGCGGGGCGATGTCCATGCTCACCGAAGAAGGCGTCCCCTGTAGCTGCGAAGCCGATCTGAACGGCACGCTCACCCAAATCATGTTGAGCGGGATCAGCGGCGAGCCAGCTTTCGGCACAGACATGGTGTCCTTCGATGCGCGGGAGAACACTGCCGTGCTGTGGCACTGCGGCTTGGCGCCGCTCTCGATGGCCGATCCTGACGTGCGCCCGGTCGGGACGATCCACTCCAACCGTAAACTGCCGCTGCTGCTGGAATTTCCGCTCAAGCCGGGACGGGTGACACTGGCCCGGCTCAGCGAGGCGACGGGCGGCTACCGGCTGGTCGTGGGCGGCGGCGAGATGATTCGCGCGCCGCTAAGTTTCAGCGGTACGTCGGGCGTGATCCGCTTCGACCGGCCCGCCGACGACGTACTGGACGCGATTCTGACGGAAGGGCTGGAGCACCACATGGCGCTGACCTACGGCGACCATATTCCGGCCTTGCTGGCCCTGGCAAAGATGCTCGATCTTCCGGTGCTGCACCTGGCATAGCCAGGAAAGGAGGCTGTCAACTCGAAACCGTCATGGCGGCATTCAACGTGCGCAAGCACAACGGGGGGAGCAGCCGGGCTGCTCCATCGCGGTCGAAAATCTCTTTAGCAAGAAACGCTCAAATCCGATTAGACGATTTCTCGGAGGAGAACTGAACATGAAACTGCGTATGCTGGCTCTGCTGCTTGTTCTGGCGCTGCTGCTTGCCGCTCTGCCGATCCAGGCGCAGGGAGAGGCCGTCGAACTGCGCATGTTGTGGTACGACGACGGAAATGAGGGACAGGTACTACGCGACCTGCTGGACCGCTTCCAAGAAGACCATCCCAACATCACCGTCGTGATCGACACCGTCGCCTACGCCGACCTGCACACCCTGCTCCAGGCGCAGGTAGAAACCGGCGAGGCGCCGGACATGGCCCGCATCACCTTCCCGGCGCGCTTCCTGGGCAGCTACCTGGACCTGACGCCCTATGTGGCCGACCCGGAATACTGGACCACCAACTTCCCCGAAGCCGTGCTCGGCTCAATGCGCGACGGTGCGGAGGATACCGGCATTTACGGCTATCCGACGCAGTTCACCATCACCGGGCCGTTCATTAATGTGACGTTGTTCGAGCAAGCCGGTGTGGACATCCCCGCCGACGACTCGACCTGGGAAGAGTGGGTCGCCGCTGCGACGGAAGTGGCCGAAACCCTAAGCGACGAAGACACGCCGATCTACGCCGTCGCCATCGACCGCAGTGGGCACCGCGTCTGGGGACCGGCGCTGAGCCGCTGTGCGACCTTCATCAACGACGAGGGCACCTTCACGGTGGACAGCGAAGGCTTCCGTTCGACGGCGGAAATGATCATCGGCTGGCACAATGACGGCCTGATGCCCGCCGACATCTGGGCGGGCAGCGCAGGCAATTACGTCCCCGCCGCGCCGTACTTCATCAACGGCCAGTTGGTGCTGTACATGTCCGGGAGCTGGCAGATCGGCAACTTCGCCACCAACATCGGCGACGCTTTCGACTGGCGCGTGATCCCCAACCCACGCGGCGACTGCGGCTCGACGGGCATTCCCGGCGGCGCGCTGGTGGTGGCCTTCGGCGGCACGGAGCACCCGGAAGAGGTGGCGCTGGTCATGGACTACCTCGCCAGCGAGCCGGTGCTGGAGGAGTTCTACGCGCGCACGCTGTTCCTGCCGGGTCATCTAGGCCTGATCGAGCGCGGCATTGAATATCCCAGCAATGCCGAGGCGCTGAACGCCTTCGCCGCGCAGATTCCGAACCTGTCGGAAGAAGCGTATGCGCTTCAGTATCACCCGAAGGGGCCGGACCTCAACGCCGCCATCCGTGACCGCCTGAGCCAGGTGATCGTGGGCGAGATGACGCTAGACGAGGCCATCGAGCGCATCCAGGCCGACATGGACGCGCTGTTCGCACAGTAATCCTGTAAGAAACCGGTAGGGACACGGCATGCTGTGTCCCTACCACCCTGCCCCGCCCCTGCCGCTTGATCGCACGAGGAGGGATTTGCTGAATGACCATCGCTCGCAGCCCTGCCCGACAGCGCGCCCCTGCCCCGCGCCGACGGCGGCGGAAAATCGGCGAAATACTAGGGGGCTGGCTGTTCAAGCCTTACGCCATCTTGATGAATACACTGGACCTGCTGTTTGCGCCGTTACAGCGCGCGCTCGGCGTCCAGCGGATGGGCTATTTCTTCGTGCTGCCTAATTTGCTGATTTTCGGGATTTTCATCCTATTCCCGATGCTGCTGAACTTTTATTATGGCTTTACGACGGGCGACTCGATCCTGCCGGAGAACCGGCAGTTCGTGGGGACGGAAAACCTGCAAACCCTGTTCGCCTGCGGCAACTTTCTCGACCCTAACACTTGTGTGCAGGATCGCTTCTGGCGCGCGGCCTCTAACACGTTCACTTTTGTGGTGGGCCAGGTTGGGCTGATGGTGGTGCTGGCGCTGATCACGGCGCTGGCGCTCAACCGCCAGATCGCGGGGCGGGGGTTCTTCCGCAGCGTCTTCTTCTACCCGGTGCTGATCTCGCCGGTTGTGGTGGCGCTCATCTGGAAGTGGCTGCTGCAAGAACAAGGGGTGCTCAATGGTCTGATCATGCTCCTGGGCGGAGAACGCCTGCCCTTCCTCACCGACGCCAACTGGGCGCGCTTCTGGGTGATCTTCATCAGCGTGTGGGCGCAGATGGGCTTTTACACCCTGATCCTGCTGGCGGGCTTGCAGGCGATTCCCAAAGACCTGTACGAGGCGGCGTCGATGGACGGCGCCGGCGGCTGGCGCAGCTTCCGGTCGGTGACGCTGCCGCTGCTGATGCCGACAATGCTGGTGGTGCTGGTGCTGTCGCTCATCCGCGCCGTGCAGGTCTTCGACCAGGTATACGTGCTGACGACGGGAGGCCCCGGCACGGCGACGCTCTACATGGTGCAGTACATCTTCCAGACGGCCTTCGACCGTCATAACTTCGGGCTGGCTGCTGCCGCTTCGTTGGTACTGGCCGTCGTGCTGCTCATCCTGACGCTGGGGCAGCTTCGCCTGGGCCGCGCCAGTGAGATCGCTTGAGGGGGGCCTGACGTGGACCGTATCATTGCCTTCCTGACGCGCCGCCAGGGGCGCAAACGGCTGACCGCCGCCGACGCGATCACCTATCTGTACCTGCTTGCAGGAACGGTGGTGATGTTCGGGCCGGTGCTGTGGCTGGTGCTGTCGTCGTTCAAGCCGCAGGATACCCTGTTCGACTTCCCGCCGTCTTTTCTGCCCTACCGGCAGGAAAGCGTCTTGGTAGAAGGTTACGCCGAGCCGCTGCCGCTCTACGACATCACCTTTGCCGACGGTACGACCCGGCGGCTGGCCCAGGTCCAGCGCGTGGGAATCGAAGTACGCATGATCGACCCGGACGACCCCGACGCAGAGCCGCTGCGCATCAACCTGCGGGAAATCCAGCGCCGCGCCGAGGTGCGCAGCACCTACTTCGACATCAGCAACTATACCGGCGGCATTGCCAGCTTCCCCTTTCTCACCTACCTGGGCAACAGCGTGACCGTGACCGTCGTGGCGACAGTGATCACGCTGTTGGTGAACAGCATGGCCGCCTTCGGGCTAAGCAAGTACCGCTACAAAGGCCGCGACGCGATCTTCCTGGTGATGATCAGCACACTGATGGTGCCTGTGTCGGTCATCCTGATCCCGGCCTTTCTGGTGATCACCCAGGTCGGCTGGAACAACAACCTGTGGGGCGTGATCGTCCCCGCCGCCGCCACGCCGACGGGCGTATTTCTGCTGCGCCAGTACATGCTCACCATCCCCGACGAATTGCTGGAGTCGGCGCGCATCGATGGGGCAAGCGAGTGGCGCATCTACTGGCAGATCGTGCTGCCGCTGGCGGGGCCGGCCCTGGCCGTGCTGACCATCTTCTCGGTGATGTGGCGCTGGAACGACTTCCTGTGGCCGCTGATTGTGCTCAGCCGCACGGAGTTGTTCACCTTGCAGGTGGGCCTGAATGCTTTCCAGGGTGCACTGAATGTGCAGTGGCATTACATCCTGGCGATGACGGTGCTGACCTTGCTGCCGATCACGGTGGTATTCGCGCTGCTCCAGCGGTACATCACCACCGGCATCGCCACGACGGGGATGAAGTAAGGACAGTTTTGTTGAAGGGGCACAGCATGTTGCGCCCCATACGATCCCAACATCACGAGTAGAGGAGTTACGATGTTCAAACGTCACCCCTTTCTGATCGGCGGGCAATGGCGCACCAGTGATGACATCCTGACGGTCCGGTTTCCTTACAACGGCGAGATCGTAGCGGAAGTGTGCCAGGCGTCCGACACCGACCTGGAGGATGCGGTCCGGGCGGCGGAGCGCGGCTTTGCGATCACGCGCAGGCTGCCTGCTCACGCTCGCTCGCGCATCCTCTATGCCCTGCTGGACCAGATGGAAAAGCGCACGGAAGACCTGATCGAGGCGCTGGTGATGGAGGGCGGCAAAGCGCGCAAAATCGCCCAGGGTGAGGTCGCCCGCGCCAAAGAGACGGTCCGCGTGGCCGCCGAGGAAGCCAAACGCATCGGCGGCGAGATCGTGCCCATCGACTGGACCGAGGCGGGCGAGAAGCGGTTCGGCTTTGTGCGCCGCCTGCCATTGGGGCCGGTGCTGGGCATCGCGCCGTTTAACTACCCGCTGAACTTAGCCTGCCACAAGCTGGCCCCGGCCATCGCCGCCGGGAACTCATTCATTCTCAAGCCCGCCTCGGCTACCCCGCTTTCAGGGCTGTTGCTGGGCGAAATGGCGCTGGAAGCTGGCTTTCCGCCGGAAGCGATCAGCGTAGTGGTGTGTCGGGGATCGAAGGCGGAAAAGCTGGTGGCCGATCCACGCATTGCCTTCTTCACCTTCACCGGCAGTTCCGAGGTCGGCTGGCATCTCAAGAGCGTCTCTGGCCGCAAGCGCGTGGGGCTGGAACTCGGCGGCAACGCGGCGGCCATTGTCCACGAAGATGCCAACCTGGATTACGCCATCAGCCGCATCACGATGGGCGGCTTCGCCAACGCCGGGCAGAACTGTATCTCGGTGCAGCGTGTGCTGCTGCACCGCCCCATTTACAACCGCGCGCTGGAAGGGCTGCTTGACAAGATCAGCGCGCTCAAGGTCGGCGACCCGCGCGACCCGAACACCGACGTCGGCCCGATGATCGACGCGAAAGCCGCCGCCGAAGCCTATGCGAAAGTCCAGGAAGCTGTGCGTGGCGGCGCAAAGATCGCGCTCGGCGGCAGGTGCGAAGGCACGCTGTTCGCGCCGACTGTACTGGTGGACACGAAGCCGGAGATGCGCGTCAACCGCGAAGAACTCTTCGCCCCCATCATCACCGTCGCGCCCTACGACAACTTCGACGAGGCGATCCGGCTGGCGAACGACACCGACTTCGGCTTACAGTCAGGCGTGTTCACGCAGAACATCAACCGTGTGCTGCGCGCCTTCGAGGAGATCGAGGTCGGTGGGTTGCAGGTGAACGACGTCTCGACCTTCCGCGTGGACCAGATGCCCTACGGCGGCGTCAAGGGATCGGGCATCGGGCGCGAAGGCCCGCGCTACGCCATCGAGGAAATGACCGAGATGAAACTGCTGGTCATCAACCTGGCAGGCGGGCAGGAATAGGACGGCAAACGCCGAAGCGACAGGCGAAAACGGCGGCGGTGTATTCGCTACCGCTGCCGCCGTGATGGCATTGCAGGAGGCAATCATGCAGTTCTTTTTGGACAGCGCGCACGTGCACGAGATCAGCTACGCGCTGGAGATGTGGAACATCGACGGCGTGACCACCAACCCACGCCACGTGCAGGCGTCGGGCAAACCGTTCCTCCAGGTTGTGCAGGAGATCGGCGCCCTCTTCGCCGGCACAAACAAACCCATTTCGGTGGAGATCAACCCGCACCACACCGATCACAAAGCCATGCTCGAAGAAGCCGAAAGGCTGTACGCGCTGTGCCCACAGAACTTCGTCATCAAGGTTCCCTCGACCGAAGCAGGCTTTAAGACGTGCGCCGCCCTGCGGGAGAAGGGCATCCGTGCCAACGTGACGCTGTGCTTCTCCACCTCACAGGCGCTCATGGCGATGCGCATGGGCGCGTCGTATGTCTCGCCCTTCATCGGCTGGAAGGAAGCCAACGGCGAGGAAACGGTCCAGTTCATCCGCGACATCTGCACCATCCGGGATAATTACGCCTTCTCGACGGAAGTGCTGGTCGCCGCCGTGCGCAATGGGCGGCAGATCGCCGAGGCGGCCATCGCCGGGGCCGACGTGGTAACGGCGGGATTCGGCGTCTTCAAAGACGCCTTCGACCATCCCTACACCCACGACGGCCTGAAAAAGTTCCAGGACTTCTGGGATCAGACGCAGTACGAATGACATCAACCGCCAAGACGCCAAGCACGCCAAGTGTTGCGCTGTTTTTGCTTGGCGTCCTCTGCGTCTTGGCAGTTGGAACGATCTTTAGCGGAGCAGATACCATGCCAAAACCGCCTAAAATCGTGATCCTCGGCGCAGGCAGCGCCATCTTCGGCCTGGGGGCAATGGCGACCCTCATCCGGTCGGAGCGGCTGCGCGGGGCCGAACTGGGCCTCGTGGACATCAACGCACAGGGCCTCGAAACCATGACCGCCCTGGCCCACAAAATGAACGCGCATTTTGACGCCGGGATGACCATCACCGCCTCCACCGAGCGCAAGGACCTGCTGCCCGGCGCAGACTTCGTCATCGTCTCGATCCAGGTCGGGCCGCGCGAGACCGTGTGGGAGATGGACTGGCGCATCCCACTGCGACACGGCGTGCGCCAGCCGTATGCCGAAAACGGCGGGCCGGGGTCGTTCGCCCACACCGCGCGCAACCTGCCCGTGATCCTCGACATCGCGCGAGACATGGAAAAGCTCTGCCCGCACGCCTGGTATCTCAACCTCACCAATCCCCTGATCCGCCTGACCTGGGCCGTCAGCCGCTATACTCGTGTCAAGGTGCTGGGGCTATGCCACCAACTGCTGTGGGGCTATGCGATGGCGGGCGCGGTGCTTGCGGACCGCTACGGCATCCCGATCCCGGCAGGCTTCCACGTCCACACCGACGCCGACAACCTGCCCAACTTCATCCCGGTAGCACGCGCCGCGTTGGAATGCTTCGACATCAAGGCGGCAGGGCTGAACCACTTCTCCTGGGTCTACGACATCCGAGATCGCCGCACCGGGGAAGACCTGTACCCGCTGCTGCGCGAGACGTGGCTGCACAACTACCGCCGGGACTTCGAGCCGTTGACACGCGACCTGTTCGAGATTTTCGGCCTCATGCCCACGCCCGGCGACAGCCACCTGTGCGAATACCTGCCCTGGGTGAGCGACCCAATCACCAGGCCCTGGGAAAAGTACGACCTCAAGCTGCAAAGCTGGGAGGGCAACCGCCGTCGCCGCGCCGCCCGCTGGAAACTGGCCGACTCGATCCTCTCCGGCGAAACGCCTATCGAGCAAATGCGCAATGTGTGGCAGTTCAACATCCTGGAAGAGCCGGTGGCAGAGATCATCGCGGCCATCACCTTCAACGACAACGCCTACAGCCCGCAGTTGAACATCCCCAACAACGGCGGCCTGATCCCCAACCTGCCCGCCGACGCCATCGTCGAGGTGCCGGGCGTGCTGTCTGGCCTGGGCATTCAGGGGATCGGCTTTCCGCCGCTGCCGGAAGGGATCGCGGAATTGTGCCGCCGGGAACTGGCGCTCAGTTCGCTCGTCATTGAGGCGGCGGCGACGGGCGACCGGAAGCTGGCGCTGCAAGCCCTGCTGCTCGACCCGATGGTGACGGACATCGACACGGCCCGCGCCATTCTGGACGACTTTTTGAGAGAATTCGCGGAATATCTGCCGCAGTTTGCATAAGTTGTTTAACCCGGCATAGCGGGGGCGTTCCGTGGGACGCCCCTACCGGCCCCATCACGTAAGGAGGAGAAAAACCATATGGCCCATAACGCGCTCATCCACGAACCCCAAGACGACGTGGCCGTCGCCATCGTGGACCTCAAGGCCGGAGATACCGCCTCGGCGGTGACGCTGGAAGGCCAGCCGGTCGGGACAGTGAAAGTGACGCAAGACATCCCGCTGGGGCACAAGATCGCCATGCGCGACATCCCCGCTGGCCATCACGTGATCAAGTATGGTCGCGTCATCGGCAAGGCCGTGCAGGCCATCCCGCAGGGCGCGCACGTCCACACGCATAACCTCAAGAGCATCCGGTGGCAATAACCATGAACGACACCCAACTGTTCGGCTACCGGCGCGAGAACGGGCGCGTCGGCATCCGGAATCACGTCGTCATCATTCCCGTCGATGACCTCTCCAACGCGGCGGCAGAAGGCGTGGCCTCCCTGATCAGGGGCACAATGGCGCTTTCACACCCCTACGGGCGCTTACAGTTCGGCGAAGACCTGGAACTGACCTTCCGCACCCTGATCGGCGCGGGGCGCAATCCCAACGTGGCGGCGGCCATCGTCATCGGCATCGAGCCAAACTGGACGGATCGCATCGTGGCCGGGATCGCCGAAACGGGCAAACCTGTCGCGGGCTTCGGCATCGAACGCTACGGCGACCTCAAGACGATTGAAATGGCCTCTCACAAGGCCAAAGAATTCGTGCAGTGGGCCTCAGAGCGCCCGCGCGAGCCGATCTCCTTCGGCGACCTGACCGTTAGCGCCAAGTGCGGCGAATCCGACACGACGCTTGGCCTGGCTGCCAACCCGACCGTCGGGCGATTGCTAGAGCGGCTGATCGCGCAGGGCGCGACGGCCATCTTCGGCGAGACGAGCGAAGTCACCGGCGGGGAAGACATCATCGCCGCCCAGGCGATCACGCCGGAGGTCGGGCAGGAATTCCTGCGCGTCTTCCAGGCCTACCAGGATTTCATCACCGGCACGGGCGCGGACCTGTTCGGCTCGCAGCCGACGCAGGGCAACATCCGGGGCGGCCTCACCACCATCGAGGAAAAGGCGCTGGGCAACATCCAGAAGATGGGCCGCAACAAGGTGATGTCTGTGCTCCAGCCTGCCGAGGAACCCAAAGGGGCGGGGCTGCACTTCATGGACTCGTCCAGCGCGGCGGCAGAGATGGTCACGCTGTGCGCAGCGGCGGGGTCGGTGGTGCACTTCTTCACCACCGGGCAGGGCAATATCATCGGCAACCCCATCGTGCCGGTGATCAAAATCTGCGCCAACCCGATCACGGTGGCGACCATGGCCGAGCACGTGGACGTGGACGTGAGCGGCATCCTGCGCCTGGAACTGACGCTCGACCAGGCAGCAGACAAACTACAATCGATGCTGGCGCGCACGATCAACGGGCGGCTGACCGACGCCGAGGTCCTGCGCCACAACGAGTTCGTGCTGACCAAGCTCTATCGCAGCGCGTAGGGCGAACGCCACAACCACGCGCTATATTCGTAGGGACGCGGCATGTTGCGTCCCTATGACGTGTACCCGGACATCGGATTGCGGAGCGACCACCGATGCAGTCTCACCTCACCCACCTGGAATGCGGGTGGTGCCACGCCACCTACGACCCCGACCGCTTGTGGAACGTCTGCCCGGCGTGCGGACGTCCGCTGCTGGCCCGCTATGATCTGGACGCAGCGCGCGCCGCCTTCTCCCGCGGGGCCCTGCGCGACCGCGCGCCGACGCTGTGGCGCTACGCCGACATGCTGCCCGTGCGCAATCCGGCCTACCGCCTGTCGCTGGGCGAGGGGTTCACGCCGCTGCTGCGGCTGGATCGGCTGGGCGCGTCTCTGGGTCTGGAACACGTCTATGCCAAAGACGAAGGGCTGAACCCGACGGCCTCGTTCAAGGCGCGGGGGTTGTGCTTGGCCGTCGCGCGCGCCGCCGAACTGGGCGCGCCAGCCGTCGCGCTGCCCACCGCCGGGAACGCCGGCAGCGCCATGGCCGCCTATGCTGCCCGCGCCGGGCTGCCCGCCCACGTCTACCTGCCGCGCGACGCGCCGCCGACCTTCGCCGCCGAGATGCGCGCCCTGGGCGCGGAAGTCACCCTGGTGGATGGCCTGATCACCGACTGCGCGCGCTTCGTGCGTGAAGGGGCCGCCGAGGGCCGCTGGTTCGACCTTTCGACGCTCAAAGAGCCGTACCGCGTCGAGGGCAAAAAGACGATGGGCTACGAGCTGGCGGAACAACTCGGCTGGACGCTGCCCGATGTGATCATCTACCCGACAGGCGGCGGGACCGGGATCGTCGGCATGTGGAAAGCCTTCGACGAAATGGAGCGATTAGGCTGGATCGGCCCGGCGCGCCCGCGCATGGTCAGCGTGCAAAGCACGGGCTGTGCGCCGATCATCCGGGCCTTCGAGCAGGGCCGCGAGACCGCCGAACCCTGGCAAAACGCTGCGACCATCGCCGACGGCCTGCGCGTCCCGGCAGCCATCGGCGATTTCCTGATCTTGCGGGCGATCCGGGAAAGCGGCGGAACCGCCCTGGCCGTCTCCGACGATGAAATTCTGGACGCCCTGCGCGAGCTGGGCCGCCTGGAAGGGCTGTTCGCCGCGCCGGAAGCCGCCGCGACGGTGGTCGCGCTGCGTAAGCTGGCGGCAGATGGCTGGATCAGGCCGCGTGAGCGCGTGGCGCTGTTCATCACGGGCAGTGGCCTCAAGTACACCCACCTGATCCACGACGGGCAGCCATGACTGACTTCCGCCTGCCCTACGGCAAGGGCTGTCTGACCCTCACGCTGCCGGACGGTTATCCCGTCGAGGTGATCGCACCGCAAGATACGCCTGCCGCCCCCGACCCGCTGGCCGAGGTCACGCGCGCGCTGGACAACCCACTCGGCACGCGGCTGGAGGACTTCGCCGGGGCGCGCTCCGCCGCCATTGCCGTCAACGACAAGACACGCCCGGTCCCGCACGCTCATCTGCTACCGCCGCTGCTGGCCCGCCTGGAGCGGCTCGGCCTGCCGCCGGAGCGCATCACCCTGCTGATTGCGACCGGCGCACACGCGCCGATGCCGCCGGAGGAATTCGGGCAGGTCATCCCCGCCGACGTGCTGGCGCGCTATCCCGTGTTCTGCCACGACTGCGACGACGCAGACAACCTGCTGATGCTAGGGAACACCACACGCGGCACGCCAGTCTGGATCGACCGCCGCTATCTGGCAGCCGATCTGCGGATTGTCGTGGGCGACATCGAGCCGCACCAGTTCATGGGCTTCTCCGGCGGGGTCAAGAGCGCGGCCATCGGGCTGGCGGGGCGGACGACGATCACCGCCAACCACACCCTGCTGACCGATCCGCATTCGACGCTGGGCCGCTATCACGACAACCCAACCCGTCAGGACGCCGAAGAGATCGGGCAGATGGCGGACGTGCACATCGCGCTGAACGCCATCCTGAACCGCGAAAGACAGATCGTCCGCGCGCTGGCCGGCAATCCCCGCGCGGTGATGGAGGCCGGAATCCCTCTGGTGCGGGCGATCTGCCAGGTGCAGGTCGGCGCGCCGTTCGACCTGGTGATCGCCTCGCCGGGCGGACACCCGAAAGACATCAATCTCTACCAGGCGCAGAAGGCGCTGGCCCACGCCGTGCCGATCACGCGGGAGGGCGGGACGGTCATCCTGGCCGCTGCCTGCCCAGAAGGAACCGGCGGCGCAAGCTACGAACAATGGATGCTATCTGAAGGCATGGACTCCTACGAGGCCGTGTTCGCGCGGTTCCGGCGGGAGGGCTTCCGCATCGGGCCGCACAAAGCCTACCAGATCGCGCGGGACGCGGCGCGCGCGCGGACCTTCCTCGTCTCCGAGATGCCGCCGGACCTGGTGCGCCGTCTGCTGCTGACCCCGGCGAGCCTGGAAGAGGCGGTAGTCCTGGCGCTGGCGACTCTGCCGCCTGGCGCGCGCATCGGCGTGATGCCCCTCGCCAACGTCACCGTCCCCATCTTGGCAGAGCAAATTGCCCCCGACAGCGCCGGAAGCGGATAAAATGACCCCGGTGTGATCTTTGCAATCGCCGGAGCAACCGCTTGAACCGTATTGCCAAGCTGCGCGGGAACTGGCTGGCGCTGGCTTTTGTCGCTTATACCCTGATCGCGCTGGTCGCGCTGGGCGGGCTGGTCGCGCAGTTCGACCGCGCCGTGCCGAACGGCCCCGACAGCGATTTCTACCAGTTCCACTGGAACTACTGGTGGCTGCGCTTTGCGCCGCTGCAAGGGCAGTCGCCGCTGTGGACCGATTATGTGCTGTACCCGCACGTTTCTAACCTCAGCCTACACACGCTGGCTCCGATCTGGCTGCCGGTGTATTTGCTGGCCGAACCGCTGGCCGGGCGGATCGTGGCCGTGAACCTGATGGTGGTGCTGGGCTTTCCCCTGACCGGGCTGGCGATGGCTGCCTGGCTCCGGCGCGTTCTGGAAAACACCGCCGCCGGCCAGATGACTGCGAAGATTGTCGCCTTCCTCGGCGGACTGGCCTACGCCTTTTCACCCTACATGCTTTACCACGCGGCCAAGACGCACCTCAACCTGACGGCGCTGTGGTGGTTTCCGCTCACGCTGCTGCTGTGGGACGAGATCGCCGCGCCGCGCCGCCTGCCGCACCCGGTCGGAGCCGCGCTGATGGGCTTGGCGCTGTGGGGCTGCTGGCTCACCGACCTGCAATATCCGCTGTGGCTGCCCTTCACCCTCGGCCTGTACGCCCTGTGGACGTTGTGGGCCGCCCGACAGGGCCGTCGCTGGCGGACGCTGGTCGGATGGGGCGCGCTGGCGCTGGCAGTGATGGCCGCTCTGACCCTGATCTGGCCGCTCCCGGCGCTGCTCCAGGTGCGGCAGGACCCACTCGAATTTCCCCCGGCAGGTCTCGACACCGCCCGCGCCTACAGCCTGCTGCCAGGCGCGCTGTTGGGGCTGTCGCCTCTGAGTGACGACCGGACGTTGGGTCGGCTGCTGCCCTGGCTGGTGTGGGGAGGGATCGCGGTTGTGGCGTTCCGACGGCGCTCTGCGAAAATGGGTGCAGGGGCAACCAGCCGGTCGCCCCTACAAAGCCGCGCGCCCTCGCCCTGGTTCTGGCTGTTGATCGTGCTGCCGCCGCTGATCCTGGCCCTCGGCCCGGATGTGACCGTCGGCAGCGCGCAAATTCCACTGCCCTATCTGCCGCTGCACTGGGCACTGGGCGGGCAATACCGCAACCCGGTGCGCTTCGCCGCGCCCGCCGTCGCCAGCCTGATCACCTTTGCGGCCCTGGCGTGGACGCCGTTGGCGCAACACCTCGTCGAACGATTGCAGACGCCCAGAGCGCGGCAAGGCGTCTTCCTCTCTGGAACCCTGTTGGTCGGTGGACTGCTCCTGTTCGACGCCGGGGCATTCGCGCCCTTCCCGACGCGGGTGATGCCGGATTATCCCCTATACCGCGAGATCGCGGCGGAGGGCGGCGACTTCGTCATCCTGGACGTGCCGGTAGGTACACATTCCGGCTGGACGGGCATGGGCGCAGGCTATATCGCCATGTACTACGCCCCCGATCACCGGCACCGCATGGTCAACGGGACGTTCTCCCGCGTGCCCTACAGCGCCCTGGCCGATTACATGAACTCGCCGCTGTTTGCGGGGCTGGCGGGCGCGCGCGATCTTCCTCCCGGCGGAGAAGCCGCCGCCGAACTGGACCGCTACCTGCGCGACTGGCCGCTCGGCTACGTGATTGCCCACCGGGACTGGATGAGTTCCGATCAGCAAAACACCCGCATCGGCTGGCTGAACGAACAGCCCGGCCTGTGTCCGGCGCAGATCACACCCGACGCGGCGCTGGTCTGGTGGCGCAGCCGGGCGCTCGGCTGCGGCGATCTGCCGCCAACGGTGCAGATCGAGCCGGGCGCGCCCGCCGGCTGGACGTACATCGGCAGGGGATGGTACGATCCCGAAAACATCGGCGGGCCTGACGGGCGCTGGGCGGGCGAGCAGGCCTCGCTGCGTGTGACACTCGAACCAGGCCGGGCCTATGAACTCACTTTTTCTGCGCTGGCCTTCGGCGCAGGGCAGACAGTCACGTTCGGCGGGCCGGAGCCGTTCGCCGATCCCATCGCGCTGTCTGCCGACGACTGGCGCGACTACACCGTCACCATCCCGGCGGACGCGCTAGCGGACGGGCTGCTGGTGTTGCAACACAACGGCGCGCAGTCGCCCGCTGCGCTGGGCCTGTCTACCGACGCACGCCTGCTGGCAGCGGCCTACCGCCGCTTTGCCTTGCGTCCGTTGGATTGAATGCGTTGACTCAGAACCCCGAACGCGGTTCAATGGGGAACAGGTCTATTCGCGCGCAAGGAGAGTATTCCAGTGGAACTGACCACCGTTGCCATTGAAAAGCCGGAGGCGATCAACTTCATTCTGGGCCAGAGCCACTTCATCAAGACGGTCGAAGACGTTCACGAGGCACTGGTCAACGCCGTGCCGGGCATCAAGTTCGGCGTGGCGTTTTGCGAGGCGTCCGGCCCGTGCCTGGTGCGTTGGAGCGGCACAGACGAAGCCATGATCGACCTGGCGAAAAAGAATGCCCTGGCTCTGTCTGCCGGGCATAGCTTCATCGTGTTTCTGGGCGAGGGGTTCTATCCGGTTAACGTGCTCAACGCCATCAAAAGCGTGCCGGAGGTCGCCCGCATCTTCTGCGCCACCGCCAACCCGACTCAGGTGATCGTCGCGGAGACGGAGCAGGGCCGGGGCATCCTGGGCGTGATCGACGGCTTCAAGAGCCAGGGCGTCGAAGATCAGGACGGCATCGCCTGGCGCAAGAGCTTCTTGCGCAAGATCGGCTATAAGCTCGGCTAAAAAAGCGACTTCAAGCAACCTTCAGGGACGCGGGGATACATTAAAATCCCCGCGTATTTGCCTGTAGCTTACTTAAGGAGGCGGCCATGAGCGTGGATATGACAGTTTTGGGGCAGCAGGCCAAGGCGGCGGCCCGATCCCTGCGCGCCTTCGACACCGCCGCAAAAAACGCTCTCCTGCGCGCACTGGCAGATGCGATTGATGCGGAATCGGACGCCATCCTGGAAGCCAATGCCACCGACCTGGACCAGGGCCGCGCCGCCGGGCTGACTCCGGCCCTGCTGGACCGCCTGAGCCTGCAAGGGCGGCTGGCCGGGATCACCGCCGACGTGCGCCGCGTGGCTGACCTACCCGACCCGGTTGGAGAAGAGTTCGAGGTGCGCACACTGCCGAACGGCCTCCAGATTCGCAAGCGGCGCGTGCCCCTCGGCGTGCTCGGCGTGATCTACGAGGCGCGGCCCAACGTGACGGTAGACGTGGCGGCGCTGGCTCTCAAGACGAGCAATGCCGTCATCCTGCGCGGTGGGTCGGAGACGCTGCGCAGCAACATCGCGCTGGTCGATGCCATCCGCGCTGCGCTGGAAGCGTGCGGCTTCCCGCCGGACGCCGTCCAACTCATCCGCGATTCGGATCGCCGTTACGTGGGCGAGCTGCTGCGCCTGAGCGACTATGTGGACATGATCATCCCGCGCGGGGGTAACGCCCTGCACACCTTCTGCCGGGAGAACAGCACCATCCCCGTGATCACAGGCGGCATCGGCATCTGCCACCTGTACGTCGATGCGACGGCGGACCTGGCAGCGGCAGTTGAGGTGATCCGCAATGCCAAAGTGCAGCGCCCCTCGGTGTGCAACGCGCTCGACACGTTGCTGGTGCAGGAGTCTATCGCCGCGCGATTCGTACCAATGGTCGTGGAGCGGCTGCGGCAAGACGGCGTGCACTTCCGCGTGGATGAGCGCGCGGCGACGATCCTGGGTCAGGCTGAAGACGTGCAACCGGCTGGGCCGAACGATTGGGACACCGAATGGCTGAGCCTGATCCTGGGCATCCGCGTTGTGCCGGACCTGGACGCGGCCATCGACCACATCCTGGCGCATAGCACCGCCCACTCCGACGGCATCCTGAGCAGTGACCCGGCCTCTATTGAACGCTTCCTGAACGAGGTCGATTCGGCGGCGGTGTACGCCAACGCCTCCACGCGCTTCACCGACGGCGGGCAGTTTGGCCTGGGGGCAGAAATTGCCATCAGCACACAAAAACTCCACGCGCGTGGCCCAATGGGCCTGTACGAACTGACCAGCTACAAGTGGATCGTGGTGGGCAATTACCACGTCCGCCCGTAGAAACCGTTGGCAGTTAGCGTTCAGCGGCTGGCCATTAGCAAAAGCATTTGCCTCGACACACGCCGGGACGAAAAATGACACACCCCCGATCTCGGTCGGGGGTGTGAATGAGGACAGCCCGCCATGCCGTGTGCTGCCAGTTTTGAACCTGCTTTCGCAGGGTGGGCATCTGACCAGCTACTCAGCCTTGGCCGGATGGCCTAACGCTTCGATCCCCGGATGGGACGCCCAAACGTTTGAGTGTTGGCTCAAAACCTCAGTGCGGCATCACGCGCACGGCAGGCAAGGTCTTTATACCACGACCGGCCCCAAAAGTCCAGTTAAAAAAGTTTCGCCACCTCGTCGCGGGCAGGACGAGGCAACAGTTCGCCGCACCGCCAGACCTGCGCCGACCCGACGCACACCTCGCCCACACGGAAGACCGCGATCCCAGCCTCGCCCAGCGCCGCCATGACCCGGTCCACAAAGGTCGGGTTCACCGTCAGCAGCAGCGCGCCGGAGGCAATCGCACCGAGCGGGTCCAGGCCATAGAAGGCGCACAACTGCGCACCCTCGTCGCAGACTGGCCACGCCGTTGCCGTGATGTGCAGCGCCCGCCCAGACGCCTCAGCCAGTTCCCACAAAGCCGTCGCCAGACCGCCCTCGGTCGGGTCGTGCATACTGGTCACGCCGCCCACCCGGACCGCCGTTTGGGCGTCGCGCAGCACACTGATGCCCGGATCGGTCAGGTAAGCCGCCGCACGGTCCAGGAAAGCCGCCCCGAAATGAGGCAGCAGTTCCGCTCGCTTTTCCCGCGCGATGAGCGCCGTCGCCTCGATAGGGATGCCCTTCGTCAGCAGAATCGCGTCGCCCGGCTGCGCGCCGCCTGTCGTGATCAGGCCATCTCTGGCGACCTCGCCTAACAGCACACCGACAACGACCGGGCGATCCAGGCCGTAGGTGATCTCCGTATGCCCGCCCACGACAGCAATCCCCAGCGCACGGCAGGCCGAGGCAATCTGGGCGAAGATGTCCGCCGCCATGCTCGCATCGGCAGACCCGCCCGGCAGCAGGATCGTCGCCATGAACCAGCGCGGTGTCGCGCCGGTCGTCGCCAGGTCATTGGCGTTCACCTGGACGGCGTACCAGCCGATCTGGTCGGTCGCGAAGGTGATCGGATCGGTTTTAGCGACCAGATAACGGTCGTCCATATCGATGACGGCGGCATCCTCGCCCACACGTGGGCCGAGGACCACACGTGGATCGGCAGGCAAATCCGCGATCAGCGTGGCCAACAGGTCTGGCGGAAGTTTACCGAGTGGGAGAGCAGACATGCTTTACCGGTTCCTGAGGAAACCAAAAGGTCCCCGTCATAAAGACGGAGACCTTTTGTTGGGTGCGCCGTAGCACCTTAGTCCATCCAGAGGAGGGGTGCCACGGCGCTACTACGACTACTACAGTTATCCATGTACACCACCTCCTCTCGTTCTAGGATGGCATGGCGATAAGATAAGGGTCGCCGTATGAACTGAAGTCATTATTGCATGAGAGCAGGGCGCTTGTCAATCACCAAACACCCGCTCGTGCAAACATTCACCAGATTCTAAACTGCGCCTTGCTCAGCCCAAATCGTTCAACTGCGCCACCAGCGCGTCATGAAGCGCGCCGTTGCTGGCGATGTAAGAAGTCCGATACAGTGTGAAAGGTTCACCCCGATAGGTCGTCGTTTTACCGCCGGCTTCGGCAACGATCAATGCGCCTGCTGCCACATCCCAGGGCTTGAGGTTGACCTCAAAGTGTGCGTCTGTGCGCCCGGCGGCCACGTGGCACAGGTCCAGCGCGGCGCTGCCGTCTTCGCGCAGGGCCAATACTTGCGTGATCATCCGACTCCAGGGATCGAGCGCCAGAGCGGGATTCTGCCGCACGACGTAGGGTGTGCCGCTGGTCACGAAGGCCCGCTCCAGCGTAGAAGTCGAGGCCACCTGCAAGCGCCGGTCGTTGCACCACGCGCCCTCGCCCCGCACCGCCCAGTACAGTTCATCCAGCAGCGGGTTATAGACCACGCCCACGCCTGTGCGGTCTTCTGCCTCCATCCAGGCAATCGACGGCCCAAACAGGGGATAGCCCCGACTGTAATTGGTCGTCCCGTCCAGCGGATCAATCACCCAGCCTGCACCGGTCAGCTCGACGCCGGGCGTCTCCTCCGAGAGGATCACATCGTCCGGGTAAACCGCACGGATCACGTCCATGATCGCGGCCTCGGCGGCGCGGTCGGCGTTGGTCACGAGATCGTTCGCCGAGCCTTTGCTGGAAATATCCAGCGGGTGTAACAGGCATTCCCGCAACACCTGCCCGGCGGCATAAGCGGCCCGGACGGCGACTTCTTTACGCTGCTGGTAGGTCATCCTTGCTCCGTTCTGCGAATCCACACGTGGGTACAGCCAGGTCGAGGCAAGTATACCGCAGGAAGTCCCGACCTTTCAGGGCCGATCCTGCATACCCGCTTGCGCGCACCTGTCGGGCCGTGTTATACCCCAATCTAATACAGGGTTTTTAAGGGGAGGACGCCTATGGCCGCCGAAGACCCGCAGCAAGCCAAATTTCAACAGGCCCGCAGCCTATATCAACTGGGCGACCGCGAGCAGGCATTGGCCCTGCTGTATAGTATCGTGACCGTCGCGCCTGGCCACCTGGACGCCTGGTGGGTCATCGCCCAAATTGCGCCTCAGCTTCAACAACGACAGCAGGCCGCCGAACGTGTGCTCGAACTTGATCCATCGCATCAGGAGGCGCGGGCGCTGCTTGAGCGGATCGCACAGCTTAACGTATCTACCCCTGTGCTGTCTCGACCACCCGACAGTTTCCCAACCTCACCCCCATCGCCTCCGGGCCAGCCGGGCGATGCCCCGCCTGGCACCTATCAGCCAATCGCTTCCCCGGCCTATACGCCGCCCGCGATCCCGGCTCCCACACCCGAACCACCACCGCAGCATGAACGGGAGATCGTGCATGTGGAGCGAGAACGGCGCGTACTTCAGCCTTTTCTGGTAGTCAACGGCGGCTGCACCAGTGGGTGTTTTTCGCTGGCGCTGACCGTCCTGGCGGTGGCCGTACTGACGTTTCTGCTGGTCGGGGATACAGTCCAACAGGCATTGCGCGAGGCCGGGGCGCTGCGCCCCAACGAGGGCGCAACGGCGTCCATGATCGCGGCCATGACGATCACGCTGCTGACGACCTTCGTGCAAAGCCTGTTGAGCGCCCTGCCGATCAACCTGAGCGGGCTGATCCCGGCACAGGGGGCCTTGACAGGTGGGACAGAGACGCCGTTTACCGGCTTCATCCACCAGGTGTGGTCGTTGTTCGGCTACCCAGCCAGCGTTGGGGATACCATTCTAGCGCGGTTGAACAGCCTGGGGCCGCAACTCAGCGAGTCGGCATGGATCGTGCTGGTAGTGTTCCTGGGATTCTGGGCGATCCTGGCGTTCCTGTTCGTGTTTCTGCGCGCGCGCTCCAGTCGCCTGCTGCACTGGTTCCTGAGCACCGTCGGGCTGTGGGTGATTGCGGCGCTGGCGATAGGATTGGGCACGCTACTGTTCCGGGTTGTAAGCGGGCCGCGCTAGATCAGGTCAGCACCAGGTTATCGCGGTGGATGGCCTCGTCGCCATAGGTGTAACCGAGCACGTCCACAATCTCGTGAGAATGGCGTCCACACAGCCGCGCCAGTTCGTCGCTGGTGTAGTTGGTCAGCCCTTGCGCCAGCGCCCGCCCCCGCGCGTCTACCACGCGCACAACCGCCCCACGCTCGAATTTGCCCTGCACGGCGCGGATGCCCACCGGCAACAGGCTCGCCCCCTGGCTGCGCAGCACGCGCGCCGCGCCGTCATCGACCTGCAAACGCCCCTGGGGACGCTCTGCCAGCAGCCAACGTTTGCGGCTCTCCAACCGCTCTTCGGCAGGCAGAAAAATCGTCCCGACTGCCTCGCCACGCGCCAACCGAATCAGCACGTCTGGCGCGCGCCCGCCGGCAATCACCGTGCGCACGCCGCTGCGCGTAGCGAACTGTGCCGCCTGGATTTTAGTGATCATCCCCCCCGTCCCCAGGCCCGAAACGCTGCCGCCCGCCAGTTCCCAGATGTGCTCATCGATGACCTCCACCCGTGGGATCAGACGCGCATTCGGATCGGCGCGCGGGTCGCGGTCATAAAGCCCCTCCTGATCGGTGAGCAGCACCAGCAGATAGGCGTTGAGCAGCGCGGCGATCTGTGCAGAGAGATTATCGTTATCCCCGACCTTGATCTCCTCGACGGCCACCGTATCGTTCTCGTTGACGATAGGCACGATGCCATAGTCCAACAGGGTGCTCAAGGTGTCGCGCGCGTTGAGGTAGCGCGTGCGGTGCGAGAGGTCGTCATGCGTCAACAACACCTGCCCGGTGTGCACGTCGTACAGGCCGAACAAGGTGTTATAGACCTGCATCAAATAGCCCTGGCCCACCGCACAGAGCATCTGCTTGGCGGGCAAGTTATTGGGCAGAGTGGGATCACCTAGCAATTCACGCCCGGCAGCCATCGCGCCAGACGACACCAGCACCACACGCCAGCCCTCCCGACGCAGAGCCACCACCTGCCGGATCAGTTCCAGCATATCCGGACGGGAGAGACGCTTCGCGCCGCCGGTGAGGGTGCTGGTGCCCACTTTGATGATGAGGGTTTGTGAAAGTCCGTTTGAGGCCACGCCGCGAACCTTTTGACCTGTCAGACAGATGCCGATTCGGGCGGATTATATACGAAAACAGCGGCAGTTTGTGCTATAATATAATTACCCAATTGGGGATGACAGGCTTCGACGGGGAGTGATAGGGTACGTACTGCAAGCCGAGCGGCGCTACCTCGTAAATCTGGCGCAACCATTAAGTGCCAACCGCACTTACGCTCCGGCGATGGCCATGGCCGCGTAAGCGGTTTATGCCTAGCCCGATTACCAAGAGGTAATCCGTCCACCCCCCTCCGTACCTGGTCGGAGGAGGCTGTGGGCGACACCAAAACCAGGGTGCTCACCCCTGACGCCGATACGCGGGTGAAAAGACTTATCGGCTGGCCAGATGTTGACCCTGTTGGCCGGGGCTGCTGACGGCGAGACTCAAATAGGCCGACTAAGCTTGTAGGCGTGCGTATTCGTCCTCTTCGGACCCGGGTTCGATTCCCGGCATCTCCACCAAACAGCGAGCGCAGAGAGGTCTCTGCGCTCGTGATTCTGATAGCCCTATCCTACCCACACGATACTGCCGTTATGCCGGGGGCTGCGGCGCTTCGGTAACAGCGCCATCGGTAGGCACAGAGGTGGCTGGCGGTTGTGCCTGGGTCAGGCCGGGCAAGCTACGGATAAATTCGAGCAGGTTGACGCCGGTCAGCGCCTCGACGGTTGCCGGAACCTGGGACACGATATTGGCGATGTCCCCCGTCAGTTTGGAGGCCCCCACCGTGCCATCGCTCCCGTTGCTGATGACCACGATCTTGTCCGTCTTCGCCAGCGGCTCGGAGATAGCGGCGGCAACCTGCGGCAGCACACCGATCAACTGCTGGAGCAGAGCTGCCTGATTGTAGTTCTGCCAGGCCTGCGCCTTCTTTTCCATCGCCTCGGCTTCGGCCAGTCCCTTCTGCCGGACCACTTCCGCCTCGGCCAACCCTTTCTGTTTGACGATCTCCGCCTCGGCGGTGCCGCGCGCCCGGATGGAGGCTGCTTCAGCCTCGCCCCGTAACCGGGTCGCCTCAGCCTGGGCCGCGGCCTCCGCCTCGACCTGAAAGCGTTCGGCATTGGCAATGGTCTCGATGCGGAAACGCTCCGCCTCGGCAGGGCGGCGTACCGTCGCCTCCAGCTCGCGCTCTTTGCGCAGCGCCTCCTGCTCCTGGACCTCGATCTGCTTCTGCTTGGCGATAATCTCGACCTGCATCTCCTCAGCGCGCACGGTCTGATTGGAGATGTTTTGCTGAAGCGTGTAGGCCAGGTCGGCCTCGGCGCGCTGCTTGGCGACTTCGCGGTCGTAGTTGGCCTTCTGAATGCCAAAGTCGCGTTTGGCCGCTTCCTCTTTAGCAGCAGCCTCCTGCTCCGCGATAACCGCCAGGCGCTTGACCTCGGCGATGCGCGGGCGGCCCAGGGCGTTGAGGTAGCCCTCTTTGTCGCGGATGTCCTTAATCACAAAGCTGTCAATTGCCAGACCCATGTTCTTAAGGTCTTCGGCAGAGACTTCCTGCACGCTCTGGGCGAACTTGTCGCGCTCGCGGTAGATTTCCTCCACCGTCAGCGTCCCGACAATGGCCCGCAGGTGTCCGGCCAGCGTCTCGTGGGCGACGCTGATCATCTCGGCGCGCGACTTGGACAGGAATCGCTCGGCAGCCGTCTGGATGCTCACGTCATCGCTGGCGATCTTGATCTGGGCCACGCCGTCCAGACTGATCGGCACTCCCTGAGCCGTGTACACGTCGTCGATGTTGATCTCGATGGTCAGCAATTCCAGCGAGAGCACATCCACCCGCTCGAAAATCGGCCAGATAAAGGCCCGACCCGCTTTGACAATGCGATAACTGCGCTTGAAGCGTTTACCTGTAACCGGATCGGTATAGGTGCGCTTGATGCCGGAAATAATCAGAGCTTGATTCGGGCTAACAGTTTGAATATGGCCGAGGTAAAAACGCAACAGAATCAACGCCACGATCAAAACTACCAAAAACACGCCCGCAATGACCACACCGGCCACAAGGTTAGCGTCCATGCATTAGGCTCCTTTCCTGCTCCGAACGGACTCAGTCAACCTTGCAGACGAAAACCCGCTGTGTGCCCTGCACCAGCCGTAACTTCTGAAACATAGGCAACCCCACTGCGCACGGTATCGATGATGACAGGTACGTTCCGACCAATTGCCACACCATTTGACGCCCGCGCACTCAGGGTATGGCGCTGGCCTTCCGCGACAAAGGCCACCTGCCCCAGGCCATCAGAGGGAATTGACACAATAACCTCCGCCGGTATTCCCTTGATGTTTCCCCAGTCAATATTACTGCTGATTGTGGGAGAGATCACACGGACAAAAAACACCTGGCCTGCCCCACCGACCAGGGCACCCCCCAGCAGCGCACACAACAAGCTCGCCAGGGTACCTGCCGAGAACAACGCTATCGAGCCTAACCCGAAGGCGCCAAATGCCGTCACAAACCCGACCACCGCCAGCAGGCTCAAGCCGGTCACTTCACCGCCGTCGTGGCCCAGCCCGCCATGCCAACCCAGATCGAAGTGCCCCAGGTTAATGTCAACCTGTAAAGTATGCCCCACGCCTTGCGAGAACAACAGCAGGAAAGCGTATAACAAACCGCCGAGCAGTGCCGCGCCATATAAACAGGTCAGCACATTCCACTGGAAGGATGCTTCGGCCACTGTGACGCTCCTCACCTGTCCAACCTGATCGTAATCTTCCTTAGTGTAGCATAAAAAGCCCTCGATAAGGGAATCCCCCTGAAAACTGGGGGGCCGCTTATCGAGGGCATACGGCGGTGGGGGGGAAACCGCCGGGACGCAATCGGTGAAACTCAGGCCGTCATCACACTGCTGCCGGACATCTGGCGGTCGATCCAATCCGCAATCCAGGGATAGCGGTAATTCTGGCCGTTGTAGGTCTGGATCGCGCCGATAATGGCGTAGATCAACATCCCGAAAGGCAACGCCAGAGTCAACGGAATGAAGATCACCAGCAACAGCACGAAGATCAGCAGGAACGGCAGGCCGATCAGCAGAACACTGGCAACAGCGGAAACGGCAATCGCCACACCCAACACCAACACACCGACCAGCAGCAACGCCAACCAACCGACCGTGCCGACGATCTGCAAGGCAAATGCCTGGAGCGCATGGAAAGCCACGAAGTCCGACTTCTCACGGAAAGCGAAGTAGATCGCCAGTGGGGCGAAGATCATCGCCAGCGCACCCCAACCGCCCGTCACGACGGCAACGCCGATCATGATCAGGGCGCTGGCATGCGCCAGGGCAGCCCACAGCCGTTCCTCGTCGCTCAGGCCACGCACAGATTCGCCCCGTGTACGTAGCGAACGCTCCAACGTACCCAGGCCGTTAGCAGCCCACCGTTCGGCCTGGGCGCGCCGCCGCGCCGTTTCGCCCCTACCGTAATACTTCTCTTCGTACTCGCGCACCACATCCCGTCCCTGGCTTAGCTCCTCTTTGGCCCGCTCCAGGGACTCCTCAGCCACCGCCTGCGGCGTCCGCTCGATGCGAATTGGAACCGGCGTTGCGCCGTCGTCGGTCTCCGGCAGGTCGCGGGCTATCCGGCTCAACCGTTCGATAATATCTTTCTGCTCGCTCATCACGATCTCCTCGACAATGCGGCAGTGTTGCTGTCTTGTTCAGTTACCCTGTTATACGCATACGACGGGAACGGGTTGCAGCAGCGCGGCAGAACACGGCAGGAATTTGGATTTTGTGGGCAAACATAATTGCGAAGAGCGTCCCTTACGGTACAATCGTCGCCGTGCGTGGTTCATAAATGTGGGTTCTGAAGGAGAACAAACAATGCCCGTTCGTACTGCCCAGGCCGCCTGGGATGGCACGCTGCGCGACGGCAGCGGCAGGATGAAATTCGGCAGCGGCGCGTTCGAGGGCGCATATTCGTTTTCGTCACGTTTTGAAGAGGGCACAGGAACCAACCCCGAAGAGTTGATCGCCGCTGCGCACGCCGGTTGCTTCTCAATGGCGCTCAGCGCCGACCTGGGACGTGCAGGCTTCACGCCCCGGCGCGTCTCCACGACGGCGCGGGTACACCTTGAGCGGGTCGGCGGCGGCTTCAAGATCACCCGCATCGACCTGGATAGCGAGGCCGATGTGCCAGGCATTGACCCGGCCCAATTTCAAGAGATCGCCGCCGGAACGAAGACGGCCTGCCCGGTTTCGCAGGCCCTCGCCGCCGTTGAGATCACTCTTACCGCACGCCTGACGGCATAGCTGCCACCGCTGCTCCCTCTCCCCATGAGCGGCGCTGGGGAGAGGGAGCACCATTCCTGGTTGTCCTCAGTTGTCCGCGCTGATCGTTAGGTCGAAGGTTGCCGGTTCGGTGGTGTAGGGCGTCATACCGCTGAGGATCAGCGTGGCGGGCGCGCCTGGCCCGACCTGCACGGTCCACACACCGCCCGTGCCCTCGCCGGGCATCAGCAGGCGCGTGACCGTCGGCTCTGCCCCGCCCTGCACGACTTCGAGCAGGAATTCCTGCGGCAGTTCATTGGCGACGCGCACCCAGCCTTCAGCAGTCCAGCCGCCGAGATCGCTTTCGGCGTCATCGAAGTACCCAATCTCAGGCAGGCTGATGTCGTCGATAACCCAGCCGTTGCGGGTATACGCCTGGTCGGTCACGTACTCGAAGCGCACCAGCACCTGGCTGCCTACAAAAGGCGTGAGGTCAAGCGTCTCTTCGATCCAGACGGGCGACGGAGCAACCTGCCGTTCGGGGTGCTCACCCAATGTCACAGGCAGATCAAGTGCCTTGCCATCTCGCTGCACCGTGATCATGACGGTTTCCCCGACGTGGAAACGGTCCAGCGTGGCGAGCAAGTCTGGCGGGGCAAACGCCACACCGCCGATGGCCGTCAGCACGTCAGCCGGTTGGATACCTGCTACATCCGCTGGGCCACCCGGCACCAGTTCGACGACGGCGCCGGTCGATCCGTCGTAGCGGATCCCCAGGTACGGGGCAGGACGCGGATCGTCACCGCCGCTAAAGCCGGTGATGCCCGCCGCAAAAGCGCGGTCGTTGGGATTTTCGGCGGTGGTGTTGGGCGTTTCCAGCACGGTCCACGTCGCGCCGCCGTCGGTCGAAACGCTGAAGTAACCGTAGTCCCAAAACGACTCCATCTCGTACCACGTCCAGAAGCGCAGCGTGGCACTCTCGACGCCGCGCAGGTCAAAGGCGCGGGTTAGGCGTGTGCTGCTCTGATCGGCGCGATTGGCCCAATAGAAAAAGCGGCCGCTATGCGGTTCGACCGGGACGAGGCGGACCGTATCACTGCCGTCGAGGGCGACGGTCAGGCTTTGCGGCGTGCTGCTTTCCAACCGCAGGTAATTTCCACTGAACTGGTTCACCTGCTGATCTGCCAGCGCGACAGGGTAGGCATCATAAGTGGCCGCCGTCGCCGTCTGCGACAGGTTCAGCGAGCGATAGCCGAAGCGCCCATCCGCCACCGAGAGATCGTTCAGGACGTTGGCGACCAACCAGTCGGCAAACAGGTCATTGAATGTCGCCGGCTGGCCCGTCGCCGGGTCGGTCGCGCCGAGGGATTCAAGGGCGCGGTCGATGCCGGCAATGCCGTTGGCAGGTTCCAGCGAATGGGCCAGTGTGGCCGCCTCGCCATAGCGTTCGATCAGGTAGGTAAAGAAAAGCGAGGCCGCTCCATAGTACGGCACCGGATTATCCATGTCCCACGCGGTCAACTGAAGCGTCGGATCGGCCAGGTAAATTTCCCCAAAGCTGGAACGCGGCCCGGTCGCCAGAAACGCGCCCAGCTCCGCCGCGCCTTCCGTGACCCAGGTTTCCTCGTTCGGGTCCTCGCGGTGCTGGATCATATGGACAAACTCATGCGCCAGCACGTAAGTATAATACGGGCTTTCAAAAGGCACGTTATCCACCGCCACTACAAACATCTCATGCTCGTTGCTAGAGGCAACGATCTGGCGTGGATAGGTGCTGCCATCGTTAAAGTATCCCCCGATGGTTGTGCCCAGGTCGGTCGCATTGAGAACGTAAATGTGCGGATCGCCGTCGATACCCGGAGAGTCTTCCTGGCCAAAGGCAGCGCGTACTGTTGGGAAAATCTCCTCGTCAAGCTGGCGGGCGATGTCGGCCAGACGGTTTGGGTTATAAGGCACGCCCACCTCGACCCACAGGTACACGCCAGGGGTGACAGCAGCCAGTTCGGCCTCGATCTCGAAAGTTGTTTCGGTATCATCGTTGGCGACGAAGAAATTGGCCCGGTCGCCCTGCTCATAGGCAGGTGCAGGCGGGACGACGATCTCCGTTGCGCCGACGACCCCGCCGAGCCGCTCAGCCAGTTCAGGTGCATCTCGCAGGGGGACGACCGCCTGCTGCAAGGCGCTTAAGGTTTCGTTTCCCTGCGCCAAGGCGACCCCACTCCACAGCACCAGGGTAATACCTGCAACCAGTAAGAGCTTTTTCTGTAGCGACATAGACGCTCCCTGAATCTTTCAAATCCGAGTTGTGTGGGCTACTTTACCCTGTCCTATGCGCCCCGGCGAGAGGTTGGTTGGCACTGTTAGAAATCCGCAAGAAATGCCGGAAGGCCTACAGGAAACGCTATAATACACAAAGCAAAACTGCTTTATCTGTGTGGGAGAAGCAAGCGATGAACGAGACGTTTGAGTTTAAGGCTGAAGTCCAACAACTGCTGAACATCCTGATCCACTCGCTCTATACCGAGCGCGAAATCTTTCTGCGCGAGTTACTCTCCAACGCCTCCGACGCGCTGCACCGGCTCCAGTTCGAAATGCTCACGAACCGGGATGTGCTCGATCCCGACACCGAGATGGCGATCTACCTTACCGCCGATAAGGATACCCGCACGCTTACCGTGCGCGACACGGGTATCGGCATGACGCGCGAAGAGTTGATCCAGAACCTGGGCACGATTGCCCAGTCCGGCGCGACGGCCTTTTTGAATGCCTTGAAAGAAAAAGGCGATCTGGCGACCAACATTATCGGGCGCTTCGGGGTCGGCTTTTACAGTGTCTTTATGGTGGCCGAAGAGGTGCAGGTCACATCCCGCTCCTTCCGACCCGACGCCGCAGCCGCGCGCTGGATTTGCGATGGCAGCCCCCGCTTCACCGTCGAGGAAGCCGATCTGCAAACGCGCGGCACGGAAGTGCGGATCAAACTCAAAGAAGACGCGGTAGAGTTCGCCGATGAGTGGCGACTGCGGCAGATCGTCAAGCGCCACAGCGACTTCATCGCCTTTCCGATCTACCTGGGGCAGCCGCCGGCAGATCGCCCTGCCGAGCCGATTAACCAGCAAATCGCCATCTGGCGGCAGCCGCCCCGCGATGTGACCGAGGAAGCCTACGACCGTTTCTACCAGCAAATTACGCTGGACTTCGAGAAGCCGCTGGTCTGTGTCCACGTCAGCAGCGAGGCCCCGCTGGACCTGCACGCCATCCTCTACGTACCCGGCAAACGCGAGCGCGGGCTGCTCGCCCCCAAAGAACACGGCCTGCGCCTGTACAGTCGCAAGGTGCTCATTCAGGAACGCAGCACCGACTTGCTGCCGGAATACCTGCGCTTTGTCGAGGGGGTGGTCGATTCCGAAGACCTGCCGCTGAACGTCTCCAGAGAATCGGTGCAGGCCAACCCCTTCATGCGCAAGATACATACCAACCTGGTCCGTCGCCTGTTGGGTGAACTGGACCGCATTGCTGCCGAAGAGCCAGAGCGTTACCTGAAGTTCTGGCGAGAGTTCGGCTCGTTCCTCAAAGAGGGCGTCGCCACTGTCCCGGAGGATCAGAGCAAGCTGCTCAAGCTGTTGCGCTTCCATTCCAGCAAAACCGGCCCGGACGGCTGGGTTTCTCTGGAGGAGTACGTCGAACGGATGCAGAAAGGACAGCAGGCGATCTTCTACCTGTTCGGTGAGGACCTGACCTCAATGGCGCGCAGCCCGCACCTGGACCCCTTCAAGGCGTCGGATACCGAGGTGCTTTATCTATCAGAAACCATCGACTCGTTCGTGATGGTCGCGGCACGCGAATTCGAGGGCCATCCGTTCAAGAATGTGGCCGACGCCGACGCGCAGGCTCCCCAGGCCGAAACGCCCACCGACGATCAATTGCCCGATAGCCTGTTCAACCCGCTGCTGAAACGCTTTAACGAGGTGCTGAGTGAGCGCGTGGTAGCCGTGCGCGAAAGCAAGCACCTTACCGAAAGTCCAGCCCGCCTGGTCGCGCCGGACAATTCCCCCGGCGACAGCCTGGAGCGCGTGCGGCGGCTGGTGGACCGCGACTTTGCCGTTTCCAAACGTGTGATGGAGATCAACCGTCGCCATCCCCTGATCCGAGATATGGCGCTGGCGTTGGAACATGACGCTATGGATACGCTTGTCCCGGCAGTGATCGAGCAGCTTTACGAAAACGCGCTGCTGGTCGAAGGGGTACACCCCAACCCGGCGGAGATGGTGGGGCGCATTCAAGAGATCATGGCAGCGGCGGCGAAGGCCAGGGCAGGCAGCAGCTAATCAATCCGATGTCGTGCCATTGCGAATCAATGTCAGAGACGCGGGCGATCTACCGCGTCTCTGGTTTGTTGTGGTCGTATGCACCTGTGCGGCGGTGGAGGCAGGAAGCGGCGGTCGTGAGGTAGCAAGCGTCTCACCGACAAAGACTTTCTGCATACGTGCATCCCATAGTCGGTCGCGCCATTGTTCAACCTGTATCAGGGACTCACTGGCCTGAACCTGGGCCTCAGCAAGCTGCACCCGGCGATAATACGAAAAGGTAGACAACATCCCAGCCCCCCACACGATGGTAATCACCGAGATCGCCGCGATGACAGCCACGATCAGCAACAGGGCCAGAGAGGGCAACAGCAATGCCAATGAGTTGTTCGTATCGCCTAGGGGGAGGCTGAGACACAGACCCGCGATGGTGACAAAGCCCAGTAATGTAACGAGGAGAGCAACGACCAGGGTGCCCACCAACAGGTTATGGCGCATGGCAGTCATTCCTTAAAACGATCGATTGTAGTCATTATATTTTAACTATTCAGAAAAGACATCACCCAAAAGTAACTGCTCGCTATATTATAACTCAACTCTAACTTTATTCTACTCATCTGTTACGACGATGCTTGATACTACTGATCGACCGATTAAGCCGTTCAAGTGACCTGTGTGCATACCGAATTTTACCATCAAGTTCTCTGCACTGTACTTCCAGATCGGCGATCTCGGTATTCAGGCGCGGCAGCCGCCGCCAGCGAGCCACACCTACCACCGACACAATGATCAGTGAAAACACACCCACCACGAACGCTATCAACCACCATACGCCGATGTCTGCAAATGGTTGCACTACTTCAGAATCTTCACCATTGGAGGGCGTCAGGACGTAGATTGGGGTTATCGTCGGCGCAGGCACTAATGCGCCGGAGACAGGAATAGACGGTAGAAAACACACCAAACACACCAGGACCGCCAATCCTGACAGAACAAAAGGGAGAGACAACCATACCAAACACGAAAGGGCGGCTCGACGATTCGCCACCCCGCTCCACACGCTCAACGAACAGCCTCACGGCCCGCCTGTTGCTGGTGCAACTGGTACAACTGCGCCCACTGTCTGGCGATCTGCTCTTCTAAGCGAGCAAGCTCCCTGGCGCGCCAGGCGTAGCTCTGCTTGACCTCAGAAAGCCGGGCCTGCGCGGCATCCCACTGCTGCTGCAGACGGTGATTCACAAAGAAAAAGACGATCAGCGGTGTCAGCCCCGCCACCAGCAAGCTGGCATAGACCAGCGCATTCACCACCCGGATGAGCGACGCCTGCCCGACCTGCGGCGCATTATTCGCCAGCGCCTGCAACCACTCCCGGCCACCTGCCAGACGGAACACCGAGGTCAACAAAAAAACCGTCAATAAAATACGCACGATGGTCCAGGTATTCTTTGGGATGATCACGTTTCACCCTCTTCACAGCGATAACGTCTTCCCCAAAAAGGCGACATACAACCGACAAAACGCAGGCCACCACAGGCCACGACAAGATGTAACATAACCCAAACCAATAATAAACCCGTTCTGCGGGTTTTTCAAGCGCCTTATAAAAGCCGCCTATCCTGGCTACTGATCCAGGCGGATACCCATCTGGACCATCCGATCCTTCGACACACTTTGACAATCGACGCCATACAGCTTAAGCTCGCTCAACATCACGCCGTCAAAACGGATGCCATGCTGCAGCAGGTCATCCAGTCGCGCGCCCTCGACCAAACAATACTCGACCAGTTCCCCAAAGTGCATCCCCATCGATGCAAAGTCGGTGATGGACTGCGTAATTGATCTTTTGAATTCATTCCAGTGTGTTTTGGGAAGCTTGCCTATGCCTGCCGATCCGCCGTCTCTGGTTTCCCAGCCAGCTCCGCCGCCCATTCCTCCTGATCGGCCCCTGCTCCCTGTCCAACTGCCTCCACTGCCTCCCCAACCATAGCTATTGCCATACGGAGTATTGAAGCGGCTAATCATGTATTTTTTCAAGGCATCGATATAGTCGGGCGGATGAGCAATATGCAGGTTCACTCCCTTGAAATCCGGCAGCAAGACAAGGCCATAATCCCGGCAGCAGCGATCAAACAGGGACTGCACCATGCCGCGCAGGTCCTGATAGCTCCGGGTAATAGCTTGCTTCTGGTCACGATCTGCAAAGAAGACCATCAATTCATTTTTGATCTCATCAATCAGTTCGAGAGGGCTTTCTTCGAGTAGGGTCTTATTCAGGATTGGCAGTATATCTTGGTCAACCAGATCGGGTCTGAAGGTGTAAGTAATCGCCAGCGTGCAGCTAATCACCTGTTCATCGCGGGTGGGGTACAGGGTATCATGGTCAATGTCTACCCTGATCGGCTTGCCGGCCCACAGTTCCTGGACCACCGTATCCTGGCTTTCGGGCGGCAATTCCTGGCCGGCGGTCAGCAGCATGGTCCCGGCCTTGCTGTGCACCAGGTAAACCTGCTCCGGAGGGACCTTTGGCCTCTGCGGCGGTGAGGGCGTGCGGAACAGCGCGGCGACATGGCGTATCAGCGGAATCATCCACACCACGCCGCCCAGCGCGATCCCCAGATACGCCAGCGGTATTGCCTGGGTGTCAGGGCCGACCAGGACGAAGATAATGCAGGCGGCGACAATGACAATCATCACTTTGCTAAGGTAGGACCATAAGCCCGAAGACGCTGTCTCACTTTGCGGCGCCATTCCTCCCTCCTCATCGTCACAGATCAGATGTATGTTATTTGGTTTAGCACCGCACCTGAGTTTAACCGTGTTTGTGAAGTTAGCAACGGTTTTTTATAATTGGGTATGTTTTGCCGAAAACAGCACTTTTAGCGCCCGGTTCTTCGCCCGAAAGGAAACAGCTTTGGCGTCAAACGGCCCCCGGCTCGACCTCGACACCCTCTTCTGTCCCCCGGCGACGATCACCCTGGTAAGCGGCCCGCAGGGATCAGGAAAAACGGTGCTGTGCTTGCGCGCCCTCGATGCGGCACGGGCAGCGGGTTTGCGTGTCGGCGGCGTGCTTTCGCCAGGACGCTATGACTCGTCCGGTCAGCGCATCGGCATCGATCTGCTCGATCCGATCAGCGGCGAACGCTGGCCGTTGGCGGAGCGCATCCATCCGGCCCCGGCAGCAGGGCGCAAATGGCGCTTCGATCCGGCGACACTGGCACGCGGCGCGGACCTGTTGGCGGCGGTAGGAGACTGCGACTTGCTGCTGGTGGACGAGATCGGCCCCATCGAACTGCTCGAAGGCGGCGGCTGGCGCAGCGCATTGGACGTGTTACGCGCAGGGTCATACCAGCGGGCGCTGGTGGTGGTGCGCCCCAATCTGCTGGACGTATTGGTTGAGCGGCTGACCCCGCTACTGCTGCATACCCTGACGCTACCCTGAACCGGAACAACGCCTGTGCCTTGCCGGAACGTCCACCGCCTTTATAATCCTCTATCAGGAGATTCTACAACGGGCACAAGATTGGGGTATAGAAACGGCATGAGAACGGTCAAATTGTTTGCCACACTGCGCGACCTGGCCGGCGCGAAAACGCTCGACATCCCCTTTGAGCGCGGTTCAGTGCGCGACCTGGTGCGGGCCATCGAAGAAGTCTGCCCGCCCATCGCGGCCAAGATGCTAGATGAGCAGGGCCAGCTCAACGGCGTCGTGCACATCCTGGTCAACGGGCGGAATGTCGAGTGGCTCCAGGGCATGGACACGTCTATCGAAGCCGATGACGACCTGATCCTCATTCCCCCAGCAGCCGGGGGATAAGCAAAACAGGGGCACTCGAAAGGTGCCCCTGCCACGTCGGTTTTATCGGTCTGTCGGCGCGCCGTCAGGCTACGGGATCGCCAGCTCCTTGAGCTTGGCTTCCGGCACGACACCGCCTGCCTGCCAGCCGCGCAGTTCGTAGTACTTCTCCAACATTTGCGCCAGCTCGCATACGTGCCCCGCCGACCCCTTCATGGTGCTGGGTTCTTCCAGGAAACGCTTCGGCAGAGTATCGCTGCCCGGCTTCTCGCCCGCCAGCATGTTGTAGTAGCGTTCCAGGTTGTACACGCGCTCGCCCGTCTTGAGCAGGTCATCCGGCGTGAACTCGGTGATGCCCGTCATGGCCTTGTACTGGTCCACGTATATCTGCGGGCTTTCCGAGAAGGTGCTGAACTTGCAGAAATCCAACGAGTCGGTGAAGGCCATCAGGTCTTGCAGCAATTTGAGCAGCGCAGGCTTGCTTTCCCAATCCAGCGGGTCGGTCTTGAGGGAGATCACACCGAACTCGCTGGCGGGGCTGTAGCCGCGCAAGTGGCATGCGCCGCGATTGCTGGTGGCATAGCCCAGGCCCATGCCCTTGAGGCCGCGCGGGTCGTAGGCCGGGATGGCCTGGCCGCGCACCTGCATCCCGATCTCCGGGTGGCCATAGTGCTCTGCAACGCGCGCCACGCCCTCGGCCAGCACATCGCCTACCCCCTGGCGGAAGGCGATCTTGGTGACCATCTCCGCCATCTTAGCCGTATCGCCCCAGGGGAGCGGGTCGGTGCCGTCCCAGCCGTGTTGACAGACCTCCATGTAGGTAGCCAGGACCACACCGGTCTCAATTGCGTCGATGCCGTAATCATTGCAGCGGTCGATCATCCAAGCAATGGCGCCGATGTCATCGTTGTCGCACATCGCGCCGAACGACCAGGCCGGCTCGTACTCGACGCTCTCCATGCGCAGTTTCTGGCCCTGGAACTCGACCTCGACCTCTTTCTTGCACGCCACCGGGCAGGCATGGCAGGTCGGATTATCGACCAGAACATTTTCCTTGACGTATTCGCCGCTGACCCGTTCGGCCTTTTCGCTGAAGGAGGTCAACTGGCCGTTGCGGGTCGGCAGCGCGCCGATGCCGCTGGTCAGGTTCATCAGCACATTCGTGCCGAGCACGCTCAGGCCGCCCTTCTTGGGCTGCGTGAACGCACCGTCCGCCGTAAGCGATCCCAGGGCCGCCTCGTGGGCAGGCTTCCAAGCCTCAGGATTGGCCGGTTCGGGGTAAGCGCGTTTGGCCTTGATGACCACCGCCTTGAGCATCTTGCTGCCGCCCACCGTACCCGTGCCGCCGCGCCCAGAAGCGCGATCATCCTCGTTGATCCAGCAGGCGTAACGCACCAGGCGCTCGCCGCCCGGCCCGATGGCGATCACACTCAGGTCATCTTTGCCGTAACGCTCTTGAAGGATTTTAATCGTCTCGTGGACACCCTTGCCCCACAGGTCACTGGCGTCACGCAGTTCGACCCGACCGTCCGTCACATAAGCATAGACAGGGTGGTCAGCTTTACCGGTGAACAGCAGACCGTCGAAGCCGGCCCAACGCAGCCGCGCCGCCGACCAGCCGCCGTGATGGCTGTCGGTCACTGTGCCAGTCAGCGGACTCTTGGTAACAATCGCCATGCGCCCGCTCATATTGGCGCGCGTACCGGTCAGGGGGCCATTCATGAAGCACAACAGATTATCTGGCCCCAGCGGATCAAGCGTCGGCCCTGCTTCGAGACAGTAGCGCACTCCCAGGCCGCGCCCACCGATGTACTTGCGTGCCCACTCTTCAGGAATGTCCTCGTAAGTGACCGCTCCCGTCGTCAGGTTAATCCGCCCGACACGGTGCGCATAACCACCGAGGGTCATTGCCTTGCCTCCTTCTTTTTGCCTACGAGTGTAAAAATTTGGTGCGCATATTCCAGTATAGCATGGATACTTTGACTAACTCAATGCATAAATAATCGTCGTCGGCCTGACATCTGGCCCTAAAACATACGACGATCATCACAGTTTTTGAATCCGGCGCATTACCATGTTATGATTGAAACGACAATCTCTGAAGCCCTCTCACCTACAGGTTCTTTGCCCAGGGTGATTGGGCCGCTCCTGCCACACGGCAGGTAAAGGTAAGGCGCGGAAACGGCCTTGCCCCCCATGCTTGGAAAGGAGACACACAAGAATGTCCCGCTTGATCGGGTCAACAGCACGTCTGTTGACATCTTTTGTTCTACTGATTACCTTTAGCCTCCCCCTCGCTTACGCTCAAGAAGCCCCATTCACCATTCAGGCTGACGCTGACCTGCAAGCGGCGCTGACCGCTCTCTACGCCGCGCGCTACGACGGCGCGGCACCGGCTTTTGTCGAAGCCAACGCCGACGTGCTCGCCAGCGCCGACGCCGACGCCCTGGCAGCGGCCTATGATGGCCTGCCCGCTTACTACCTGCCGGAAGTGGGCCTCGTCCCGCTGACCGAGAACGCCCAGGCGCTGGCCTTCATCGACTTCGCCGTGTCGCCGGACGGCCAGGAAGTGTTGATCGGTGAAGGGTTGCTGCCGGAATCGGTCACACTGACCGACTCGACTGGCGCCGAGGTGGAAGTGCCCCAGCCGGTGCGCGCCGTCGTGAGCGCCTATGGGCCGACCACCTACTACTTTTATGCTCTGGGCGCAGGTGACCGCATCGTCATGGCGTCCTTCCTGGGAGCCAACGGCCCGGCGGCAGACACCATGCGTCGCATCGATCCGGACTTCGACACCATCACCAGCTACGAGGCCACCCAGCGCGCTATCAACATCGAGGCCGTCGCCACGCTGGACCCTGACCTGATCGTGTCCAGCGCCCGCGCCTCCTGGGCCGACCAGGTGCGTGAGATGCAGTTCCCGCTGTTCCTGGTCGAGATCGAGACCCCGGAGCAGGTTCAGGACGCGATGCTGCTTTACGGCCAAATGCTCGGCCCGAACGCCCTGGCCCGCGCCGAAGCCTGGATCGCGTATTACGACGAAATCTACGCGCGCGTGACCGAACAAACCGAAACCATCGCCGAGGAGGACCGCCCGAACGTGCTGTTTCACGGCTCAGACCTGCTGCGTGTTGCCAGCGGCGACATGTACCAGTCGGACATGATCGAGGCTGCCGGGGGCGTTTCGGCCAGCGGCGAACTGACCGGTTTCTGGAACGACGTGAACCTGGAACAGATCGTTACCTGGGACCCGGACATGATCTTCCTGCCGGGTTACGGCGATGTCACCCGCGAAACACTTCTGGAGAGCCAGGAATATCAGGCGCTCCGTGCCGTGCAGGATGGAGCCGTCTACGATCTGCCCAAGCTGGTGGCCCCCTGGGACACCCCCGGCCCGGACTCGGCGTTGGGACTTTTGTGGATGGCACATACGCTGCATCCTGACCTGATAGCCTTCGACTGCGCCGCCGAAACGCAGTCCTTCTACCGGACCTTCTACGACTACGAACTGTTGCCAGAGGAGGTCGCCCGCCTGTGCGGGTCGTAGCCAAACCGGCGGGGGCGACCCTTTCAGCAAGTCGTTGGGTGCGCAAACTTGCCTACGGGCTGTTGCTGGGGCTGCCCCTGCCCTTCTTTTTATTGGGATTGGCGCTTGGTCGCTACCCGATTGACCTGCCGGACGTAGGACGGGTATTGATCTTGCCTCTATTCCCGGATGCGGCTGCCGGAATCCCCGACGTGGTGAAAACCCTGGTCCTGCTGGTGCGCCTGCCGCGCGCCTTGGCTGGGCTGCTGATCGGGGCCAGCCTGGCGAGCACAGGCGCGGCTTTTCAGGGCATCTTCAAAAACCCGCTGGTCGATTCCAATTTGCTTGGCGTCACGTCTGGCGCGGGATTCGGGGCGGCACTGATGATTCTGCTGTCAGGCAATCCACTGCACGTCCAGCTATCGGCCTTCGCCTTCGGGCTGCTGGCGGTCGGGCTGGCGTTCTTCGGCAGCCGTCTCTACAGCACTGCGCCGATGATCGTGCTGACGCTGATGGGCATCCTGATCGGGTCGCTGTTCGGGTCGCTCACCTCATTGCTAAAGTACGTGGCCGATCCGCTGGACGAACTCCCTGCCATCACGTTCTGGCTGTTGGGTGGCCTGAACACCGTCACCTGGCGAGACATCCCCGCATTGGCAGCCATTACCATCGGTGGGGCAGGCTTTTTGTGGTTATTGCGCTGGCGGTTTAACATCCTGTCGTTGGGCGACGCCGAAGCGACGGCGCTGGGGATCAACCCGACGCGGCTCAAACTGGCGATCATCGTCTGCGCCACGCTGATGACGGCGGCTGCCGTCTCGGTCGGCGGCGTGATCGGCTGGGTCGGGCTGGTGATGCCTCACGCCGGGCGCATCCTGGTCGGGCCGGACCACCGGCGACTGCTGCCCGCGTCGCTGAGCCTGGGCGCGGCCTTTCTGCTGCTCATCGACAACATCTCGCGCACGCTGCTCCCGGCAGAAGTGCCGCTCGGCGTGCTGACCGGGCTAGTCGGCGTGCCGATTCTGGTGGTGCTGCTGCGGCGGAACCGGGTGGGATGGTGAGAAGTTCAGAGTTTTGAGTGCTGAGTTTTGAGTTGCCATCGAGAACACGGCCATAGAAAAACTGGTGGATCGTGATGAAGCTAGACGTGCAAAACGTTGCCTTCGCCTACCGGCCTGACACGCCGGTGGTTCACGAGGTATCGTTCAGGCTTGCAGAAGGCGAAGTGCTCTACGTGCTGGGACATAACGGCAGCGGCAAAACGACCTTGCTCTCGTGTATCAGCGGCGTGCTCAGGCCGACGGCAGGCCGCGTGCTGCTGGACGGCGAAGACGTGCGCCGCTATTCGCCCGCCGAACGCGCCCGCCGGATCGGGCATGTGCCGCAGGTACACGTCCCGGCCTTCGCCTACACCGCCCGCGAGATGGTGCTGATGGGCCGCGCACCGCACCTGAGCCTGTTTGAGTCGCCGCGCCGCGCCGACCATGCCATCGCCGACGACGCGCTGGCGAGCGTCGGGCTAGGCCACCTGGCCGACCGCCCTTACACCGAACTCAGCGGCGGGGAGCGCCAACTGGTGATGGTCGCGCGGGGGCTGGCGCAGCAGTCGCGCCTGCTGCTGCTGGACGAGCCAGACGCCCATCTTGATCCCAAAAACCAGCACCGCGTCCTGGAACTGGTCGTCGGGCTAGCGCGGCAGGGACTCGCCTTCATCGTTTCCTCACACGCGCCGAACAACGCTCTGCTCTACGCGGACCGTGTGCTGGTGATGAAACAGGGCCGGATGCTGGCCCTGGGCAGCGCGGCGGAAGTGCTCACTGCGCCGCTGCTTTCGGCGGCTTATGACATGGATACAGAAGTTATCTACGGAGAAAACGGCCAGAGTCACATTCCGCGCGCCATCCTGCCCCGCCGAACGCCTACGCAATAAAACGGTCGTCGGGGTGCGCCGGGCGATCCCGCCGGATGACCAGATTGCCCTGCCCGTCCAGGGCGATTTCCAGGGCGCGCAGCCCGGTCGGCGCAGGGCCTTCGAGCCGCACGCCATCTTTCAGCCCAAAGCGGCTGCCATGACACGGGCAGAAGAAGTGTCCGCCGACGTGCCGCACCAGACAGCCCAGATGCGGGCAGACCGCGTCCAGCGCGTAGAAACCGACCTCGTCCAACCCCAGCCACGCCAGCGCATCTTCAACCAGCACCCAATCCCCCGGTTGATACTGACGCGGCGGCCCGGCGGTGGGCACGCTGATCGGCTCGGCAGGCGTGCGGCGCTCTGGGATGGGCGGCTGCGCGGCGGATGGATCGATCCCCTCGGCGGCGGCGCGGGCGATGTCTTCGGAGATTTGGCGTAGAAAGCGACGGCGGTTCATGGCTGCGGCGTCTCCCGGTCGTAGGCGTGGCACTCGTGGCAGTAGTGGCTGGCCTGCTGATCCGGCTGCTGCTCGCAGGCCGATCCCATCACCAGCGGCACGACGTAGCGCGCGCCGTCGGCTTTGCCGGTGAGCACCCACGTTTCGCCTTCCTGCCGGACGTGCCAGAAAGCGTCGCCGCGTTCAGTGGCGATTACCGTATCGCCCACCGCCAGATCGACGTAAGGGTTCAGTTCGGCGCGAGTCAGGTCGGCCACATCGGTCTCTGTGATGACCATTCCAGCAGGCAGCGCGTCGAGCGTGCCATGACAGGTGCGACATTGAATATAGCTCGCTGCCGCGCGGTTGTCGTAGAGCACGCCGTCGCCCATGATCTCGCGCGAGGTGTGGCAGTCGATGCAATCCAGCTCCCATTCACACAGCGTAAACTGGCCGATGGGCTGGTAATACTCGTGCAGACGGCGGCCCCGATCCGAGAGTCCCTCTGGCGCGGGCAGGTCATCCCGCTGAAGGAAAGTCATCGTGCGCAGGTCGTAATTGCCCCGGTTGTGGCAGTGATTGCACTGGGTGTAGGAAATCGCCAGGGTGAACTCGTGGCGGAGGGGATGGCCCGGCACATCCTGAGGAACGGTCGGGTCGCCGCCGCGATACAGGCCGTCGTTCGCGTAGAGGACGTGGCAGGCCGCGCAGCCTTCGCTGCGGTAGAAATAGTCCTGCGCCAGCGCCTCGCTGTGCAGATGGCAGGTCAGGCAGTTCTGCGCGAAGCTCTGGATCGGCGCAGGATCGGACTCGCTGGTTGCAAAGGCTTGCAGGTGATCGATGGCCGCAGCGCCAAAGCGCGCCGTATCGTCCGGCTGCAAGCCGAAGGCGCGGCGGACGTGGCCGATGGCCCCGGCGTAGGTGGCCTGCAGGCTGCGCTGCACGACAATCACCTGGGCAGGATGGCAGCTTCCACAGGATGTTTGCGCCACATCCAGCGCGGCGGGGTTGACGACCATCCCAGCGTGGGCCTGGTCGGCAGTCGTCGCCAGCGGCAGGCCGCCGTGACACGACACGCAGCCGAACGCCGCCGTCGGGTGGGATGCGCTCATGTCTTCAATCCCGGCGTGGCAGGTCAGGCAACGTTCAGGCCGGTTCGTGTTGGTCGGGACGATCTCCACGACCGCGCGCGGCGGCAGACCGGGAGTCAAGGTGGGCAGTGCGATCCCCAATCCAGCCAGGATCAGCAGCAAGATGAGAAAGGGACGGATGGCACAGCGGCGGGAGTCGGCGATCATGGCAGGCAGCAACAGTTGTCGGGTAGCGGCAGCTTGAAGCCGCCGCTACCATGTCGAGAGGGTTTCAGCACCCGCTGTCGGGATTGGCGCCCTCTTGCAGCCAGCGGTGCAGGCGGCGCATCAGGTCGCGGTCCAGCGTTTCGAGGCTGTGTTCGGGCACGTCGGCAGTGGTAGAGTCGAGAGCTTCCAAAAAGGCATTGGCATCTCCGGCGTAGCCCGCCAACGCGGACGCTTCCGGCCCGCCCTGGGCGAACGCCCCGTGACAGGCATCGCATCCGCTGCTGGTATACAGCGTCATGCCCAGGATTTCACCCTCACCCAGCGCCACGCCCGGCGATGCTTCAACGGACGGCTCCAGGCTGCTCACCCAGGCGTACAGATCACGCACGTCCGCCGCGCTCAACTCGGTTTCACTGAACGCGGGCTTCGGCGGGCGCGTCTGGCGGATGGCCAGGGTGAATTGCTCCAGGGACAGAGTCGTCCCTGCCAGCGACGGCCCGATCCGCCCACCCGCGTTGGCGCCGTGACAGTCGGCACAGCGCCACGTCACGAACAGGGTCGCGCCGTTCTGGACATCGCCTGCGGGATTGCGCGTAGGATTGGGCGCGAGAGTCGGCACGACCTCCGTCGGGCGCGGCGTGGGGACGGCCTCCGCGCAGGCGGCCAGCAGCAGCAAAATCACGCCAACCAGGATCAGCCGTTTGGGATGCATCTCAATCCCCTCCGACGGCGGCAGGATTGGGCGCTTCAGGCGACGTCTCGGCGGCGGGTTCGCCGGGCGCTTCCTCGGCCTCCATCTGGCGTCGATAGTGATCTTCCCAGGCGGCTTTCTCGGCCATCTTGCGCTCATACCACTTGCGGTGGTGTAGATAGGCATAGAGACCGTTCACCTTGCCGCTGAACATGCTGAAGAACGCCTGCCGTTCCTCCGGCATGATCGCACCCATGTAGACGTGGATGATGATCCCCGCCAGCAGCAACCCGACGCTGATGAAGTGCAGCGGCATCGACCACTGAATGAGCCATTGCAGCGAGGTGGGAATGAGATGGTGGTAGGTCATGATCATGCCCGTGACGCCGATCATGAGCGTGCCGACCACGACGAGATAGCTGTAGAGCTTCTGCCCGCCGTTGTAGGCATCCTGCGGCGGCAGGGGCCGGTTTTTCATCAGGCCAAACATCTGGAAGGGCCGGACCATCAGCCACTTCCAGTCGTCGCGGTCCATGAGCATACGGGTCGCGGCGAAGGGGATGAAGTACTTGCGGAAGCCGACGAACACGTTGAAGAACAACACGAACAGCCAGATTTGCCCCCACACGGCGTGCCACTGGATCAGCGGGGCCAGCCCGCCGAAGACGTTGCGCACGAAGTCATTCCATGCCTGCGGCACAAAGGGATACGCCTTGCCGAGCAGGATTGCCAGCCCGGTCGGTAGCAGCAGCAGCCAGCTAAAGGCGTTGAACCAGTGCGTCAGGATGTTAGCAAGGTAGTGCTTGGTCAGGGTCTGGCCGCGCAGGGCCTCGCGCTGTTCGAGGGTCAGTTTTTCGTGGGACATGGGTCGCTCCCCTCAGATGATCGATTACCGGTAGGGACACGACATGCCGTGTCCCTACCCCATGATGACGACGATCAGGCATCCTCGAATTCGTTCTCGCCCTTGAGAAGCTGCGCGATGAACGCCGCTGCCTGCCCTGCAAACGCGCCCGCCACCGCCAGTTTGACCAGCGGCAGCCCGACGGCGTGCCAGAAGGTTTCGGCGACCAACGGATCGCGCGGCGCCGGAGTCACCTGCACGGCGGAAGCGTCCGGCGGGGAAAGATAGAGCGTCATCGGCTGGGTGTTCACCGCATCGGTGGTGGGACGGTAGACGGCGCGGCCCCGGATCGCCCGGCTGACCGTGCTTTCGGGATCGTTCAGGTCGCCGAACAGCCGCGCGCCGCCGATGCAGGTCGCCACGCAGGCGGGCATCTCCCCTGCCTCGACGCGGTGGAAGCAGGCCGAACACTTATCAGCCTTGCCCTTTTCGACGTTGCGAAAGCGCGCCTGGAACGGGCAGGCGTTGACGCACAGCCCACAGCCGATGCAGGCGTCCTCGTCGATCAGCACCAGCCCATCCTCTTCCCGCTTGAAGGTCGCCCCGGTCGGACAGGCTTCCACGCACCAGGGGTCCTCGCAGTGGTGGCACTGCGCCGGGACGTAGGTCTGGCGCAGATTGGGAAATGTGCCCTGCGGCCCGTCGGTGTGCACCCAGATGCGTGTCTGGCCGGGCGGCGTGTTCCACTCGGCGCGGCAGGCCACCAGGCACGCCCGACAGTCGATACAGCGCGCCGGGTCGATCACAAAGGCGTAGCGTTTTTTCTGTGCCATCGCCCTATGCCCTTTCTACCGTGACGAACGTCTGGGTCAGCGCCTGCCCGCCACTGATCGGGTCGGTATAGGTGACGTGAATGTCGCTGGAACTCGCGCCCCGGTCGTAGGCGATCTTCAAGCCCCGGCTACCATGCCCGAAGCCCGGCGCGAGGTACACGCAGTCGGGCCGGATTGCTTCCGTCACCCACACCGTGACCTCAACTTCGCCCACGTCGCTCGTGACGCGCACCCGGTCGCCGTCGGCAATGCCGCGCTCGGCAGCGGGGGTGGGATGCAGCCACAGTTCGCGGGTATGATAGTCCACTTCGGTCAGGTAGGCGTTGTTCTGGGTGGCGAACTGGGTATGCTGACCAACCTTGCCGGTCAGCAGGTAGAAGCGTCCGGCGGGCGGTTCGGGCGGCGCTTCCCATACCGGCACGGCGGAATAACCCGCGTTGCGCAGCGTTTCTGATGCCAGCTCGACCTTGCCGCTGGGCGTATTCCAGCGCCGCTCACGCTCCTCAGCCATCTCCACGTCGAAGTAACCGACCTGCTTGAGCTGTTCCAACGTCACGTCGAAGGGCGCGATCTGCTGGCGGATGTAGTCTTCCTCATCCAGGTATTGAAAGAAATCTCCCAGGCCCAGGCGCTGGCCCAGTTCGCGGTAAATCCACAGCGCCGAACGCGACTCGCCCAGCGGCTCGATGACCGGCTGGCGGATAAACACGCGATTGCCAATCGAGTGCAGCGGGTCGTAGCGTTCCAGGTAGGTCGCTTCCGGCAGGATCACGTCGGCGTACCACGAGGAGTCGTTGAGGATGGTGTCGATGGAGACGACGAACTCCAGCCGTTGCATCGCCTCGATGGTCCGGGCGCGGTCGGGGATGCTCAGCACCGGGTTCTGGCGGCTGAAGAACCAGCCGCGCGCCTGATAGGGCTGACCGGTCAGGATGGCATCACGGATTTCCTGGAAGACGCCCAGCTTGAGCGGCACAAGCGGATACTTCCAGGGCACGCCATCCAGCCGCAGAGCCGTGATGCGCGGATAGGCTGGCTGCGGTGGCACGCCCAGAGCGACCGTGCGCTCGTCGGCGAAAATGCAGTCGCCCTCCTCCGGGCAGATGCCGATCAGCGCATTGAGGACGGCGACAGCGCGCTCCGTCTGGAAGCTGTTGACGAAGTTGCTGGTGCGCCAGCCGGGATGCGCGAAGGCAAACGGTGCGGCTTCTGCGAATTCGTGGGCGATGCGGTAGATCGTCGCTTCAGGGATGCCCGTGATCTCGCCGGCCCAGCGCGGGGTATAGCGGATGACGGCTTCGGTCAGTTCGTCGAACCCGACGGTGTAGTTCTCCACGAACCAGCGATCATAAAGCTCCTCGCCGATGATCACGTTGATCAGCGCCAGGTGGAAGGCCAGGTCTGTGCCGGGCTTGATCGGCAGCCATTCGGTCGCTTTGGAGGCCGTCTTGGTGAAGCGCGGATCGAGCATGACGACGTGCGCGCCCTGGGCGATGCGCTCCATCAACTGCTTGCTCTCACTGGTGGAAATGCCTTCAAACAGGTTGCGCCCGGTGAGAATGATGTAGTTCATGCCGTCATAACGGCGGGCGGGTTCCTGAATGCCCAGCGTCAGCAGGTGAGCCAACACCATCGCGTTAAAGCACAGGCTACGCTGTGTGCCGTAGTTGGGGCTGCCGTAGGCATTGAGCAGGTTTTCAAAGAGCGGCTGGCTGAGGTTGTGCGTAGAGGAGAAGATCATCGCCTCCGGGCCGTAAGTGTCCCGGATGCGGATCATCTGATCGGCGGTAAAGTCGAGCGCCTCCTCCCATGTGGCGCGGCGAAAGCGCCCGCTGCCCCGTTCGCCGACGCGCATCAGCGGATACAGCACGCGGTCGGGATCGTAGGTGTGCATCAGGCCACTCTGTCCGCGCGCGCACAGGTTGCCCATCGAGTGCGGATGGTCAGGATTGCCGTCCAGCTTCTCGATTTTGCCGTCGCGCACTTTGGCGATCACGCCGCAGCGCCACACACACATCTCGCACATGGTCCGTACTTCATAATCGGCGGTCGGGCCGGAGAGAAAATGCGTCGTGCCTTGCGCCTGAGCCGCTCCCAGGTCAAAGACGCCCGCTTTCGCCAGCACCGCGCCCGTCCCGGCCAGGGCCGCCCCTTTGAAGAACTGCCGCCGCGAGAGCCGCCAGTGTTTCTTCGAGGGCTGATCGTTTTCTTGATCGGTCATCGCTAGTCTCCCGCACTTTCCGCCGGGCGGACTGGCGCATCAACGAGGCCAGCCGCGACGCGCTCCTGCTCGACTGTCGCCTCCAACACATCCCGGCGACGGGCGCGCGTCTTGCCCACCACGTAGAGGAAGATCAGAATCGCTTCGGAAAAGACGAATACCAGCAGCAGCGGATCGACGCCCAGCAGCTCCGGCAGCTTGGCATAGGCCAGTTCGGGCCGCCCTGCCGTCAGCAGCCATTGGATGAGATCGGTGCGGTAAATCAGGCCGAAGATCAGACCGCCGCTGAGAAAACCGAGGAGTCCGGGAATGAGATAATCCAATTGACCGCGCGCGGCGCCTGCAACACAGGTGCCTGGGCAAAATCCAGAGAGAGACATCCCAACGCCGAACACCGCGCCGCCGATCAGATTACCCGCCAGCACGGTTGCCGAGACGGCAGTCAGGTCCACCAGGCCCAGCGCCTTGAGGCTATAGATGCCGATCATGCCGACCAGCATCCCGGTCATCATGAAGCGCAGTACGGTCAGGTCGGTGAAGCGAAAGACGTTGGCGATTTTGTAGTACCGGTTTAGGCCGCCCTTATCCAGCACCCAGCCGAACAGAAAGCCGAGCGCCAGGGCTACCAGGATGTCGGGAACCGAGACAGGCATGGTTGAACTCTCCCGCCTAATATTTGTTCCGGTAGACCAGCAGCTGCACAATTGCGCCGGAGATGAAGATGCCGGGGATGAACAGAAAAGCCGCCGGGCTGAGCTGTACGCCGCCCGCCAGCGCCAGGCCGCTGGTACATCCCCCGGCAATGCCTGCGCCGATCTGGAGGATGATCCCACCGACAAAGGCGATGACCCAACGCTTCCAGATCGCGCCGCCGAACACGTCCTTCCACTGCTCGATGGGAATCCAGGTCCACCTGAACTTACCCGCGATCAGCACGGAGGCCAGTGCACCGAAGAAAATGCCGACTACCATGTAAAACTGCCAGCCCAACACTTCCGTCAGCGGCGGAAAGGTGGTCACAAAGAACTGGTTGGCCGGGTCGCCCACCGTCAGCGGCTTGCCCAGGATGGCCGCCGCGTTGAAGAACGTCCCCGACACGCCGGGCGCACGGTGCGACAGCCACAGGGCCAGCACGTACACTAGTCCCAGCCCAACGCCTGCCACTTCCGGCGACCACAGGTCTTTACGGAGTTGTTTCAGCAGCCAGGTCACGGCTTCCCCTCCTCTCCCAACTGCTCGACGATTGCCAGCAGCAAGGCGCGATCTTTTTTGTTCAGCGATTGCAAAGCCTCGATCAACGCCGGGTCCAGGCGGCCCAATGCACGCAGGATCGCCGCGCCATGTTCGGGATCGGCCAGCAGGCGGCGCAGGACCTCTTGCGTTGCCGTGTCCAACCCTTCCACACCCTTCGGCAGGGCCACCAGGGAAGCTGATGCGGGTTTTGCGGGCGCAGGAACAGCAACCGACACCGGAACGGTTGGCAACGATGAAATCACCGGGCCGCGCACATCATACGCGCCGCTGTAGGCCAGTTTGCGCCAATCATCGCCCGGTACGGCGCGCGCCTTACGCAGGGCTTCGCCGAACTTTTCAAAATGCCACACCAACGCCGCGCCTACGATCAGCAGCAACACGCCCACTACAACCAGGATCGCGTTGCCCACGACCGATGTATCGAACTGACCCAACACCTCGATCTCGTAACGGCGGTTATAGTCGATCAGCGCGCCGCTGGCGTGGCGTTCGCCCGGCGCAGGGATCGGCTGCGGCGGCACATCGGCAGGGTCCGCGTCACCGCCGCCCGAAATGCCGGATTCGCTGCCTTCGCCCGCGCTCAGGTCCACCCCCAGCGCGACGGCGTATACCTGCGCCTGCTCCATATAGTCCGTCGGATGACAGCTCTGGCATGAGCCTTGAGGATCGGACAGCGGATAAATCATCCCCTCGTGGGCCAAGTCCTGTTCGAGCGCCTGGACGTTTCCGGCATGGCAGAAAGCGCAGAAGTCCCCGAAAGCGTGGCTGATATGCCATTCCCCGGAGCCGTTGACGGGATATTCAGCGTTAACCTCGTGGCAGTTCTTGCAAGACGACGCCGACGATCCGCACTGCGCCTGCGCCGGCGGAACGGCCAGCAGCAATGCGGCCAGCGTCAGCAACAGTGCCCCGCCGAACACCAGCAACCAGGCAATCGGTCTTGCTCTGGGCATACCCCCTCCTTTAAAACCACCAGGCCGCCCGCGCCTTACCGGGCATCGAGTTCGGCCTCCAACGCGGCAAATTCGGCCAGACGCGCCTGTTCGGCCATACGGTCGCGCAGCATGGCGCGCAACAGGTCCAATGCCTGGAGCACCCGTTCGTCGGCCAGGGCGTAGTACACAGAAGCGCCATCGCGGGTCGCCTTGACCAGCGCACGGTCGCGCAGAATTTTCAAGTGGCGGGAAACGGTTGGTTGAGGCAAGTCCAGCTCGGCAGCGAGTTCGCTCACGTAGCGCGGCTGGCGGCCCAGGGCATAGAGGATCATCAACCGCTTGGGGTCGCCCAGGGCATGGCAGATCTGGCTGTACAGCAGTTCGATCTCACGGACCAGTTGGGCTTCCATACGCTGCGCTTCCACCTGCCTGAGAGATGATGTATTCGCATTATCGAATAAATGAAAGAGCGGTCGGCATGACAGAAGTCATATTCTATGTGTGAAATCCGTCACATTAACCCTTCAGAGTCAGGATAGACACCGCTCTTCCGGCGCAGTATACTCTGGGGATAGGCAGTTATCCCTGTGGAAGCATTTGCCGCACAGATCGCAACAGGCGCAAAAAGGGAGCAGGGTATCTCTGCGCGCCTTGTGCCTTCTACGGTGAGTGGTTTTGGCGTAAGGAAGTGCGTGATGTTGGACAAGCTGGCAGGCATCGAGGCCCGCTACGAAGAACTGGAACGCCTGATGGCCGATCCCGCTGTGCTGGCGGATCACACGCGCGTGGCGGAGCTGGCGCAGGAAAAAGCCGAGCTGGAAGACATCGTCCAGGCTTACCGCGCGTATCGCCGCGTGACCGAGCAACTCGAAGACGCGCGTTTGCTACTGGAAGATGAGACCGATGACGAACTGCGCGCCCTGGCCGAGGTCGAGATCATCGAACTGCGTGCGCAGGAAGCGGAACTGGCTGCCGAACTCAAGCGCATGTTGCTGCCCAAAGACCCACGCGACGACAGGAACGTGATCATGGAGATTCGCGCTGGGACAGGCGGCGACGAGGCAGCTCTCTTCGCAGCGGATTTGTTCCGCATGTACACCCGCTATGCCGAGGCGCGCGGCTGGAAGACCGAAATTCTCAGCCAAAACGAAACCGGTATTGGCGGCTTCAAAGAAGTGATCTTCGAGGTCAGGGGCAAGGGGGCCTACAGCCGTCTCAAGTATGAAAGCGGTGTACACCGTGTCCAGCGCGTCCCGGCGACCGAAAGCCAGGGGCGCATTCACACCAGCACGGCGACGGTGGCTGTGCTGGCAGAAGTGGACGAGGTCGAGATCAAGATCGATCCCAAAGACATCCGTATGGATGTGTATCGCAGCGCAGGCGCGGGTGGCCAGAACGTCCAGAAGAACTCGACGGCTGTCCGTCTGACGCACATTCCTACCGGCATCGTGGTGGCCTGTCAGGACGAGCGCAGCCAGCTTCAAAACCGTCTGCGCGCCATGAGCATCCTGCGCGCCCGGCTCTACGACATCGAGCAAACCCGCCGTCAGGAAGAACTGGAATCCGAACGCCGCAGCCAGGTGGGCACAGGTGAGCGCAGCGAAAAGATTCGCACCTACAACTTCCCCCAAAGCCGTGTCACCGATCACCGGATCAACATCAGCAGCTATAACCTGCCTGCTGTCATGAACGGCGAGATCGACATCTTTATCGATGAACTTGCCACACGCGAGCAGGCCGAACGTCTGGCCGAGGCGTCGGCGGCATGAACGTCGGTGCAGCCTGGCAAGATGCCGCTGCCCGGCTTGCTGCCGTGAGCGACTCGCCGCAGCTAGACGCCCAGGTGCTGTTGAGCAGGCTGATGAACCTGGAACGCGCCGCGCTGCTGGCCTATCCCGAACGCGAACTGACCGCCGACCAACACGCGCGCTACACGGCATGGGTCGAAGCCGCCGCCTCCGGTGTCCCCTTGCCCTACCTGACCGGCAGGCGCGCCTTTTACCGTCATGAGTTCACCGTCACGCCGGATGTGCTGATCCCTCGCCCAGAGACAGAGTGTCTGGTCGAGGCGGCGTTGGCATGGGCAAGGCAACGTGCGCTGGGGGAGAGGGAGAGCAGGTTGACACTGGTAGACATAGGTACGGGCAGCGGCGCGATTGCCCTCTCCCTGGCGGCGGAACTACCCAGCGCGGTGGTCCATGCAACAGACCTCAGCCCTGCCGCTCTGGACATGGCTCGACGAAACGCAGAGCAGTTCGAGCTGCGCAACGTCTGGTTTCACCAGGGCGATTTGCTGGATGCGCTGCCCGCCGACCTGCGCCCAGACCTCATCGCCGCTAATCTGCCCTACATCCCCTCTGCCGTGCTAGATACGCTGCCCGTCGCCCGGCACGAGCCGCGCCTGGCCCTAGACGGCGGACCGGACGGCCTGACCCTGATCCGGCGTCTGTTAACACAGGTGCCGGGCCGACTCGCGCCGGAAGGCTGCCTGCTGCTGGAAATCGGCGCGGACCAGGGTACGGCAGTCCATCAGCTGTGCATCCTGGCTTTCCCCGACGCGCATGTTCACATCATCCGGGATTACGCCGGGCGCGATCGGGTGGTTGAGGCGGTATGCGGATGACTTCAGGGGTAGCGGTGGATTGAGTTCGCCGCTACAATTTCCTGCATCATCTCGCTACGACGCCTGAACACCTGCCGCTTTGGCGCCATACCATGAGCCGTATCTTGCCCCTCAATCCCCGCACGGCCCCTCTTGCGGCGCAAACGCTACGTGCCGGGAAACTGGTCGTGCTGCCGACGGACACGGTATACGGCGTGGCGGCGTCGGTCCATCTGGACGCAGCGGTAGGCCGCCTCTACGAAGCGAAAGGCCGACCTGAAGGCAAGCCGATCCCCTTGCTGCTCAGCGACCCAGACCGGATCGAAGCCGTGTGTGTAGACGTGCCGGAGGCGGCCCAGCGCCTGGCAGAAGCCTTCTGGCCCGGCCCACTGACCATCGCCCTGCCCAAACGCGCTGGCCTGCCGGAAATCCTCACGCCGCTGCCCACCGTCGGCGTGCGCGTGCCGGATCATGACCTGACGCGGGCGGTGATCCGGGCAGTAGGCGGCGCGCTGGCCGTCACCAGCGCCAATCGTTCCGGCGCAGCCGATCCGCTGACGGTGCAGGAGGCATTTGCGCAATTGGGTGCAGCGGTGGCGCTTTACCTGGATGATGGCAGAGCACCCGGCGGGGTCCCCTCGACGGTAGTCAGTTTCGATGAGTCGGGTAAACTGGTGATCGTGCGGCAGGGGCCGCTCAGCGAGGCGGCGCTGCGGGCGGTGCTGAGTTAACTTCAAGCGCATAACAGGGGGTTACACGACATGGGACCCGAAGAAATCCCCGCTATCGAAAGGAACACCACCTGGGAAATCTCTGATGCTGAAGACGACGACACCTATGTTGATTCCAACAACTCCGGCAACGATGACAATAGCTCAAGCAGTAACGAAGGCGACCCTAACGCTCAAGAAGGCTAACCCAAAACGGGGCGGCTCTTCTTATAAAAGCCGCCCCGCCGTAGACAGGTTATCTTCTCAGGCCGCCACACCCTCCGGCACAACCGTCTCGAAGGCCAGGTGATCGCCGTCCACGTCCACAAAGACATGTTCACCTTCTTTCAGCCGGCCTTCCAACACATGCAGCGCCAGCGGGTCTTGTAATTCGCGCTGAATCACCCGCTTGAGCGGACGCGCGCCGAAAGCCGGGTCGTAGCCACGCTCGGCCAGGAAGCGCCGCGCTCTATCGCTGAGGCTGATGCTCAGGTTGCGCTCGGCGAGCAGCTTTTGCAGCCGCTGCACCTGGATGTCCACGATCTGCGTGATGTGCTCCGGGCGTAGGCTGTGGAACAAGATGATCTCGTCGATGCGGTTGAGGAATTCGGGTCGGAAATGCCGATCCAGTTCCGCCAACACCGCCGCACGTGTGCGCGGGTCATCTGTCCCACCTCGCTCTTTGATCAACTGGCTGCCGACATTGCTGGTCATGATGATCACGGTGTTGCGAAAGTCCACCGTGCGCCCCTGCCCATCGGTCAGGCGGCCATCATCGAAGACCTGCAAGAAGACGTTGAACACCTCGGCATGGGCCTTCTCGATCTCATCGAACAGAACCACGCTGTAAGGGCGGCGACGCACGGCCTCCGTCAATTGACCGCCTTCCTCGTAACCCACATAGCCCGGTGGCGCGCCGATCAGCCGGGCAACGGTGTGCCGTTCGCCGTACTCGCTCATGTCGATGCGCACCATAGCGTCTTCGGAGTCGAACAGGAATTCCGCCAAGGCCCGCGCCAAGGCAGTCTTGCCGACGCCGGTCGGCCCCAGGAACAGGAACACCCCCATCGGGCGGTTAGGGTCTTGCAGCCCGGCGCGGCTCCGGCGCACAGCATTGCTCACGGCGCGCACAGCCTCATCCTGCCCGACGATACGTTCGTGCAGGCGCGTTTCCATGCGCAGCAACTTTTCGACCTCGCCTTCCAGCAGACGGCTAACCGGGATACCCGTCCAGCGCGAAACGACGCCCGCCACCTCATCGGCATCCACTTCTTCTTTCAGCATCGCGCCCTCTTTTTGCAGGTCGCGCAGACGGGCCTCTTGACGGGTCAATTCTTTTTCCAACTCAGGGATCACGCCATATTGCAGGCGTGACGCCTGTTCCAGGTTCACCTGACGCTGGGCGCGCTCCAGTTCGACACGGGCCTGATCGAGCCTGGCCTTGACTTCACGGATGGCCTGAATAGCGGCTTTCTCTGCCTGCCAACGCGCGGTAAGTGCGTGAGATTGCTCCTTGAGGTCGGCCAGTTCCTGCTCCAGCTTGTGCAGCCGTTCCTTAGATGCTTTGTCGCGTTCCTTCTTGAGCGCCTCGCGCTCGATTTCAAGCTGCATGACTTGGCGATCGACATCATCAAGCGCCTGCGGCTTGGAATCAATCTCGGTTCGCAGGCGGGAAGCCGCCTCGTCGATCAGGTCAATAGCCTTGTCAGGGAGCTGACGGTCGGCAATATAACGGTTGCTCAACATGGCCGCCGCGATGACGGCGCCATCTTGAATACGCACCCCATGATGGACCTCATAGCGTTCCTTGAGGCCGCGCAAGATGCTGATCGTATCTTCAACATTCGGCTCCCCCACATAGACCGGCTGGAAACGCCGCTCCAACGCCGCATCCTTCTCAATGTACTTGCGGTATTCGTCCAGAGTGGTCGCGCCGATGGCGTGTAACTCGCCGCGCGCCAGCATCGGCTTGAGCATGTTGCTGGCATCCATGGCGCCTTCCGCCGCGCCCGCCCCGACGACGGTGTGAAGTTCATCCAGGAAAAGGATGATCTGGCCCTGGGCATCGGTTACTTCTTTGAGCACGGCTTTCAGGCGTTCCTCGAACTCGCCGCGAAATTTGGCCCCCGCGACCAGGCTGCCCATATCCAACTGGACAATGCGCTTGTTCTTTAATCCCTCCGGCACATCCCCGTTGACAATGCGCTGCGCCAGTCCCTCTACAATGGCCGTTTTGCCAACACCGGCGTCACCGATCAGCACCGGATTATTCTTGGTGCGGCGGCTGAGCACCTGCACAACACGGCGAATTTCCTCGTCGCGCCCGATTACGGGGTCGAGCTTGCCCTGGCGAGCCAACGCGGTCAGGTCGCGCCCGTACTTTTCCAGACTTTGATACGTCCCCTCTGGGTCCTGGCTGGTGATGCGCTGCCCGCCCCGGATGGCCGTCAGCGCCCGCAGGATGCTATCCTGGTCCACGTTATGCCGGGCCAGCAGATCGCCGGTAGCCGGATACTTGGTCAGCGCCAGCAGAATGTGCTCCGTGCTGACGTACTCATCCTTCATCTGGCGGGCCTGCTTTTCGGCATCGGTTAACACATCGGCAGTCGCGCGCGCCAGACGAACCTGCACCTCACCGCCAGACACACGCGGACTGGCATTCAGCAAGGATCGCACATTGGCGATAACCGCTTCAGGCCGCGCGCCGATCTTGGCGATCACCTCCGGCACAACACCTTGCGGCTGCGTTAACAGCGCCAACAGCAGATGGGCCGGCTCGACCTCCGGATTTCCGGCATCACCGGCTAACCGCTGCGCGCTGAAAATGGCTTCTTGCGCCCGGTTGGTAAAACGATTCAGGTCCACGTTCCCTTTTACACTCCCTTTTCTTCAAAGTGTACTACACATCCAGTGTACGCTTTTTTGCAGATTGTATAGTCCCTTTGTCAGACCAACATAAGCACGGCGTCAGAATCATCTATGAGGCAAGGCAATGATGGTATTCCAACCGCCAAGACGCCAAGTACACCAAGAAGCATGAGAGCAGAAGCAGAACCCCGTCTGCCATAAACACCCTAGGGATGTTTTTGCGGCCCCTATGCGGGATTCTGCGGGATAACGGTGGGAAAATGTGGGATTGCGCGGGATAACGTGGGATGTTGGGCGAGAATTATCCCTCACGCTTGAGATCGACCACCATACCGCCGGTGACATGCAGCAGTTGCGCGTAAGTCAGGGGGAACACGGCGTTCGGCGCGCCTGCCGCTGCGAAAATATCTGTGTAGCGCGCCAGCGAGTCTTCGATATAAACCGGCAGGCCGGGCGTGCGCAGTCCCACGGGAGGCACGCTACCCGGTGGATAGCCAAAGATGGCGACGCACTCCTCGGCACTGGCGATCTTGATCCGCTTGCGGGCCACGCCGCGCAGGTCCGCCAGCTTTTTCTCGTCTACACGACGGTCGCCAGAGGCAATCACCAGCACAGGCTGCCCATCGACCATAAAACACAGACTCTTGGCGATCTGCCCCAGTTCGCAGCCAAGCGTATCTGCCGCCTGCTGCGAGGTGGCGGTCGAAGTTTGTGAAAGCTGTACGCGCAGGCCCAGACCAAAGCGGTCCAACGCCGTCTGCACGTCCTGCCAGGTCATCGGTTCCACGGTGCTTCTCCCCAAACCATTTCACCGCAAAGATCGCAGAGCAGAAAGCACTCTTTGCGCGCTTTGCGGTGAATCCTGTTACGGCTGCAAAATGGCAAAGCCCAGCGAACGCGGGCCGGTGTGGACGGCGATCCCCGATGAGACCACACCCTGCATCAAAAATGCCGGGTTCCAACGGGCTTTGATCTCCGCGACGAAAGCCTCCAAATCCTGTGGAGCATTGCCGTGTAACACGCCCACGCGCAGCGATTTGGAGCGGTCCACCAGTTCACCGAAGAGTTGCAGCAGGCGCTCCAGGGCGCGGCGGCGTGTGCGGACCACCTCTAACGGATCGATCCGCCCATTCCTGACATGCAGCAACGGCTTGATACGCAACACATCACTGAGCATCCGCTTCCAGCCGTCCACACGCCCGCTGCGATAGAGATATTCCAGCGTATCCAGCAAAAAAATCATATGCGTCCGGGCGGCGCTTTCCTGCGCCAGGGTCAGTGCCGCCTCCACCGATACGCCTGCATCTCGCGCATCGGCCACCGCCAGGGCCGCCAACCCCAACGCCATCGAGCCGGTGCGCGAATCGACAGCATAGGCCGGGAAATCGACCATGCGGGACGCCTGCATGGCTGAAAAATATGAACCGCTCAGCTCTGAGGACATCGTCAGGGCGATCACCGCTTCAGCGTTCGACGCCTCACGCGCCCGCCGGAAAGCATCCACGTACTCAGCCGGGGATGGCTGTGATGTGGTAGGCATCTCCCGCTCACGCGCCAGGCGTTCGTAGATCGCCCCATGCGGGAGATCGATCCCATCCCGCAGGTTCTCCCGGTCCCCCCACATGATATGCATCGGAACGACATAAATGTGCCGCTCTTCAGCCAGGGACGGCGGGAGATCAGAAGTGCTGTCTGTCACCAGAGCGAAGCGAGCCATCGCACCGAATCTCCTTAAGGCGTGTCACCCTTGCAGAAAGGCCATGCCAACCACGCCGGGGCCGGCATGGGTGCCGACGGCCAAACCGACCGTCCCCGCCAACAGGAGTTCGGGCTTCCAGCGCGTCACGACCTCCTCCCGGATTGCCGCTGCCTCTTCCGGCGCATCACCGTGAATGACACCTGCCCATAGCGGCTTTGTGGGATCGATCTGCTCGCCAAAGACTTCCACCAGGCGGTTCAGCGCGCGGCGGCGGGTACGCACGCTTTCCAGGGCATCTATCCGACCATTTTTGACATGCAGGATCGGTTTGATACTCAAGGCCGTGCCCAGCAACCACCTGGCATTGCCAATGCGACCGCCCCGGTGCAGGTATTCTAGCGTGTTGACGGTAAAAATAATGTTGCTGCGACTGATCATGTCACGGGCAACCTGGGTCACTTCAGCCGCAGACGCGCCCGCATCACGCGCCTGGGCGGCTTTCAACACGATCAGCCCTTCGCCCATTGACACGTTCCGGCTGTCCACCACATAGACCGGGAAATCGACCATGCGCGTGGCCTGTTCCGCCGAGGCATACGTGCCGCTCAATTCCGCCGAGATCGTGATGTTGACAATGGCTTCGACGCCGGTTTCGCGCCAGATGCGCTGGTAAAGTTCGGCGTAATCGGTTGGCGTCGGCTGGGCTGTCTTGGGCAGTTCGGACTCGGCAGCCAGGCGCTTATAGAAACGTTCAGCATCAAGATCGATGCCATCCTTCAAAGTTTCGCGCCCCCAGATGATGTTCTGAGGCACCACGTAGATGTTCCGCTCTTGGGCCAGGGCGGGTGGGAGGTCAGCCGTACTGTCGGTGATCAGGGCAATGCGCGCAGGCACGGGATCATCTCCTTCTTGATTGAGGCATGACTGAACCGCTCTTTTGTACAACACCGCGTTGCGCCAAATGATGCTTCCCCCGGAGGGCAATTACAGCATTGCCAGCCCGATCACCCCCGGACCGGCGTGCACACCTATCGACGGGGAGACCCAGCTTTGCAGCAACACCGCCGGATGCAGGCGCTCTCGAATTTCCGCTGCCAGCGCCTCAGCCTCTTCAGCGGCATTGCCGTGCATCACGCCGACGTGCATCGGCCCGGAACGGTCGATCTGTTCTTCCAGGATTTCGACCAGCCGCCTGAGAGCGCGTTTGCGGGTGCGGACGCTCTCCAGCGCCTCAACCCGGCCATCCTTGAGATGCAAGATCGGCTTGATACTCAGGGCTGTGCCGATGAGATGCCGCGCCCCGCCGATGCGCCCGCCGCGATAGAGATATTCCAGCGTCCCCGGCGTGAACATCACCTTGGAACGGGCCGCCACGCGCTGGGCCAAGTCCACCACCTCCTGGGCAGAGGCTCCCCGGTCGCGCGCCTCTGCGGCCTGCAAGACGGTCAGCCCCAGCGCCAGAGAGATCGTGCGGGTATCCACCATGTAGACCGGGAAATCGACGGCCTTCATAGCTTCTTGGGTCGAGGAAACCGTCCCGCTCACGTCGGCAGAGACGATGATCACCACGACAGCCTCGGCGTCGTTTTCGTCGCGCGCGCGCTGGAGCAGGTCAACCACATCGACCGGGGCAGGCCGGGATGTGGTAGGCATATTCGGATCGACCGCCAGACGTTCATAGAACTGCTGAGACGTGAGACTGATGCCATCCTTCAGGACTTCGCGCCCCCACAGAATAATCTGGGGGATCATATAGAGCCGCCGCTCCTGCACCAGGGCGTCGGGCAGGTCACAGGTGCTGTCTGTCACCAAAGCTATCCGTGGCTTCACCGAACCGTCTCCTTAACATCCTCTGTCTGGGCAAGGCGCGCAGCTACGGCGACACAGGCCGTGAAAGTTCAGCTTCCTGCCGGAGCTGGCGGTAAAGGGCGCGCACATTAGCGCGGTGCAGGGCCTGGACTGCACCGTTGAGCGGGATACGGCTCTTGCCGCACGCCTCAATGTCGAGATTATCCAGGTATTTATCGGGGTTTTGGCGCTTGAGCGCCTTTTCGACCTGTTTCTTCAAGAGGGTCAGGTAGTTCAGGTCTTCTTGCAGCTTTTCATCGACTTCGCCGCGCAAGATCACCTCGCCATGCCCCTGGATCACGCACTCGAAGCTGTGCCCGCGCAGTCTTTGCAACGAGGCCAGAAAGTCGTCATAGCTGCCATCGACAAAATAGGGGATTGGCATCAGCGTGTCTGCTGCGAACAGCACACGGTCCTCGCGCACCAGGCAGGCCGTCGAGTCCGGGCTATGGCCGGGCATGTGGCTCAGTTCGACTGTCTTGTTGCCCAAATGAATGCTCAGTGTGCCGGACTTGAAAACTATCCCTGGCAGCACGATGTGGGCGTCGGCAAAGTCGGAGGCGCTCTGGCGGGCATCCTCCATGCTCTTGCGACCGCGCGTATCCAACAGTTCGCGGCACAGCGCGTGCCCGACCACCAACGCGCCGTCGAACAGATACGTGCCGAAGGTGTGATCAGCGTGGTAGTGTGTGTTGATCACCACCCGCACGGGATAGCCCAGGCGATTTTCCAGGAAGTGCTTGATGGCCCGCGTTTCTTCGGGGAAAGCCAGGGTGTCGATAACAATCGCACCCTCCGAGGAGATCACCGCTCCTGCTGTCACCTGCGCGTAAAGATCGCTCGTGAAGACATAAATATCATCGGCAACACGTTCTCGTTGCATAAGCGGCGTTCAAGGCAATCAATCAGCACCCGTCAAAACACACCGGCGGGGTATGCAGGACCACACACCAGACAAGCGGCGCAACAAACCCGCCAGAAACGTTTTTCTGCCAAAGCAAGCACACCAACCGCGCAATGATGATCAGTATAGGCCGGGGGCAGGGGAGTGTCAAATTTTGTGACAGAAAATGTCACAACACGACAAGAGAATCAACAGGGGCGCGGCCACCCGGCGCCCCTACTGGCGGGTAGCGCCTCAGAAGATAAACGAGAGGATAATCAAAAAAGCAAACAGCGCCCCGGCGAGCAGCCCCATGTTACGCAGGTCCACCAAGACATAGCTGTATTCAGCAGCCAGGTCTTCCATCGTGGTCATTTGGGGGGCTATCTGTTGCACGCGGGAACGGGGTACCGCTCCACCGCTCGCAGCAGACACCTCGACCGGGAGATCGACACGACCTGCGGCGCGTTGGCGAGCACGCTCCAGGGTTTCCTGCGGGATATTCGGGCGAGCGGACGATTTCTTGCGCGACATACCATCTCCTTAGAAAAACAGATACATGGGCGCAGCCGGGGGCTAATCTTCCCTCAAATCCGCAAAAACGACAATACGCTGGTTATCGATCTGGTAGGGATAACACGAAATGAGGGTCGCGGTCGCCGTGCGGGTGGGATTCATCACGTCCACCGCGTAGGGCGAGACGATGTTCCACTCGCGCACCAGGTAGGTATATTGTCGGCTGCTGGTGTAGATCACGACCTCATCGCCCGGCTGAAGTTGATCCAGGTAGCGGAAAAGCTCACCGTAGATGTCATTGTGCGCCGAAAGCACCACATTCCCCGGCTGGCCAGGCAGACCCGTCCCCAGCTGGTAGCCGACGCCGCGCCGGAGCGCCTCCCAATCGGTGCCAATAAACACCGCAGCGTCCACATTGAGGCGTGGGATGCGCAGTCGGGTCGGGCTTTCAGGACTGGGGGTCGGGAGGGCAATCGGCGCGGCCAACTGCTGCTGAATAATTGGCCGATACTGCTCCGGAATCTCGTTGAAGTTGAACTGCGCCCCACCTGGCGATGTTGGCGGCGTGTGGCCACTGGGCAGCACCAGACGGTTTAGGCGAATCTCCGGCGTGGGTGACGGCGTGGGCAGCCCGGCAAGTGCCTGCGCCTGGGCCTGTGCGGCGGCGGTCTCAGCGTTCAACGCCTGGAGCGCCTGGAACATCTGCACGCCGATCAAGATCAACCCGATAAAAGCCGCGATCTCGATCACCAGCAGGCTGCGATTCCAGACCATGTTCCAGAACGCCGCACGCGCTTCGTTGCGCGCGGCAGAGGTGCGATCTTGCTCCGTGGCCAGATCGTCTTCAAAACGCGGCGCGCCTTCTTCTGGTAGGCTGCCCGCTGGAGCAATGGCCGGCCTTTCCGACACAGCGGCGGGCGTGGGCGGCGGCGCAGCCTCGGCCTGTGGAGCACCCTGGACCGCCGGCTCGACCGGCAGCACACGTCGCCCGGCCTCGCCCATACGACGCAGGCGCTTGAGGCGTTCCTCGCGCTTACGCATGGCGAGGATGCGCTCCAGCTCCTCGATACTCAATTCATCGACGGGCCGCTTATCGCGCATTGCGTTCCTCGCGCCGGGCCTGTACGGTAGCGACGGCAAACACCTCACGTTCAAAGAACCAGCGAAACGGAACCACGCGAAACAGCCAACGGCGCAACCCGCCCAGCCGTTCCCGTCCCCAATCCTGTGGAGGGCTATCCAGCCACACGTGAGGCCGGAAGCCCGCCCGCGCCAACACACGGCGCAGACTGAACATACTCTGCTCGTTAACGTGTACGTGCTGGTTCACATCGACCAGAAAGGCGCGCGGGTTGGCCGGATACTTGTCGCCGTCGCCCAACAGGGTGCGCACCAGGCGCACCACCGGGTAGGCGTAACGGTCGTACCAGACGTTTGGCGCGGTGTGCACGACGAGTTTTCCATCCGGCTTGAGCACACGGTGCACTTCTTGCAATGCCTGCTGAAGCTCCCAGGGATATAGGTGTTCCACCACGTCGAACATCAACACCCGGTCGAACGTCTCGTCGGCGAGGGGCAGATGCTTGGCATCGGCCTGAGCCACCCCGATTTTGCCCTGGGCCGCGCCTGTCCCGGCCACCACGTCGGCGGCCAAGCTGACAGCCACGGCAGCGTAATCAATGCCATAGGCGTCTGCCCCCAGGCGGGCGCAATGGCGCAGGATTTCCCCCCGCCCACAGCCAACATCCAACACGGTCATACCGGGCGCCACTTCGGCCAGTGCAAAGGCTGCCTTGAGGCGGCGCGAGAGGTGTTCTCCCTCGCTGCGGTTAAACTCGTCATAGCCCTCGCAAGCCGAGCGAAAATAGTCTTCGGTGTACAGAGTGGAAGGCAGCGATGGGCGCGTCGGCTCTGGCACGCGCATTTCCTTTGACTACATGTTCATCGTCGAAAATCGGGTTGACCGCGTAGACATTATACTGAAAGCGTTCTCTGCCATGCAACCGTTTGGGCAGCAGCGCGGATAGACCTGTGGTCAGAGCGTACCTCAATCTGCTACAATAACAACTGGCGCAGGCGTCTTGCTCATTCCCGATCAGCGGCATATCTTGCAGGCGGTGGTGCAGTGGTCACTGCAAACAACAACCAACTCGGCCTCACGACGCGCTGGGTCCTGGTTGCTTTTCTGATCGTCATCGGGGCTATCGCCTTGTGGCTGGTGCGCGACATCATGTTGCTGCTGCTGGCCTCGGTGATCCTGGCCGTGTTGGTCAGCGCGCCGATCCGCTTCTTCCTCCGACGCGGAGTGCCGCATAACCTGGCAGTGGTGATCTCGCTGCTGCTGATGTTGGTGGTAGTTGTGCTGGCCGTGTTGCTGGTTGTACCCGGCTTGGTCGAGCAGTTCGTCGTGCTTGCCCGGATCATCCCTCAGGCCATCGAACAGGTGCAGGAGTTCATCAATAGCGGGCAGTTAAACGCGCAGTTTCCTGCGCTGGCCCAACTGCTGGCTCAGATCGATCTGACCAGCCTGGGGCCGATCCTGGAACAGTTAGGGGGGGTGGTACAGAACATCACGTCGGCTCTGTTCCCCTTTTTGGGTGGCATTGCCAACACATTGGTTGGCCTGATTGTGGTGCTTTTTATGAGCCTGTACTTCATCACCGAGCCAGAACTGTACCAGCGGGGCGCGATCAAACTGGTACCCATCCCTTATCGTCCCCGTGCACAGCAGATTTTGGAGCGCCTGGACCTGACCCTGCGCGGCTTCTTGCAGGCCAAACTGACCTCGATGCTACTGATGGGCGTGGGCACGTTCATCGGTCTCAGCCTGTTGGGCATTCCGCTGGCCCCGGCGCTGGGAACAATCAACGGCGTGTTTTCCTTTGTGCCCAATTTCGGCCCGCTGGTGGCACTGATCCCGACGCTGGCGGTCGCCATTGTCAACACGCCTGAACGCTGGCCCTGGGTGATCCTGTTGATCTACGGCCTGAGTCTGGTGGAGAGCCAGATCGTCGGTCCCTGGCTGATGTCGGAACAGATTAAACTGCCACCGGTACTGGTGCTGGTCGGGCAGATTGTGGCCGGCATCTTTCTAGGGTTCATGGGGCTGCTGCTGGCCGTTCCGCTGACGGCGATGGTGATGGTGTTGGTCGAGGAAATCTACGTCAAAGACATCCTGGGCGACCGCGAAGCCCCCGCCGCGCACACACCGGACACGCTGGAGCCGGACGGAGTCTAGGACTGCGCGGCGCTGCGGGTTGGTGTATAATAATGCGAGGTAATCCATCAGCGTGAAGTCAGGGAGTCTGCGGGGATGGATCACACGGCACAACGCGAACAGATGGTGATCGAGCAATTGGAAGGCCGCAACATCACCGATCCGCGTGTTTTGGCGGCCATGCGTAAAGTACCGCGCCACGTCTTTGTGCCGCCGGACCTGCAACACCTGGCTTACCGCGACGGTCCGCTACCCATCGGGCGCGACCAGACCATCTCCCAGCCGTATATCGTGGCGCTGATGACGCAGTATCTCATGCTCAGCGGGCACGAAGTCGTGCTAGAAGTCGGCACCGGCTCAGGTTATCAGACGGCCATCCTGTGCGAGCTTGCCAGCCAGGTCTATAGCCTGGAACGTGACCCGGTGCTGGCCAACCAGGCGGCCACACGTCTGACCGGCCTGGGTTATCGCAACGTCGAAGTCTTGGTCGGCGACGGCAGCCAGGGCCTGGCTGATATGTCCCCATTCGACGCTATTCTCGTCTCGGCAGCAGCCCCGGCCATCCCCGGCCCGCTGCGTAGCCAGCTTGCCGATGGTGGGCGTATGATCCTGCCGGTCGGCAACCGCGAACATCAAGTTCTGGAACATATCTGGCGCACAGGGGAAACCTGGCACATCGAGCGCATTGCGCCGGTGATGTTCGTGCTGCTCTATGGGCGCTACGGCTTCCGCGAGCCGACTCCGCGCTAGAACGTGGGATGAACCCTTCGCGTTCGCGCTGTTGGAACGCCGGAGACTCACATCCCCGACTACGCAAGAAAAGTCCGCTTCAGCGGACTGAAAACGGGCCCAGCAGGGAGGCTTCGAGTCCACTCCAGTGGACTTTACACCCCTAGCCAGGGAATGCATTCCCTGGCGAACGTGCAAAAATTCATCACACGCGCTAAGCACATCTTAAATCGGCAACGCCAAGAAACGGGTATTGACATGCAAGCGACTTTTGCCTAAAATACTAATTTGCAGTATTTCTGCCTCGTGCTCTTGCCCATGATAGTGGTAGTCCTGAAAGCAACGAAAAATCGCTGTTTTGAGAACGAATCGCGTTTTATTGCGGGTGCTTAGCAGTACATCTTTAAAGGAGCGCTCATGAGACGGCGGCTGGGCAGTAAAAACTACGCACGAACTCACGATATCCACCAACTTCCTTCGCTGATTGAAGTTCAGTTGAACTCGTTCAACTGGTTCATCGAGGAGGGACTGGGCGTCCTCTTTGACGAAATCAGCCCCATCGAAAGTTTCAACGGCAACCTGCAACTGTACTTTCCTGGCCACAGCCCCGAAGCCCAACAGTTCGGCCTCAAATACTGGTTCGAAGAACCCAAATACGGCGAGGAAGAGTGTCTGGAACGGGACATGACCTTCGCCGCGCCGCTGTACATCCGTGTGGCGCTGCTCAACCGCGAGGCAGGCGACGAAGTCACCGTGTCGGACATCTTTCTGGGCGACTTTCCGCTGATGACGGCAAAGGGCACCTTTATCATCAACGGGACAGAGCGCGTCGTCGTCAGCCAATTGATCCGCAGCCCTGGCGCGTACTTCGGCGCCGAGGAAGACCGCGCCACCGGGCGCTCGCTCTCGACCGCCAAGCTGATCCCCGATCGCGGCGCGTGGATGGAGTTTGAAACCCGCAAGAGCGACTACATCACCATCAAATTCAACCGCAAGCGCACCGTGCCGGTGACGATCCTGCTGCGCGCCCTGGCCGCCGTCAAGGACGGCTACGACGACATTTCCCCAATCAAAGAGGGCACCGACGAAGAACTGTTGGCCCTTTATGCCGACACCGACAACGACCCGGACCACCATTACATCATCGGCACGATGAAGATGGAGCCGAACTGGGAGCTGAAAGAGCACCAGACCATCGGCGAGGCGGCGCTGTTGGAGTTCTACAAACGGATGCGCCCCGGCGACCCGCCGACCCTGGACAACGCCCGCGAATATCTGGAAAGCCAGTTGTTCGATCAGCGCCGCTATGACCTGGACCGCTTCGGGCGTTACAAGCTGAACCAGCGCCTGCGGCTGGATACCCAGATTCCACGCACCACGCGCACCGTCACCAAGCTGGACCTGGTGGAACTGGTACGCCGCATGATTCAGATCAACAACGGCACGGCTGACCCGGACGACATCGACCATCTGGGCAACCGCCGCGTCAAAACGGTCGGCGAACTGATCCAAAACAAACTGCGCATCGGCCTGCGCCGTACCGAGCGCGTGGTGCGTGAGCGCATGTCAATCCGCGAGAACGAGAATATCACGCCGGTCACGCTGGTGAATATCCGCCCAGTGGTGGCCGCCATCCGTGAATTCTTCGGCTCCAGCCAGCTCAGCCAGTTCATGGACCAGACAAATCCGCTGGCCGAACTGACGCACAAGCGCACCCTGTCGGCGTTGGGGCCGGGTGGCCTACGCCGTGAGCGCGCCGGCTTCGACGTGCGCGACGTACACCATAGCCATTATGGGCGCATCTGCCCCATCGAGACCCCGGAAGGCCCCAACATCGGCCTGATCGGTCGCCTCGCCAGCTACGCCCGCGTCAACGAATACGGCTTCATCGAGACGCCCTACCGCAAGGTGTTCAAGTCCCTGCCGGTAGACGACCCGCGCCTGATCGGGCGCGCCCTGCGCGAGGATGTAACCGAGCCGGACGGCAACAAGGTCCTGGCTGAGGAAGGCACCGTTGTAGACGAAGGGCTGCGACAGCGGCTGATCAACGCCGGGATCAAGGAAGTGCCGGTTCGCCTGTTCGTCACCAACGAGGTGCATTACCTCTCCGCTGACGAAGAGGACTTCTACTTTATTGCGCAGGCCAATGCCCCTCTGGACGATCTGGGGCAGTTTACCAGCTCGCGCGTGTCGGCGCGCTATCACCAAAAATTCTTGTTCACCTCCGCTGACCGCGTGGACTATATGGACGTAGCCCCACGCCAGATCGTGGGCATCAGCGCCGCCCTGATCCCCTTCCTGGAACACGACGACGCCAACCGCGCTCTGATGGGATCGAACATGCAGCGGCAGGCCGTCCCGCTGCTCCTGCCGGATGTGCCCATTGTCAGCACCGGCGTGGAAGAGCAGGCAGCCTATGACAGCGGGCAGGTGCTCGTCGCCGACACCGACGGCGAAGTAATCAACGTTGAGGGCGACCGGATTGTGTTGCGCACGGCCACCGGCGAACGGGTCTACCGCCTGCGGAAGTATAACCGTTCCAACCAATCGACCTGCATCGACCAGCGCCCGATTGTTTCCAAAGGACAGATCGTCCATCGCGGCCAGATCATTGCAGATAGCTCCTCGACCGTACACGGTAACTTGGCCCTGGGCCATGACGTGTTGTGCGCCTTCATTAGTTGGGAAGGCGGCAACTACGAGGACGCGCTGCTGGTCAGCGAGCAGTTGATCCGCGACGACAAGTTCACCAGCATCCACATCGAAAAGCACGAGATCGAGGCGCGCGACACCAAGCTTGGCCCGGAGGAAATCACCTACGACATTCCCAACGTGGGTGAAGAAGCCCTTAAGAACCTGGACGAGCAGGGTATCGTGCGCGTAGGGGCTGAGGTCGGCCCGAACGACATCCTGGTCGGCAAGATCACGCCAAAGGGCGAGAAGGAACTCAGCCCGGAGGAAAAGCTGCTGCGGGCGATCTTCGGCGAGAAAGCCCGCGAGGTGAAGGACTCGTCGCTCCGCCTGCCGCATGGCGAAAAAGGCAAGGTGGTGGACGTGAAAATTTTCACCCGCGAGGAGCACCGCGACCTGCCTGCCGGCGTGGATCAGATGGTGCGCGTGAGCGTGGCCCAGAAGCGCAAACTCACACAGGGCGACAAGATGGCCGGCCGGCACGGCAACAAGGGCGTCATCTCGAAGGTTGTGCCCATCGCCGATATGCCTTTCCTGGAAGACGGCACCCCGATTGAGATCATCCTGAACCCGCTGGGCGTGCCGGGCCGAATGAACATCGGCCAGGTGCTCGAAACACACCTCGGCTGGGCCGCAGATCGGCTGGGCTTCCGGGCCATCACACCGGTATTCGACGGCGCGACTGAGGAAGAAATCGAGGCCGAACTGGGCCGCGCCTGGATGATCGACCAGGCCTGGAAAGATGTCACCGCCCGCGCCTGGGCCTGGCTCAAAGAGGTCGGGTACGAGACGGAATACCTGGAAGATGACGATCAGGCCCGTCGCCTGTATATCGACCACTGGCTGGGCAGCATGGAAGCATATGACCAGGAGCAGTTGGCCCTGGATGTCGTGTATGCCCGGCGGTCGGTGCTGCGCGAATGGCTGCGCGAAAAAGGCTACGACCCCGACGTCATCCTGCTGATGAACCCGGAAACGCTGACTGACCAGGAACGCTCCGAGCGGGATATGCTGGCCCGTGATACCACCCTGCGCCTATGGCTGGAATCGATCCACCAGCCGATCCCAGCAGACCTGAGCAGTGAGGCCCTGAAGGAATATGCCGACAAGATCATGTTCCGCACGGGCGAACCGGTCCCGATCTACGGCAAGCAGTGGCTCTACGACGGCAAGACCGGCGAGCGCTTCGACCGCCCGGTGACTGTCGGGTACATCCATATGCTCAAGCTGGCCCACCTGGTCGAAGACAAGGTGCACGCCCGTTCGACCGGGCCGTACAGCCTGGTCACACAGCAGCCGCTCGGCGGCAAGGCGCAGTTCGGCGGGCAGCGTTTCGGCGAAATGGAAGTCTGGGCGCTGGAAGCCTACGGCGCGGCCCATACCTTGCAGGAAATGCTCACCGTCAAGAGCGACGACGTGCAGGGGCGCGTCAAGACCTACGAGGCTATCGTCAAGGGCGAACCCATCGAGGAGCCGGGCATCCCGGCCAGCTTCCGCGTGCTGGTGAAGGAACTGCAAAGCCTGGGCCTGGCCGTCGAAGCCATCGGCGAGAGCGGCGAAGTCATCAAATTCGGCAAAGACGAAGAAAAAGCCCGCACGCCCAAACTGCCCACCGGGCTGCTGGGCCTGGCGGAAGGGCAGTAAAAACGCCCGACATTCAAGCAATGAGACGACAGCGGCGGACAACATCCGCCGCTCTTTTTGTTTGATCGGGCCATTGACCGCCTTTTGCGGTACACTTTGCCGGAATAGTGCAGAATTACACAAACCAGAAGACGAGCTACGGATGCATCCCAACGGACCTCTCCTGTTCCCCATCGTTCGACTGCGCGGCCTGAGCAAATCCTATGGCGAAGATGGCCGCGTGCGCACGGTGCTGGACGCAATCGACCTGGACATTCAGGCAGGCGAGTTTTTCGTCCTGCTCGGCAGCAGCGGCAGCGGCAAGAGCACCCTGCTCAACCTGATCAGCGGCATCGACCAGCCCGACGCCGGGCAAGTGATCGTCGGCGGCACCGACATCACGGCGCTGGATGAGCGTGCACGGACGCTGTTCCGCCGCGATCACGTCGGCATCGTGTTTCAGTTCTTCAACCTCATCCCTACCCTAACCGTGCTGGAAAACGTCACTCTGCCCCACGAACTGCGCGGCGCGAAGCGTCGGGATGGCGAACGCATAGGCCGCGCCCTGTTGGAGCGAGTCGGGCTGGCAGATCGGGCCAACGATTTCCCCGACCGGCTCAGCGGCGGGGAACAGCAGCGCGTCGCCATCGCCCGCGCGCTGGTCAGCGAACCGGCGGTCGTGCTGGCCGACGAACCGACCGGCAACCTTGACAAGAAGACGGGCAAGAGCGTCTTGGCTCTGCTGCTCGAACTAACCCGCAATGCCGGCAAGACGCTGATCATGGCGACGCACGACCCGGCCATCCTGCCGCTGGCAGACCGCGTGTGCCGCATTCAGGACGGCGCGCTGGCGATGACCTCGCCATCTCCTCTCCCTGAAGGAGAGGGGACAGGAGGTGAGGGCCATGCCGCTCTTTAGCCCGGTTATCCTGCGCCTGGGACGGCGCTACGTCAGCCGCCGCCTGTTCCAAAGTGTGCTGCTCGTGCTCGGCGTGGCGCTGGGTGTGGCCGTCGGCGTCGCCATCGACCTGGCGAACGGCTCTGCGCGCCGCGCCTTCACCCTCAGCGCCGAGAGCATCGCCGGGCGGGCCACGCACCAGATCGTCGGCGGGCCGAGCGGCCTGCCTTCTGAGCTATACCGCCAGGTGCGCGTGGAACTCGGCCTGCGCGAGAGCGCGCCGATTGTCGAATCCTACGTGCGCGCCGTCAGCCTGGACAACCGTCCGCTGCGTCTGCTGGGAATCGATCCCTTTGCCGAAGCACCCTTCCGGGACTATCTGACCACCACCCGGCTTGAAGGCGCCAATCAGACCGCCTTCGACGCGCTGAACGCCTTCGTCACCCAGCCGGGCACGGTATTGATCAGCCGCACGCTGGCAGACCACTTCGGCCTGCAGACCGGGGATGGCATCGTCCTGCAAGTGGGCGCGCGCCGCATCGACGCGCGGATCGCGGGTATCCTGCTGCCGGAAGACGCCATAAGTGCCCAGGCGCTCGACACTCTGCTGCTGGCAGACATCGCCACCGCACAGGAGCTGGTCGGGCAACCGGGAACGCTCAGCCGGATCGACCTGATCCTGCCGCCGGAATATGACCTGGAGCGCCTCCGGGCAATCCTGCCGCCGGGAGCGATCCTTACCACGCCTTCGGCCAGCAGCGGCGCGCTGGACCAGATGATCGCCGCTTTCGACCTCAACCTGCGCGCCCTGAGCCTGCTGGCGCTGGTAGTGGGCGTCTTCCTCATTTACAACACAGTTGCCTTCAGCGTGGTGCAGCGCCGCCCGGTGATCGGGGTGCTGCGCGCGCTCGGCGCGACGCGGGCGCAGGTGTTCGCCCTCATCCTGGGCGAAGCCTCCCTACTCGGCCTGATTGGGACGGTGCTCGGCCTGGCGCTGGGCATCATCCTGGGACGGGCAGTGGTCGGCGTGGTGGCGCAGACGATCAGCGACCTGTATTTCGCCGTGAGCGTGGAGCGCGTGACCGTCGCGCCGGGTACGCTGATCACCGGGACGATTGTGGGCCTGTTTGCCAGCGTAATTGGAGCCGCAGTGCCCGCCTGGGACGCCACACGCACACCACCCGCTGGGACGCTGCGCCGCTCTGACGCCGAACAGGGAATGCGGCGGGCTATCCCCCTCATCACCGGCAGTGGGGTCGCCTTGAACCTGGGCGGGGTGCTGCTGTTGAACCTGCCCACGCAGAGCGTTGCGGTCAGCTTTGCCGCCCTGGCTGCCATCGTGATCGGCTGCACGCTGTTCACGCCGCTGGCGCTGGTGATCGGGATGCGCCTGCTCGCCCCGATCACGGCGCGGCTGTTCGGTCTGCTGGGACGGATGGCCCCACGCACCGTGTCGCGCTCCCTCAGCCGGACCGCCGTCGCGGTGGCCGCGCTGACCGTCGCCGTGAGCGTGATCGTCGGCGTGGGTGTGATGGTGGAGAGCTTCCGTGCCACCGTGTCCGACTGGCTGGCCGTGACGCTCGGATCGGACATCTTCGTGTCGCCGCCGTCAATCACGGCCAACCGCGTGATCGCCAACGTCGATCCGACGCTGGTGGATCGCCTGTTGCAGGTGGAGGGCGTGGCTTCGGCCAATCACGTGCGCAACGTGACCGTCCTCGCGCCGGACTATCCTGACCTGCCGCCGGTCAATCTCACCGCACCGAGCGAGGACATCAGTCACGGGCAGCGGCGTTTTGTGTGGAACCATGCGCCGGGCGGGAATTTTTGGGCGGCACTGCAAGCCGGGCAGGTGATGGTCAGCGAGCCGTTCGCCTTCCGGCGCGGCATCACGCCGGAGCGCAATACGATCACGCTGCTGACGGATCGCGGGCCGCAGACCTTCACCGTGTTCGGCGTGTTCTACGACTATTCCACCGACCAGGGCGCGCTCTGGATGGCCGATACCGTGTACCGCCGCTACTTCAACGATCCGTATCTGTCGTCCATCGGCCTGAACCTCGCCCCCGGCGCAGACCTGGACGCGACCATCGAGCGCGTGCGGGCAGCGGTAAGCGGACAGGATTTGATCGTGCGCAGCAACCGCGCCCTGCGCCAGAGCGCGCTGGACGTGTTCGACCGGACGTTTGCCATCACCGGGGCGCTGCAACTGCTGGCAACCGTCGTTGCGTTCATCGGTATTTTGTCGGCGCTGATGTCCCTGCAACTGGAACAAACCCGGCAGTACGGCGTGCTGCGCGCGGCAGGCATGACGCCGCGTCAGTTGGGGCGCTACACCCTGCTCCAGACCGGACTGATGGGCGCGACGGCAGGGCTGTTGGCGCTGCCCATCGGCGTGATCCTGGCGCTGGTGCTGATCGCGGTGATCAACGTGCGTTCGTTCGGCTGGACGATGGCGCTGACCCTGCCGCCGGGGGAGTTCGCGCAGGCGTTCGCGGTGGCGCTGGCGGCGGCGCTGCTGGCGGGCCTGTATCCCGCGTGGCGAATCGGGCGGCTGGCGGTTAGCGCGGCGCTACGGATGGAGTAGAAACAAAGGCTGTCTTCTCTTTACTCGGTCATTGTGTCCGCCCCACCCGGCGCGATACAATGCGGCTGCAAGTTGTTGTGAGACTTGGAAAACAGGCCATGACTCAAGTAGCCGAGATGAAATTTGAAGACCTCCCAATGCTGATTGACGATGCTGTAGAACGCAAGCTGAGGGAACTGCTGTTTCTGCCCGTCGAATCCCGCAGCCTGGACGAAATTCTGGATGCGATAGATCGTCATCGCTGGACTCCTCCACCGGGTTCAAAATCGACCCTGGAACTGCTACGAGAGGATCGGGACGGTTAACCCGTGCTCTCCCCCATCGTCTTCCTGACCGACTTCGGGCTGCAAGACGCCTACGTGGGCGTGATGAAAGGCGTCATTTTGCGGCTGTGTCCTGGCGCGCCACTCATCGACCTGACCCACGCCATCCGACCCCAGGACGTGCGGCAGGCCTCCTTCGTGCTGCAAACGTCCTACCGCTACTTCCCGCCGGAAAGCGTCTTTCTGGTCGTGGTCGATCCGGGTGTAGGATCATCGCGCCGACCCATTGCCATCGAGACGGCAGGGGGGCGCTTCGTCGGGCCGGACAACGGCGTGTTCAGCGGCGTGCTAGCGGAAGTCGAAGCGCGGCACGCGGTGGAGATCGACCCGGCGCGCGTCGCCCTGAACGGCCTGAGCTTCACCTTTCACGGGCGCGACCTGTTCGCTCCGGCGGCGGCGTGGCTGGCGCGCGGCGACGCCCTGGACTCGCTCGGTTCACCCGCCGGGAACCTGGTCACGCTGCCACCGCCGCGCCTCGTGATCGGCGCGGAGGCCATCCAGGGTGAGGTGATCACAGCAGATCACTTCGGCAACATCATCACCAGCATCAGCCCGCTGCACTGGCGTGCAGACGACACGCTCGAACTCCGCCCACGCAACCCGCCGGAAATGCTGCCGATCATCATCGATCCGAAGCGGGCATATGTCGAGATCGGCGGGCGGGTGTTGAACCGCATCAGCCGCACTTATGCGCAGGTCCCGTCGGGACAAATCATGGCGCTGGTGAACAGCATCAATCACCTGGAAATCGCGGTCAACGGGGGCAACGCCCAGGCCACGCTTGGGGTAGAATGGGGGCAGAAGGTCATCTTACATTTCGCGTAGGGGCGAGGTATGCCTCGCCCCTACAACCCGATACGAGGCCAGAGTGGAACGCTTTATCATCGAGGGCGGACATCCGCTCAAGGGCGAAGTGACGGTCAGCGGCAACAAGAATGCCGCGCTCAAGATGCTGCCCGCCTGCCTGCTGACCGACGAGCCGGTGACGCTGCACAACGTCCCCGACATTGCCGACGTGCGCGTAACGGCAGACATTCTGCGGGAACTGGGCGTGGAGATCACGCCGCTAGACGTGCACACCTGGCGCGTGCACGCGCAGGACCTGCGCACGTCACGCATCCCGGCAGAAAAAGCCCGCCTCATCCGCAGCAGCATGGTCCTGGCCGGGCCGCTGCTGGGGCGCACCGGCAGCCTGGAACTGCCCGTCCCCGGCGGCGACGTGATCGGCGCGCGACGGCTGGATACACATGTGCTGGCGCTGCGAAAGCTCGGCGCGAACGTCGAGTTCAAGGACGGCGCGTTCCATATGAACGCCGACGGCCTGCGCGGAGCAGATATCCTGCTGGACGAGGCCAGCGTCACGGCGACGGAAAATGCGGTGATGGCGGCGGCGCTGGCAAAAGGGACAACGGTCATCCGCAACGCTGCCTGTGAGCCGCATGTGCAAAATCTGTGCCACATGCTCGTGAGCATGGGCGCGCAGATCGAGGGCATCGGCTCGAACCGGATCACGGTGCATGGCGTGGAGCGGCTGAGCGGCGGTGAGGTCCGCATCGGGGCGGATTATCTGGAAGTGGGCAGCTTTATCGGCGCGGCGGCGGTGACGGGCGGGGAGATCATCATCCGGCAGGCCGACCCCGCCTACCTCGACATGATCGCGCTGGTCTTCGCCAGGCTGGGTGTGACATGGGAAACACGTGGCGAAGATATTTTCGTTCCCGCTGGCCAGAGCCTGACCATCGTCAAAGACCTGGGCGACCGCATCCCGACAATCAAGGCGCAGCCCTGGCCCGCCTTCCCTTCCGACCTGATGAGCATCGCCCTTACGGTGGCGACCCAGGCTGCCGGTGCCGTGCTGTTCCACGAATGGATGTACGATGGGCGCTTTTATTTCACCGACAAGCTGACCGGCATGGGCGCGCGGATCGTGCTGTGCGATCCGCATCGCGCGCTGGTGCACGGCCCAACGGCGCTCCACGCCGCGCCAGACATCTCCAGCCCAGACATCCGCGCAGGCATGGCGATTCTGCTGGCGGCGCTGGCAGCACGGGGAACCACTGTGATCCACAATATCCGGCAGATCGACCGGGGTTACGAACGGGTTGAAGAAAAGCTCCAGCGATTGGGAGCACACATCGAGCGCGTCGTATCCTAGCTGCTGCTGCGACACCTCAGAAGGCATCTTTGGGATAGTAGCGGTATTCGCGGTTAGGAAACAGGGTTTCCAGCACGGCCAGCGTCGTCGGCCAGGTGATCGCCGTCTCGATCAGCAGGTGAGACAGGTCGGCCTGGCCAAAGATCAGGTCGATGGCCTGGGGATGAGTCAGGCGCAGACGGATGGTCGGTGTAGCGGTATAAAGGGCGATGCTCAACCGCCCATTCTGCGCGCGGAGGTAGGTATCGCCCACCGGGCTTTCCACGCGGATACTGCCCGCCCAGTCGCGGACCGGGGCGGCTTTCCAGCGCATTTGCATTCGAGGCAGCAGTTTTTCCATCAGCGAAGGCAGCCGGATAATGCGGTACAGGTAGCCACTGCTCTTCTCGCGGTTCAGCCGCAGCCCGGCAGCCTCCAACTGTGCACGGAACGGCTCCAGCGCGACGGCATACACCTCGCGGGCGCCTGCCAATCGCGCCTCCCGACAGGCGTGGAACACCAACGCCAGCGCTGCGTCGCCTGCATCGCGGCGGAAGCCGACTTCCAAAATGGCCCGATAGAAGCCGTTACGCAGGTAGGCAACGATTTCTCCATCGCATTCGGCCACATAGAACATCGGGTAGTCGAATTCCGAATCCGACAGCCAGTACATGCCGTACTCGCTCCAGAAATCGCGCGTGCGCACGATCAAGCCGGTGGTGTCTTGGTTATACTGATCATGGATCGCCATGATGGCGTCCAGGTCGCGCGCCCAATCGATGGAGCGGATGACGCCGGCAAAACGCGGGGCAGGCACCTGGGGCGGCAATTCGAGCCGGGCGTAGTAGAAGTGCTGGAAGTTGCACCACCCGGCTCGTTCGTAGAAGGCTTCCAACCCTTCGCCAGGCACCAGCGACAGGTCGTATCCCTCGCGCTCCATATAACTGACTGCATCCTGGAGCAATAACGAAGCATAGCCATGCCGCCGGTGATCGGACAGCACGCCCAGCCAGGGGATGAAGCCTACGCGGACAGGCGCGCCATCGATCAGCATCCGGCGGTCGGCGATGTGCAGCACCCCCACCACCCGCCCGCCGGATACCGCCACACGGGTATTTTCTGGCGCGAAGTGGGTATCCGTCGTCAGGCTGCGCTGGAAGGCATACATCAGGTCCGGCAGTTCGCCGGGATTATCCGTGAACGCCGCCGCGATACACCGCGCCGCCGCGTCAAGTTCTTCTGTGTGTGCGCCGCGCACTTCCAGCATGGCAACCTCTTGGTGGTTAGCTCCTGGCGAGGACTCTACTCCGGTATCACATACTGCTCAATACCCGCCACAGGCGTCGGGTACGCCAGTCCCATCTTTTCCATCGTCTCGACCAGGACCTGCGAAATGGCGAAGTCCCGATACCATTTGCGGTTAGCCGGAATGACGTACCAGGGCGCAGCCTCGGTGTTACACTTCGTCAGCGCGTCTTCAAAGGCTTGCATGTAGGCGTCCCAGCGCGTGCGCTCTTCCAGGTCGCCGGGCGCAAACTTCCACTGCTTGGAGGGCGTCACCTGCCGCTCGCGCAGGCGTTTGGCCTGCTCTTCCTTGCTGATGTGCAGGTAGAATTTGACAATCGTCACGCCGCTGGCAGCCAGCAGGCGCTCGAAGGCGTTGATGTGCGCATAACGCGGCTTCCAGACCTCCTCCGGCACCAGGCCCTTCACGCGCACCACCAGCACGTCCTCGTAGTGGGAGCGGTTGAAGATGCCGATCATGCCGCGCCGGGGCACGGCCCTATGCACGCGCCACAGGAAGTCGTGGGCCAGTTCTTCCTCGGTCGGAACCTTAAAGGCTGTGACCTGCACGCCCTGCGGGTTGAACGCGCCCATCACGTGCTCGATGGCGCCGTCCTTGCCGCCTGCGTCCATCGCCTGCAAGATGATCAGCAGGGCATGTTCGCCCTGGGCATAGAGCATTTCTTGCAGCTCGTGCAGACGTTCAAGGTTTTTCGCCGTCGCTTTTTCGGCGTCGCCTTTCTTTTTGAACGGACCGGTGAAGTCTGGGTCAAAGTCCTTGAGGCGAAATTTCTTGCCGGGCGGCATGGTCAGAGGTTGGTCGGCCATCCTCGTCTCTCCGTGAATCTGATTATTACCGAGCGCACGCAACAGGGTCGAAATTCTCAGTTTTGAGTTTTGAATGTTGCGTTTTGAATTCCAAACACAACACTTAAAACTTCTACGTGGTCGCCGGTCATGAGAATCTTAGCCCAACGGTCTGTAGCGCGCCATGATGCGCTGAAGCTCGTCCAGCGGCAGGGCGTGAACGATGCGATCCCGCTGCCCGGTCATCGTCTCGGCGGCGGTAAGCGCATTCAGGATCGCCTCCTCGGTCGCCTCGGCGGCAGCTTCCAGCAGTGGATCGATCTGGTGCGTCGGCAGCATCTTCACGTCAAACGGGGCGTCGGCGTAACGCGGCAGGTGGTTGCCAGTGGCAAAAGCCAGGAAAATGTCGCCGCTGAAGGTTTGCCCCAGGCCGCCCGCCCGCGCCAGCCCGACCGTCGCGCGGCGGGCCAGCCGCTTACACTGCGCCGCCAGCAGCGGCGCGTCGGTGGCGATAACGGCGATGATCGAGGTGCCGTCCGGCATGGCCTCCCAGGGCGTGGGCACGCGCTCCGGCCCGATCTCGCGGCCCACCGGAACGCCGTCCACACGCAGGGAAAAACGCTCGCCGTAATTCGACTGGACCAATGCGCCGACCGTATACACACCGCCGGGGGTTTCCGCCAAGCGAGAGGCCGTGCCGATTCCGCCCTTGAACTCATGGCAGATCATGCCCGTGCCGCCGCCAACGTTGCCTTCTGCCACCGGACCGCCGCGCGCCGACGCAATCGCCGCGAAGACGTGCTCCCGCCGCACGTGGAAGCCGCCGCCGTCGTTCAGCCAGCCATCATGCGTCTCCGCTACAACGGGCAGCAGGTTGGGATGGCCGTTTTCCGCCGCGTAGGCCACCAGCGCATCGTGCGCCGCGCCGACGCTGTAAGTGCTGGTGAGAGCAATCGCCGTGCCCAGCATGCCGGATTCTTCCAGCCACAGCAGGCCGGTCATCTCGCCGCAGCCGTTGAAGGCATGATACCCGGCGAAGACAAAATCCCGCCAGATGTCGCCATCGCGCGGCAGGATCACGGTGACGCCCGTGCGTGCCACGCGCGGCTCGTCGTGGATGATCGTGCTGTGCCCGACCAACACGCCCGGCACATCGGTGATGGCGTTGTGCGGCCCGGTCGGCAGCCGCCCAATGGTGATTCCCAAATCGCGTAATCGGACCCGGCTCATCGCTGCTCCTTGCAAAGGCAATTTGTTGAGGTATGGCATGCTGCGCCCTACGACGATGTCACGCGCAGCGCGGCGGCGAGAACTGCTTCCGGCGGGATGTCGCGCACACAGGGATGGCAGGCCGGATCGTCATCCGGCCAGTCGAGGATGCGACAGGGCCGACAGCCGATGTCGCCCGTCACGACGGCGTGCCGCGCCGGATCGCCCCAGGGACCGAACTCCGACGGGTCGGCAGGGCCATAGAGATGCACGGTGGGCGTCCCGACGGCGGCGGCCAGGTGCAGCGGGCCGCTGTCAGGGCCGAGCACCACCTTCGCCCCTGCATACAGAGCGGCAAGCTGGCCCACCGTCGTTTCGCCTGCCAGGATGATCGCCGGCGACGCCATCCGGCCTGTGATGTGCTGAATGAGCAACAGTTCGTGATCGCCGCCGGTGAAAATAACCGGCGCGCCCCACTGCGCCGCCAGCCGATCTGCCACGCGCGCCCAGTGATCCGCCGACCACTGCTTGATCAATGTCCCTGATCCGGGGTGAATGACCACGCGCGGCGCACCGTCCGGGAATCCGTGCGCGGTCAGGCGCTCTCGCACATCCTGGCGATCCACTTCCTCTACCGGAAACGTCACCTGCACGTCGTGTGGATTGATCGGCCCGGTCCAGGGGGCAACCAGCGCCAGATTACGTTCGACGGCATGACCAGACCGGAAAGGAATCGCCTGGCTGAGAAAAGGCGCCACATCCGGCAGATCGAAGCCGACCCGCTCCGGGATGCCAGCCAGATAGGCCAGCAGCGCGCCCCACCAGTGATCGGGCCGGAAGAGAATAGCCGTGCTGGCCCGCACCTGTCGCAGCTGCAGGGCTGACTTGACGACCAGGAGATAAGGCTGAATCGAAGTCCGCGCCGGATTGCGCGAAAAGCCGGGGAACGGCAACGTCAGTGTGAGGGCGATCTCTGGGAAGGCGCTGATCACCCCGGCGGACCAGGGGCCAACCAGGGCCACCAGCCGCGCACCGGGTTGCGCCTGCGCCAGCGCGCGAATGGCCGGGCCGGTCAGGAGCACGTCACCCAGGTGATCCGGGCGGATCAGCAGGATCGTCCGCCCATCGACCGAGGCCGGTAAGATTGGCAGGTGGGCGGCCAGCCACAGCAGCACGCCGCGCGTATTCTGCCGATGGGTACGGAGATGTTTTTCGGTGGCAAGCTGCCAGTTGCGCAATGCCAGGGCTTCTTTGTCGATCATGGTATCTATCCGCTGCCAGGGCAACGTGTGCGCCGCCCCGACGCCACGAATGTTGCTCTACAACACGCCCAACTCCGTGTAGACTCGCATTAGCCGGGGCAGCAGTGCGGACCAGTCGTAATTCTGCCGCACGAACTGCTCAGCACGGCGGCCCAATGTGACAGCCTTTTCACGGTCCTTATGCAACTCGGTAATGGCTTTGGCAAATTCCCTGGACGTATCCGCCAGGATCACCTCTTGCCCATCGGTGACGTTCAACCCCTGGGTGCCGATCCGGGTCGAGATGATGGGCCGGGCAGCCGCCATCGCTTCCAACACCTTGAGGCGCGTGCCGCTGCCCATACGCAACGGCACCACAAAGATGCTCGCCGCGTGCAGGTAAGGCACAATATCCGGCACCAGACCAGTCAGGGTAATGCCGGGCTGCCCGCGCAGCACATCCAGGCGCGGATGCGGCGATTGCCCCACGACGTAAAAATGCGCATTGGGCACGTCCTGCCGCACGAGCGGCAGGATTTCCTCAGCAAACCATAGCGCCGCGTCCACGTTCGGGCGAAAGTCCATCTTGCCGGTAAAGACCAGCGCCGCGTTGCCCAGGTCAATCGGCTCGTCTGCCGTGCGATACAACCGGGTAGAGATGCCGTTGGGCACAACCGCAACGGGCGTGCGGATGTCGAGCGCGCGCAGGAGATCGGCGTCAGTATCCGACACAGCCACGACATAATTCACGTCCTGGCACACCTGCCGCTCAAAGCGGCGCAGCCGTTGCGATTGGATGTACGAATAGAGGGCCACATGCAGCCGCGCCTTACTGGACCGGTCGGATTCGTAAATGCGCCGCTGCAAAGCATATTCGGCGTTGTGCGCATCGTAGACAATGGGCGTGTCTGGCTGTACTTCCCGGATCACGGGCAGATAGACCGCCATCTCCAGGTTTTCAATTTGAATGAGGTCGAATGCCTCCTGCTGAAGCAACTGGCGAAGTTCCTGCGCATAGCGCGGTGAATAGCGGCGAAAGGCCATATCCGGCTGGTGAGACAGCGCCAAGCTGCGCAGCCGATCCTGTGTCGAGCGCAACGGCGCAGGGACAGTGATCACCTGCCTGCACAAACGGCCCAACGGCGTTTGCGCCGGATCGACTCTGGCAATGGTGAAGGACATCAGCCAGATGGCGTGTTCGGCCAGGCCTTCGATCAGGCCGAAGATGCGCAGCGGCGCGCCAGCGTAAGGCGGATACGGCAGGTCGGCAGTCAGAAACAGGATTCGCACGCGCGGTCCTCCTCAACCGGCCACGCGCCGGTAAACCTCGCGCACGATTTCCGCCGTGCGCTGCCAGGTGAACAATCTGGCCCGCGCCAGGCCGGCGGTGCTCATTTCGGCCCACAGCACGGGATCGGTGAGCAGACGGCGCAGGCCGTCGGCGATGCTGTCAGCGTCATCGGGGTTCACCAGGACCGCCGCGCCGCCCGCCACCTCTGGCAGAGAACTGCGGTCGGCGGCCACGACAGGCGTCCCACAGGCCATCGCTTCCAGCACGGTTAGGCCGAAGCCCTCGTAAAAGGACGGCGCGGCCAGGATGCTGGCCGCGTTGTAAAGAGCGGGCATCAGCGCAGGCGGAGGATTTTCCTGCCAGTGGACGCGCGCCTCCAGCCCCAGCCGTTTGACCTGCGCGGCCAGGTCGTCGGCCAGCCAGCCCTGCCGCCCGGCCAGGACCAACGGCGGCACATCTGGCAGATCGGCACGCAGGCGGTAGTAGGCTTCCAGCAGGCCGGGAATGTTCTTGCGCGGCTCGAAAGTGCCCACAAACAGGATATATTCGGGCGGCAGGTGCAGGGTTCGACGCGCCGTTTCCACCTCTTCTTCTGGCAGGCGTTTGAAGCGCGGCTCGACTCCCAATGGATGCACAGTGATCTTATCCGGTGGGGCGTTCAGCAGACGCATCAGGTCGGCCTTCGTCGCCTCTGAATCGGCCAGGATGTGATCGGCCTGCTGCACAGCCCACACGATCTGGTCGTTGTAGTAGCGGCGGCTTTCTGCTGTGAGGAACTGCGGGTAGTACAGAAAATTCAGGTCGTGCACCGTAATTACCCTGTGCCGTGCGCCCCACTGCGGCGGGATAAAATCCGGGCTGTGCAGCAGGTCCAAACGCAGCGGCAGCAGTTCCGCCGACAGCGCCCAACGCTCCAGGCGGTGATGACAGGGCGTCCACAAGTCGGCGCGCTGAAAATTCGTCCCTGGGGCAAGGGTGTGAGCATCTTTACGGCTATGCAACACGCGATAATCCGTCTGTGGGTCCAGGGCGGCCAGGGCTTCGACCAGGTGGCGCGTATAGGCGGCAATGCCGCCTTCACGGTAATAAAGCAGGCGGGCGTCAATTCCGATGCGCATAGGGAAAGTATAGCGCAAAACAGACGTTTCGTGCGGTGGACGCCAGTCGGACATTCGAGCAGCCCTCTTTCTGCGCTATAATCAAGAAAAGTAGGTGGCCGGGAAGGAGACAACACGTGGACCTGAATCAAGCCGCGCGGATGATCGAATGGCTGGACGAAGAGCGTCGGCGCGACAAGGCAACGATTGCGGCGCTGGAAGAACGCACCCAGCAACAGCAAGAGATGATCACGCAACTGACCCGGCGGCTCAACGGCATCGAGAGCGACCAGGCGTCCATGCGCACCGCCTTTGTGCCCACCGGGCGCGATGCCGAACTGGCAAACATGCTACGCCTGGAAATGCAGCAGTTGATCGAACAGACCGAGGCCAAGCGCCTGACCGCCGAGCGCGAGGCAGAACGCCGCCTGGCAATTTCGCGCGACAGCATCATCCGCCCGATCCGTGAGCTGGGCGAGCGGCTAGACAAGCTGGAACACGCCCTGGACGAGATGGCCGCCATCCGCGCCGAACAAGACCGCCTGGCCGGGGCGATCCCGGTGTTGCAGCAGCGGGCAGAAGACCTTTCTAAGAAATTGGAAGAGCCAGACCGCCGGCTGGCTTTTCTGGAAGAGCAGCGCCGCGCCGACTCGCGTCGCCTGTCGGAACTGCAATCGGAACTGCCGGAGATTCAAAAGCAGATCGATGGCATCCGGCCCAAGCTAGAACTGCTGGAAGATATGGCCCTGCGCAACGAAAAGCGCATCCTCGAAGTACAGGGCGGCGAGCGTGAGCGCCGCGAGCAGATTCAACAGTTCATCGACCAGCAGACCCTGATTATCCAGCAGCGCGATCAGCAGTTGGCCGATTTGGGCAAGCGTATCGGCATCTACGACGAGGATATGCGCCGCTATATCGAACGCTTCGAGACATGGTCCGAGACTTACCGCCAGATGAAGAAGATCGTCGAGGACTTTGAGCGCATTGGCGACCGGCTGGAGCGGCGCATCAATGAGGTGGCGGAGATGCAGCGCCTATCTGAGGACCGCTTCCGCCAGGAATGGAACGGCTGGACCGCCGATGACCAGAAACGCTGGAAGCAGTTCACGCTGACCAACGACGAAGCCTGGCGCAGCCACGACAAAGAGTTCGAGCAGTATACACGCCGCCTGGAGGAGCTGGCCGCGCAGATTCCCCCGCTGTACGAAAATATCCAACGCCTGTGGGCACTGGAGCGCGCCCAGGCCGATCTGTACCGCGAACGCTACCAGACGATCCTGGCGCAGTACGACTCGCAGGCCGGGAGCAGCGCCGCAGCAGGCAACGGCGGCGCGCCCGCCGTGCGATAGGCCACATCTGACCAGGGTTGACCCGGTAGGGGCGACGCATGCGTCGCCCCTATGCCGTCTTTGGGATTGTGGAGGTACTCTTGATGTACGTCATCGGGACGGCAGGACATGTCGATCATGGCAAATCCACGCTTGTGCGGGCGCTCACCGGCATCGACCCGGACCGCCTGCGCGAGGAAAAAGAGCGCGAAATGACCATCGACCTGGGATTCGCCTGGATGAACCTGGCGGATGGGCAGCAGGTCGGCATGGTGGACGTGCCGGGCCACCGTGACTTCATTGAGAATATGCTGGCCGGGGTCGGTGGAATCGACGCCGTGTTGTTCGTCGTAGCTGCCGACGAGGGCGTGATGCCCCAGACGCGCGAACACCTGGCTATTCTGGACCTGCTGGGCGTGCCCGGTGGGATCATCGCTCTAACCAAGACCGACCTGATCGATGACCCAGAATGGCTGGCGCTGGTAGAAATGGACGTGCGCGAGATCGTGGCCAGAACAGTGCTGGCAGATGCACCTATCGTGCCTGTCTCGGCACGAACCGGCGCCGGCCTGGACGAACTCAAAGCGGCGCTGGCAACCTGCCTGTCAGCGCGTCCGCCCCGCGCAGATCGCGGCCATCCCCGCCTGCCGATTGACCGGGTGTTCACCATGAGCGGCTTCGGTACGGTAGTCACAGGCACCCTGTCCGGCGGCAGTCTGGCTGTCGGCGATCCGGTTGAGCTTCAGCCCGGAGGACTGACAGGCCGTATTCGCGGTTTACAGGCATACAAGGTAAAGCTGGACCGCGTCGGGCCGGGCAGCCGTGTCGCCGTCAACCTGACCGGCATCGATAAGAGCGACGTGAAGCGTGGGCAGGTCCTGACGACACCCGGCTGGCTGCGCAGTACGACCCTGGCCGACGTGCACTTCCGCCACCTGCGCGACGCCAGCCGCCCGTTGAAGCATAACACCGAGGTCAAGTTCTTTTCCGGCGCGGCAGAGGCGCGGGCTTATGTCCGTCTGCTGGACGCAGAGGAACTTCCCCCCGGCGCGGTGGGCTGGCTGCAAATCGTCCTGCTGGAATCGCTGGCGCTGATGCGAGGAGATCGTTTCATTCTGCGCTATCCATCACCGGGGGAAACCATCGGCGGTGGGACGGTGGTGGACCCGGCTCCGGGGCGGCGCTGGAGACGGAGGCGCCCAGACGTGATCGCCCGATTGGAGACGCTGGCGCGTGGCGCGCCGTCGGAACTCGTGGCGCAGCTCCTGGAAAGCGCAGGAATGCCCCTTAAACTGGCAGAGATCAAAACACGCAGCGGGATGCCCGCCGCCGAAGTGGAGATGGCGCTGTCACAGGCAGCAGATGAGCGGCTGGTTCACGACCTGGGTGGCGGCTGGTGGCTGGCGGCGTCGGTGCTCTTGAGCCTGCTCAAGCGCATCCAAGAAGAACTGGTCGCCTATCACCGCGCCGAACCGCTGCGCCGAGGTATGCCGCGTGAACAACTGCGCAGCCGCCTGGGACTGGAACGCGCCGCCTTCGACCGGCTGCTGGGTCGCGCAGAGGACATTGCCGAGGCGGACGCCGATCTCGTGTGGGCGAAGGGCTATGCCGTGCGGCTGGACCCGGCTCAGCAGGCAGCGGTGGACCGGCTGCTGGCAGCGTTCGCCCGCGCGCCGTATGCACCGCCCTCATTCAGGGAATCGGCGGACCTGATTGGGGAAGACCTGGTGCGCTTTTTGCTGGAGCGCGGCGACCTGGTCATGGTACAGCCAGACGTGTTGCTGTCTGCCGAAGCCTACGCTGAAATGTTCCGCGCCATCGCCGACGCGCTGGACACACGGGGATCGATCTCCGCCGCCGAACTGCGCGACCGCTTCAACACCACACGCAAATACGCCATCGGCCTGCTGGAATACCTAGACGCGAAAGGCATCACCCGGCGCGAGGGCGACGTGCGCGTGTGGGGGCGCAGGCCAGAGCGTTAATTTCGTTGCCAGAGAATCAATGCTGCCGCATTCCTCAACGCCCCTCTGTGCTTGTATGCTGACGCAATGCGCAGGTTTTCAACGCCGGCGACTGAAGCCCCCAGCGACCGGGGCAGACACGGTCGTTTCTGAAACTTGCACGTGGAGTATGCTTTTGTAAGGCTCAACCAAGGTGGGAGGATGGCATGACAGTCGTGGTCACGGGCGCAACCGGACACGTGGGTGGAAACCTGGTTCGCGGACTGCTGGATCGGGGGCGGCGTGTGCGCGCCCTGGTGCTGGAAGGCGAGGACCTGCGCCCACTGGACGGGCTAGACGCGGAGATTGTCACCGGCGACGTGCGGGATGTCGAGTCGCTGCGGCGCGCGTTTGCAGGTGCAGATGTCGTCTATCACCTGGCAGCCTATATCTCGATTCGCCTGGACGAAGGGCCGCTCCTGGAAGCGATCAACGTTGGCGGGACACGCAACGTCATCAATGGGTGTTTGGAATGCGGTGTACGCCGGCTGGTTTACTTCAGTTCGATTGAGGCCCTCGCGGATGCGCCACACGACTGCCTGATCGACGAGAATGCGCCGCTGGCAGAATCGGAAGACTATTCGCCATACGCCCGCTCGAAAGCCGCCGCCGAAAAAGAAGTCCGCGCCGGAATCGCGCGCGGCCTGGACACGGTGATTATTTATCCTACCGGCGTGATCGGCCCGCACGACTACCGCCCGTCGCACTTCGGTCAGGTGCTGTTGGATTTCAGCAGTGGTAGGCTGCCTGCGTTGGTCGAAGGCGGGTTCAACTGGGTAGACGTGCGCGATGTGGTCGAGGGTGCGATCCGGGCCGAAGAAAAGGCGCCGAGCGGTGGGCGCTACATCCTGGCAGGGCACTGGGTGTCGGTCGCCGAGTTAGCGGCGCTGTTGGAAGAAATCGTCGGTATTAAGCCGCCGCAACTCACGCTGCCGATGTGGCTGGCGCGGATCAGCACGCCGGTCGTCATGGCCTTTGATCGACTGGCCGGGCGGCGCTCACTGCTGACGCCAGCCTCGCTCAAGCCATTGCGTGGCTATCGGCACATCAGCCACGCCTGCGCCACGCGCGACCTCGGCTACCAGCCGCGCCCGTTTAAGGAAACGCTCATCGAAACGTTACAGTGGTTCGAGGCCAACGGCAGCCTGCCACGCCCGTTGTTGCCGCCCTATTCTCAGGTGCATGTCACCGCAAGCGTACCAAACTCTTGAGTTTCTATCTGTTTTGTCCGATAGTTGGGTTAGAGGCCGCAAAACCGAACGGGAAAACCAGTACCCCAGGAGGAGCGCGCATGACCCAACGCGAACGACCGTCTGTTACAAAGGAGGAACTGCTCGAACGGGCCAAAAAACCTGCCGCAGACGCCATGCGTCTGCATCCCTTCTATCGCGGCAAGGTGCAGACGGCGCTGCGGGCCAGCGTCCGCAGTTTCGACGATTTCGCTATCTGGTATACGCCAGGCGTGGCTGCGCCCTGCCGGGCCATCGCCGAAGACCCCGAACTCGTCTACGAATTCACAAGCAAGTGGAACACCATCGCGGTCGTTTCTGACGGCACGCGCGTGCTAGGCCTGGGCGACATCGGGCCGAAGGCCGGGCTGCCCGTCATGGAAGGCAAGGCGCTGCTTTTCAAGTACCTGGGCGGCGTGGATTGTGTGCCGATCACGTTGGCGACCAAAGACCCAGACGAGATCATCGACATCGTTCTGGCGTTGCAGCCGGCTTTCGGCGGCATCAATCTGGAAGACATCGCGCAGCCCAAGTGCTTCCGTATCCTGGACACATTGCGCGAGCGCGCCGAAATCCCGATCTGGCACGACGACCAGCAGGGCACGGCCAGCGTGATCCTGGCCGGGCTGATCAACGCGGCCCGGATCGTCGGTAAACGTCTGCACGACATGCGGATCGTCTTTGTCGGCGCGGGAGCAGGCAACGTGGCCTGTTCGCGCCTGGCCTTCGCCTACGGCGTCGATCCGGGCAACTGCCTGGTGGTAGACATCAACGGCATCCTGGGCAAGCACCGGCAAGACTTCGCCCTGCGCAAAGCCGAATATGTGCAGCAGTGGCGGCTGTGCCAGATCACCAACGACGGAGAAATCGAAGGCGGCATCCCCGAAGCCCTGCGCGGCGCAGACGCCGTGATCGCTCTCTCGCAGCCCGGCCCCGGCGTGATCAGGCCGGAGTGGGTGCGCACGATGGCGAAGGATGCCATCGTCTTTGCTGCCGCCAACCCGATCCCCGAAATCTGGCCCTGGGAGGCCAAAGAGGCCGGCGCAGCAGTGGTCGCTACCGGGCGCTCCGACTTCGAGAACCAGGTGAACAACTCGCTCGGCTTCCCCGGCATCTTTCGGGGCACACTGGACGTGCGCGCCCGGACGATCACCGACGAGATGGCGATTGCGGCGGCGGAATGTCTGGCAGGTATGGCCGAGGAACAGGGCCTTTCGCCGGAGCACATCCTGCCGACGATGGAAGACTGGGAAGTGTTTCCCCGTGAGGCGGCAGCGGTGGCGATGAAAGCCGTCGAGCAGGGCATCGCCTGCCGTCCGTGCACCCACGCTGAAGAACTGGAACGCGCCTCAACGATCATCCGACAGGCCCGCGAGATGACACGCCTGCTGATGGACGAAGGCTTCATCCCGCTGCCGCCGGAAAACCAGGAGCAGGGGGGAAAATAGATGCACGACCTGATCATCATCGGCGGAGGACCGGCAGGGCTGGCCGCGACGGCCTACGCCGTCCGCAAGCGCCTGGATGTGTTGCTCGTTTCGCCGGGGCTGGGCGGGCGGGCTAACCGCAAGCTGGCCCTGCCCTGGGTAGAAGACTACGACGTGCTGGTGGGCGAAGATATGGTCAGGCGTTTTCGCTCCCAGCTCGAATACCTGGATTTTCTGCGTGTGCGGACCAAAGCCCGCCAGATCACGCCCCAAGACGCGGGGTTCTGCGTCACGCTGGCAGACGGCAAAGAACTGTACGCGCGGACGGTGTTGCTGGCGACCGGCGCAGTCGGGGAAATGCTCAACGTGCCGGGCGAGGCCGCGTTCGAGATGAAGGGCCTGTGCTACAGCACGATCACCTATGCGCCCCTGTTCATCGACCGGACAGCAGTGGTGGTCGGGGACACGTGTCAGGCATTTCGCGCTGTGGCAGAGCTTCAGCGTATCGCCAGCCACGTCACGCTGATCGCGCCGACGCACGGCGAACTCGATCTCCAGGTGGCCCACGAACTGGCTGCGCAACGCAACGTCACGATTCTGGATGGCTACGAGGTGGTCGAGATCAAGGGCGACGACTTCGTGCGTGCGATTGTTATCCGCAAGGATGGACAAATGACCGAGGTGCGCACCGATGCCGTGTTCATCGAAAAGGGCCTCAAGCCACACTCCGAACTGCTGGCCGGTCTGGTCGAAATGGACGCGCACGGCTTTGTCAAGGTCGATGAACGCAACCGGACCAGCTTCCCCGGCATTTACGCAGCAGGCGAGGTCACGACGGCGTATTCCGACCAGGTGCTTATCTCGATGGGCGAGGGGGCAAAGGCCGTCCTGAGTATTTACGATGACCTGATCGGCATTTGCTGACCGAGACGGGTCGTATTGGCGAAAAGTGGGCAGGCCGTCTCCCTGCCCGCTTTTGTTTCGCTTCGCAATAGCGCACGCACCGCATCCCTCGCCGCATCGATGGCTTCTAGGCGTGAGACGCTTTCCCCCTGCCGATAAACCAAAGTCCTACTTGACGGCAACACAGATCGTGCTAGGCTTTAATTACGAAACGTAATCTAACAAAACGTAACGCTCTTTTCGTATCAAGCGGCTGCGCGCGCTGTGTACTTCAGGGGACGTTACAAAGGGGGATCGTCGATGTCGTTACAACTCGATGCGGTCCGGAAAAGCTATACCGTCGGCAGTGTGAAGGTCACGGCCCTCAACGACGTGACCCTCGACGTGCCGACCGGGGAATTCGTGATCATCCTGGGGCCAAGCGGTTCCGGCAAGACGACGCTGCTCAACCTGATCGGCGGGCTGGAGGCCGCCGACGACGGCCAGATTCGCGTGGACGGCGCAGACATCACCCGCCTGCCGGAGGCGGGCCTGATGCGCTACCGACGCTTCAAGGTCGGGCTGGTGTTCCAATTCTTCAACCTGATCCCCTCGCTGACGGCGCTGGAAAACGTGGCTCTGGCGGCGCAGTTGGTGAATAGCCAGCAGCGCGACCCGCGCCAGATGCTCGAATGGGTGGGCTTGGGCGACCGGCTGGATCACTATCCCGGCCAGCTTTCCGGCGGGCAGCAGCAGCGCGTCGCCATCGCCCGCGCCCTGAGCAAGAACCCAGCCCTGGTGCTGTGCGACGAGCCGACTGGCAGCCTGGATTACCAGACCGGGCGCGACGTGCTGTCGCTGATGCGCCGCCTGAACCGCGAGCACCGCCAGACGTTCGTGATCGTCACGCACAATGCCAACATCGCCCAGATGGCCGACCGCGTGGTGCGGCTGCGCGACGGCAAAGTCATGGACGTGACCTGCAACTCTTCGCCCATCGAACCTGAAAACCTGGATTGGTGAGCCATGCGAACCAGCGTTTTGTTACGCAAACTGATTGGCGACATGCGCCTTAACCGGCGCGGCTTCCTGGCGGTGTGGCTGACCTTCGCCGTCGGGCTGACCTTTTACAACGCAACGTATCCCGGCGGCGGGAATTTCGTCGCCTCGGTAGGGCGCTTCTGGGATCAAACCCATCTGGCGGACCTGTGGTTCGACCTGGATTCTGCCCCGGTGGACGCGGTCGAGGCCGTGCGCGCCGTCGAAGGCGTCCGGGTGGCCAGCGGGCGGCTGGTGGTGGACCTGGGCCTGGAGCGGGGCAATACGGCCCCGGTGGTGACGGTACGCCTGATCTCCCTGCCCGACTCCGAGGCGGACGTGAACAACATGGTCATTGTCGAGGGGCAGCGCCCCGCCGCCGGGGACGAGATCGCGCTGACGCAATCGTTCGCCCAGGCGCAGGGCATCGCCCTCGGCGACACGTTGAACTTGGTCGGAGGCGCGGGCGAAGCAGCCTGGCCGGTGCGCGTGGCGGGGTTTGCCGCCAGCGGCGAATACCTGATCGGCTCGCGCAGCCCGCTCCAGCCGTTCCCCACGTTGAGCACGTTCGGCGTCGGCTATGCCTCTTATGCCGCGCTGGCCGATCTGGCCGGGGCAGAGGCGGGGACGATCAACAGCATCGGCCTGATCCTCACCCCCGGCGCAGATGTGAATGCCGTGCGCGCCGCTGTCACGGAGATTTTGCGCCCGTACGGTCTGCGCCTGATCCTGGACCGTCACCAACAGCCCGCCGTCGCCACCCTGAAAGCCAACATGGACTCGAACACGCAGATCGGGTTGATCATGTCCCTGATTTTCCTGTTCGGATCGGGGGCGATCATGGGGGTGTTGCTGGCGCGGCAGGTCGATTCGGAGCGCCGGGTCATCGGCACGCTGCGCGCGCTGGGCTACTCGCGCGCCGAGGTGCTGATCTACTACCTCGCCTTCGCCCTGATTATCGCCGTCACCGGGGTCGTCGTCGCCACGCCCATCGGCTACCTGATCACCTGGCCGATCCTGGGCTTTTTCCAGACGGGCATTGTCGGCGGCCCGATCCCCTCGCTCAGCAACCCGCCGAACGCGGCCTTCATCCTGTTCGGGGCGTTCACCGGACTGGCGCTGGCGCTGCTGGCTGCGGCCCTGCCTGCCTGGCGCGCCGCCACCACCGATCCCGGCCTGGCCCTCCGCCCGCCGATGCCCGCCGGAACCGGCAGGCTGGCGCAGGTGCGCGTTCCCGGCCTCTCGCTGACGGGCAGGCAGGCCGTCCGCAACCTGCTGCGCGTGCCGGTACGCACGCTGAGCACGGTGCTCGGCGTCGTGTGCGGGCTGGCGATCATCGTGGTCGCTTTCGCCACCTGGGACGACATCGATTACAACTTCAACGCCTACTACCGCTCCCGGCAATACGATTTCATCGTCACCACCGGCCAGGTGGCCCTGGCAGATACCCTGCGCGATCAGGTCGCCGGGATCGACGGGGTAACGGACGTGGAGACGGGCCTGATCGCCCCGGTGACGGTCGCCCTGGCAGATCGCACGTACACGGCAGTCGGGATTGTGCTGGACGATGCGCAAACCTTTCACGGCTTCGACTCGCTCCGGGGCGCGCCTGCCCTGAGCAGCCCCGGCGTCTGGATCGGGCACAACCTGGCCCGTACCCTGGGCGCGGACGTGGGAGACGTGCTGACGGCCAGCGCAGAAGGGATCACGCAGCAGGTGCAGGTCGCAGGGGTTGTCAGGCAGGTGCTCGGTGCGCCGCTGTATATCCCGATGTCCCTGTTCAGCCAATGGACTCCGTTTGGCGTGCGGCCTGCCAACCAGGCTTATGTGCGCGTCGATCCGGCCCGGCGGCTGGACGTGCAGCGCGCGCTATCCGACCTGTCCGGCGTGATCGGCGTGGAAGACTGGCAGAGCACGACGGTAGACATTCAGCGTGTAGCCGCTTTCAACGGCAACTTCGCCTACATCTTCCTGAGCTTCGGCCTGTTCCTGACCTTCGTGGTGCTGTTCAACACCATCAGCGCCAGCCTGCACGAGCGACACAACGAACTGGCGATCATGCGGATGCAGGGCTTTTCCAGAGGAGAAATCCGCGCGCTGGTGACGTGGGAAACGGCCATCGCCGTGCTGCTCGGCCTGCTGATCGGCATCCTGCCGACTTTGCTGCTGGTGGATTACATCATGCAGCTTTTCAACACCGATGTGGCGGGCAACGTCACTGCCATCTACCCGCCGACGTGGATCGTCGCCGTCGTCATCCTGGCGCTCACGGCGCTGGCATCGCAGGTGCTGCCGCTGCGCACCGTCTACGCCGTGAACATGGGCAACGTCAGCAAGTCGGTCAGTGTGTAGTCCTTCGCCGTTCGCCGGGGACTCAAGTCCCCGGCTACAGGTGAAAAGCCCGCTGAAGCGGGCTGTCTCGCTCCTGCTCCTGCCGCCCACCGACTTAGTCCGGCCCGCGCGGCGCGACCTCGACCGGCTCCTCGTTGCGGTACGTGACCATGCCGGGCTTGCCGCCCTTGATCTTGCGCACGTATTTGCGCCGCGTCACATCCACCAGCACGCGCGCTTCGTCCCGCGCTGTGCTGAAGAAAGCCGCCAGTTCCGCCGCCCGCCGGATCACGGCATCCGGCGCGGCGCGGTTCTCCGTCTTGACGATGACATGCGCGCCGGGCACCCCACGCGCGTGCAGCCACAGGTCGTCCGACGCGCCTTTGGTGAACGTCACCTGATCGTTCTGGCGCGAGTTGCGCCCGACCCAAATCGTGAATCCTTCCGGCGTCGTCACCCGCAGCGGGCCGGACTGCCCGCCCCTGGGCCGCGCCTGCCGGGGGCCGCGCCAGTAGCCTTCCCGCTCCAGCGCGTCGCGCACTTCGTCGATCTCCGGCCAGTTGGCGGCAAAGGTCAGGTCGGCGTCCAACTGTCGGAGGAAGGCCAGTTCGTTTTCGGCGGCCCGCAAGAGTTCCGGCACGCCTGCCAGGGCGCGCTTGGCCTTGTCGTAACGCTCGAAATACTGCTTGGCGTTGTCCAACGGCGACAGAGATGGGTCGAGCGTAATTTCGACGGGCGGCTGGCCAGGATCGTACTCGGCGGAAAAGCGTGCTGCGCCGCGCGGGATGGTGTACTGATAAGCCAGCAGCAGTTCCCCCGCCTGACGCAGGTGAATCAGTTCCGCCTCCGACTTGAGCGACTCACGCAACGACTCGGCCTTGCGCTCCAGGCGCGCCATTGCCTCGGCCAACTGCTGACGCACAGGCACTTTGGCCGCCTCGTAAGCGTCCGCCCCGGCAAGCGCGCCGTAGTAAGCCGCCAGCGCCGCGCTGACCGACTCAACCGGCTCCCAGCCGGGCAGGTGCGTGATCGGGTAAACGGCAAAGGCCGTCACGCCGTTTTCATCCCGCGTGATACCCGGCTGCCATGCGCGGCGCAGCAGCGGCGGCCATACGTCCTGGATGACCTTCAACAGCGAACGCGCGCTCGTGTCGCCTGCTCTGAGCGTTGCGCTGCCCATCGCCCGGAAGACCAGTTCCCGCGCCAGCAGCGGACTCACGCCCAGCAGCCCGCCTGCAAGGGCGCGCCAGGCGGGTTTGCCCGGCTCGGCGTCGAGCATGGCCTCCAGGTCTTCCAGCGCAGCCAGGTCTGGGCGGAGCCTGCCCACCTGTGGCGGCGGCGGGACGTATTCATGGCCCGGCAGGCTCAGGCGCACACGGTTCTCCTGCGGCCCCACGCGCCGGATGCAATCGAGGATCACCCCCCCCTGCACTAGCAGGATGTTACTGCGCCGCTCCACCGCCTCGACGATTAGCTCGCTCACACCTTCTGGCCCATCTAGGTGAAAGAGGATCAGGCGCTCCCAGGGCGGCTGAGTAACGTCGGTCAGTTCTGCACCCTCAACATAGCGTCGCAGCAGCAGGCCCAACTGCGTCGGCTTCGGCAGGCCGCGCCGTAGCTTGCTTTCCACCAGGTGCACGCGCGGCGACTGGTGATCGGCGCTGAGCAGCAGGTAATGGCGCCGGTGGTTGGCATAAATCTCCAGGCCGACCGCGTCCTCGGTCAGGTCGAGCACGTCCTGCACCCGACCGCCGACCAGCAGAGCGCACAGTTCATCGACGACGGCGCCCGTCGTCAACACGTCAAAATACATCCTGCACCTATCTTGAAGTTAGGACGACCAACGGTACGCGGATTTCACAGATAACGCGGATATTCACGGATTCAAAACTCGTTAAAAAATCCGCGTGCATCTGCACCATCCGTGCAATCTGTGCGCCATTGGAATCGACAAAGTGATCCGATGTCCGGGCAGCGCGCGACAGTTCGCCGCTAACTTACCGCAAACGCAGCCGATTGGCACGTGTTTGTGCGCAATGCTACAATGCCCGCGTCGGAACAACCCATGCGCCGCGTGATCAACGTGTCAAATCCGGTCAAATGAAAGGCCGCACCTTGAGCGAAAGCGACGTCATCACCCGCACGGGAGAGACTCCCATCACCGTCGAATCGTTGATTGCCGATCTATGCGCCCTGGGCCTGGCATCGGGCATGACCGTGCTGGTGCATTCGTCGCTGCGCGCGGTCGGTTGGGTGTGCGGCGGCCCGGTAGCGGTGGTGCTGGCGCTGGAATCCGTGCTGGGAGAAGAAGGGACGCTCGTCATGCCGACCCACTCCGGCGATCTGTCCGATCCGGCCCAATGGGTCAACCCGCCCGTACCCGAAGCGTGGTGGGAGACGATCCGCCGGACCATGCCCGCCTATGACCCCGACCTGACGCCGACGTGCGGCATGGGCGCCATCCCGGAGTGTTTCCGCAAGCAAAAGGGGGCGCGGCGCAGCGATCACCCGCAGGTCTCCTTCGCCGCGTGGGGCAAACACGCCGCTTACCTCACCGCCGATCACAGGCTCGAAGCTGCCCTGGGAGAAGGATCACCCCTGGCGAAAATCTATGCCCTCGACGGGTGGGTGCTGCTGCTGGGCGTGGGGCACGACAGCAATACCTCGCTACACCTGGCTGAGTACCGCGCTCACTATCCTGGCAAGCACAGCATCACCAGCGGAGCGCCCGTGATGGTCAACGGCGCGCGGCAGTGGGTGACGTTCCAAGAAACCGCCTGGGACGAAACGGATTTCGGGCAGATCGGCGCGGCTTTCGCCGCGACGGGCGAAGTGCGGCGTGGGCGGGTCGGCTGTGCGGCAGTTGAATTCTTCCGCCAGCGTGCGTTGGTCGATTTCGGCGTGCAGTGGATGGAAATGTATCGCGGCTGAGCGTTATTTCGCGCGGCGGCAGGATCGACCCGCTGCGATCAACCAAGAACTTATGCGGGACGGGAGCGACGATGATGATGAAAAAAGCCCTTTATCTGTTTCTGATCGGTGCTGCGCTTATGCTGGCTGCCTGCGGAGGAGGTGCGTCTCCTGCCCCCACCGAGGAAACGCCCGCCTCTGGCGCGGCCATCCCGACGACCGCAGCCGCCGTGCCCGCCCGCCCGGTGATCCGACTGAGTGCGGACGGCGCATTACACGAGGGTCTGCCAGGTGCGTACTGCTGGCTGCAAGCCCCCAACGACATCCGCTGCGAACCGGACCCACTCGATCCGCAGCCCGAAACCGCCGTCCCCGTCCAGACCGGGCAGACCATTACCTTCGCCGTTGAGAGCGAGGCCGGCCCGCCCGCTGCCTTTTATGCGACCTTTCTAGACGACCTGGACGCCGATGGCGACCCGCTGCTGGTGGATTTCGGCGGCACGTCCAGCGCCGATTACACGGTCAATCTCGCGGCTGGCACGCATCGTGTCAGCGTCGTGGCGGAATTCCCGGATGTCAGCGGCGACAACAGCTTCGTGTCGAACATCTTTGCCCTGGACGTGGCCGCCGGAGTCGCCGCCAACCTGACGCCACGCCCGACCGCCACGACCGCCCCTCCACTTGCGGCGACCGAAGAAATCGCCCTGCCGACGACAGCAGTCACGGAAGAGCCGACCAAAGACATCACGGCAACCGAAGAACTCCCGGATGCCGCCGCAGACCTGGCAGCGACGGCAACCGCCATCGCGGCAGGAGTGCAGGAAGTCGCCGCCACAGACGAGGTGCCGGACCTGGCAGCGACGGCGACGGCCATCCTGACAGGGGCGACAGAGACCGCCGATGCGAATGCTTTACAGGCAACGAGCGCGGCTGCTACACAGGTCGCCGCCGCAGAGGTGCCGCTCCCAACTCAGCCGCCGACCACCGCGCCGGTTTTGCCCGGCCCGACTGCGACCCTGCCGCTGAGTGTGGACCTTTCCGAGTGGCCGCCCAGCGTGCTGGTGGTTAACGGTGGGCGGCAGTTCCGGCCTGCAGGATTGCACTACTGCTACAACGCCGCCGACGGGCAGGAAATCTGCGTCGATCAACCGGTTTCGCCGAGCGCCGAGCACATCCAGATCAACAGCGGCGACACGATTCGCATCGATGCCGCCGGAGTCGGCCCGCTGTCGCTGAGTGTCATCCTTGCCAGCACCGACCTGAGCCAGCAGTTTCAGCGCACCGACCTGCCGGGCAGCCCCATCTCTCTGCAAACGTTTAGCGGCAGCCCCGGCAACTACGTTCTGGCGGTCGAAACAACCTGGCCGCAAGGTCGGGCGACGTACTACTTCCGCCTGCAAATTGTGGGCTGAGAAAGCCAGCTTCCGGTAAAATAAGGTGGCGGCGGCGTGTGTCAAAAACGCGCTGCCGTCATGTCATCCTCCCTCCACATTCCAGATGAGGAAATCTATGCCCAAGATCACGTTCATCGGCGCAGGCAGTACGGTGTTCGCCAAAAACCTGATCGGCGACATCCTGAGCTATCCCGAATTGGCCAACGCGACGATCAGCCTGCACGACATCGACGCGGAACGCCTGCGCACGTCTGAAGTGGTAGCCCACAAGATCGCGCAAACGCTGGGCGTCCATCCGACCATCGAAGCCACGCTTGACCGCCGTCGTTCGCTAGATGGCGCGGATTATGTCATCAGCATGTTCCAGATCGCCGGCTACGAACCGGGCACCGTCATCGACTTCGAGGTGCCTAAAAAGTACGGCCTGCGCCAGACCATCGGCGACACGCTGGGCATCGGCGGCATCATGCGCGCTCAGCGTACCATCTATGAATTCCTCAAGATGTGCCGGGATATGGAAGAACTGTGCCCGGACGTCTATCACCTGAATTACGTCAACCCGATGGCGATGCTCTGCTGGGCGCTCAACCGGGCCACCAAGATCAAAACGGTCGGGCTGTGTCACAGCGTCCAGGGCACCGCCGAGCAAATCGCTTACGACATCGGCGTGCCCATTGAGGAGATCAATTACTTCTGCGCGGGCATTAACCACATGGCCTTTTACCTGCGCTTTGAGCGGAACGGCGAGGACCTCTATCCGCTGATGCACCGCGTGATCGCAGAAGACCGTGTGCCGTCGTGGAACCGCGTGCGCTATGAGATGCTCAAGCGCCTGGGCTATTTCGTCACCGAATCGAGCGAGCACTTCAGCGAATATGTGCCCTGGTTCATCAAGCGCGACCGCCCGGACCTGATCACGCGCTTTAACATCCCGCTAGACGAATATATCACCCGCTGCATCGTCCAGATCGAGGGCTGGGAGGCCCTGCGCGCCGACCTGGAAGACCCTGCCACCACCCTGGCCGTCGAGCGCAGCAAGGAATACGGCTCGCGCATCATCCACAGCATCGAAACGGGCGAACCGACGGTGATTAACGGCAACGTCACCAACAACGGCCTGATCGACAATCTGCCGCAGGGCTGCTGTGTGGAAGTGCCCTGCCTGGTCGATAAGAACGGTATCCAGCCCGTGCGTGTTGGGGCGCTGCCGCCGCATCTGGCCGCGTTGATCCAGACCAACATCAATGTGCAATCGCTGGCCGTCGAAGCCGCGTTGACGCTCAAGCGGGAACACCTCTACCACGCCGCCATGCTTGATCCGCATACCGCCGCCGAACTGGACCTGGACCAAATTTGGGCGCTGGTAGACGACCTGATCGCCGCGCACGGTGACTGGCTGCCGGAATATCATTAGCGTTTTCGGCAGGAATACATCGGCACGTGTATTCCTGCCTTTCGCCTCACAAGGAGCGGTCATGTCCTTTAATCCCGGTGAACATCCCCACCGCCGTTACAACGCCCTTACAGGCGAATGGGTGTTGGTGTCGCCGCATCGCACCCAGCGGCCCTGGCGCGGGCAGGTCGAACGCCCACCACAAGAGGATCGCCCGGCCTATGATCCCACCTGCTATCTGTGCCCCGGCAATGAGCGGGCAGGCGGCGCGCGCAACCCCCTGTATGACAGCACCTTTGTGTTCACCAACGACTTTGCTGCATTGCTGCCGGACACGCCGGAAGCCGTTGAAGCGCCGCATCCCCTGTTGCGCGCCGAGAGCGAGATCGGCACCTGCCGCGTGATCTGCTTCTCGCCGCGCCATGACCTGACTTTGCCGCTGATGTCCGTCGCGGATATTCGCAAGGTGGTGGACATGTGGGCCGAGCAGGTTGTGGAACTCGGCGTGCGCTACCGCTGGGTACAGGTTTTTGAGACAAAAGGCGAAATCATGGGCACCTCAAATGCCCATCCGCACGGGCAGATCTGGGCCGGGAGCGCCCTGCCCAACGAACCGGCCAAAGAGGACCGCCAGCAGCGCGACTATTACGCGGCGCACGGCACACCCCTGCTGCTTGACTACGCGAATCTAGAGGCCACGCGCCGCGAGCGCGTGGTGGTCGAGAACGATCACTGGCTGGTGGTGGTACCTTACTGGGCCTACTGGCCGTTCGAGACGATCTTCCTGCCGCGCCGCCACGTGCTGCGCATTCCCGACCTGACCGATAGCGAACGCGATGCCCTGGCCGACATCCTTAAGCGGATGTTGACGCGCTACGACAACCTGTTTGAGGTCCCCTTCCCTTATGGATCGGGCTGGCACGGCGCGCCGACCGGTCCCGGTGAGGGCGACTACGGCTACTGGCAGCTTCACCTGCACTACTACCCGCCGCTGCTGCGCTCGGCGACGATCAAGAAGTTCGTCGCCAGCTACGAACTGCTGGCCGAAGTCCAGCGCGACCTGACGCCGGAACAGGCGGCAGCCCGTCTGCGCGACCTGCCGGAAAAGCACTACCGGGACGGCCTGTAACCCTGTGTGAGAGCGACCCGTTGTGTGGTACAATGCCGCCCAATATAAATTTTGAAAGCAGCGAACATGTCTCAGGTTCAAGAACGGCGTTCACCGCAGCAGATTCACCGACGAGAAGTACGCAACCAGATCATGCTGCCGATGCTGGGAGTGGTGGCGCTGCTGGTCCTGGCGGTGCTGTTGATTTTTGTTCCCCTCAGCCCCACGCGCTTCTCGGCGGTGTCCGACTTCGTGTTGACGCTCTACATGCTCTGCCCAACGGTGCTATGCTGCCTGATCCCGTTCGGTATCCTGGCAGCGGCGGCGGTGGGTCTGTGGGCAGGCAATGAGCGACTGGCCCCGCCGCTGCGACGGCTGCGCACGCGCCTCGTAGGTGAACTGCGCCGTGTGCAGACCGTCGTTCCGCGCGCCGCCGAGCCGGTCGTCCGCATGGAAAGCAAACTGGCCTATTGGGAACGCTTTTTAGGAGTGCGCCCTGGTCGCGCGGATTCGACCTCCGATTCGGAAAAGGACTGATTCATGACCATGCAAGTGGATTCCACGCCATCGACCGGGGCGCGCCCACCGGCCCTGAGCTGGAAAACGCAAAGTTTGATCATCGGCGGGCTGATCGGCCTGGCGCTGGGCCTGCTGGCCGCCTACCTGTATGTCCGCGCTGCCGGGGAAAACAATCGCGTCGCCGGGCCGAAGAAGATGGAGACGATGGACGTGCTCAAGCTCGGCCTGGCCGCACTGGGTCTCATCCGCCAGATCGCCGAGATCGGCGGCAAGTAATCCTGCGTCTGGTCCCTTTCGCGTCGTATTTGCCTGCCAATGTAGCGGCGGACTGAATCCGCCGCTACCCCCGGTGCGAATTGTTCCCCAGATCAAACAACTCCCCCATGATGTTCTCCCCTCGCATCTGGCGCGATCTCCGGCTGGTGGGCGTTCCGCTGTCCGCGTGGCGCGGCGGGATCGTTCGGCTGGCGCTGGTGATCCTGGCGCTGACCTGGCTACGTCCTGCGCCGCCGCGTGCGGTCCTCGGTCCGGCGCAAACGGTGGTCACCACCCAACCGTTGCTGTGTATGCACACCCGCCTGATCGACGAAGTGGACGAGTGGAAAATCCAACGCTCGTTGGAACTGGTACGCGAAATGGGCGCGGATACCATCGTGGAGTTTTTTCCCTGGGCTTATGTGGAGACCGAGCCGGGCGTTTACCACTGGGAGATCGTGGATCGCATTGTGCGCCATGCGCAAAACCAGGGCCTGCGCGTCATCGCCCGGCTGGGATTGGTCCCGCAGTGGGCGCGGCCTGCACCAGCGGAAGACGAATCCGGGCCGCAGGACGCCGGACGCGGCGGCGACACAACCATGAATTATCTGGAGGAAGAACACTTCCCCGACTTTGCCCGCTACGCCGCCGCCTTCGCTGCGCGCTACGCCGGGGTAGTGGATCACCTGATCATCTGGAACGAGCCAAACCTCACCTTTGAGTGGGGCTATCGCATGGTCAGTCCGGCAGGATATGTCGAATTGCTGCGGCAGAGTTATCTCGCCGTCAAGGCGGCCAACCCGGATGCAGTTGTGCTGGCTGCGCCAATGGCGCCCACCCTCGAACCAGAGGGGAGTCCCTGGGGACTGCACGACTTGGAATTCATCACGCAGATGTACGCGGCGGGCGCGGCGGACTACTTTGACGCGCTGGCGGTACATACTTACGGCTTTACCTTCCCACCGGAAGCCGAACCGGGCTGGGACGTGCTCAACTTCCGCCGGATCGAATTGATTCGCCAGATCATGGTGGAGCACGGCGACGCCGACAAGCCGATCTTCGTCACCGAGTCCGGCTGGAACGACCATCCGCGCTGGACCAAAGCCGTCCGCCCGGCGCAGCGCATCCGCTACACCATCCAGGCTTACGAATGGACCGAGGCCAACATGCCTTATGTCGAACGGCTATGCCTGTGGGCCTTTCGCTATCCCGCGCCCACGCGCAGCTACCCAGATAACTTCACCTTCGTCACACCCGATTTCCGCCTGCGCCCGATCTATCTGTTCCTGCAAGCCTACGCGCGCGACGGGGTAAGCCTGGAGGCGTTGGAACTGCCGTGATCGCGCGCCTGAACGCCCTGCCTCGCCGCCAACGGGCGCTGCTGATTGTCGTCGGACTCGTTGCATTGCTTGCTGCTTACCCTGCGGCGCGCTGGGTCTGGCGCGCCTTTTTGCGTCCGCCGATCAAGCACTGGGTGCCGCTGCTACCCTATGGGGAATTGCGCGTCGGCATCGACGCCAGCTATCCGCCGTTCGGGGCCGATCCTGGCAATGGGGAATTGTTCGGCCTGGACGTGGACCTAGCGCGCCTGGTCGCCGCCGAGATGGGTGCGCCAGTGCGGTTCGTTAACATGGGCTACGACGGCCTGTATGACTCACTGGTAGCGGATCAGGCGGATGTGTTGTTTTCGGCGTTGCGCGTCGATCCGCTGCGCATGGATGAGGTCCGTTATACCGTAAGTTACTTCGACGCGGGCCAGGTGCTCGTGCGTCCGCCAGAGTCCGGGCTGGACCACATGGCTGACCTGGAAGGGCTGACGCTGGCGGTGGAGTTTGGGGCGGAAGGTGACGTAGAAGCGCGGACATGGCGGCGACGGCTGCATACCCTGAACATCACGGCCTTCGAGTCGGCAGCGGGCGCGTTGGAAGCTGTGCTCGCCGGGCAGGCCGACGCAGCCCTGGTGGACGCGATCTCGGCACGGCTATGGCTACGCGATCACGCTGGCCTGGAGCTTGCGCCGGAATACGTCACCCACGATTTTTACGCGGCGGCGGTCCGCGCGGACAACGAGCGGCTGTGGGCGGCACTCAACGCGGCGCTGACCGCCCTGATCGAGCGCGGCGCCGTCGAAGAGATCGTTAACCGCTGGCTGTAGATTCGGCTGTCAAGAAGCGGCCCAGGCGATCAACCGGGCAGCGGCTCTGCCAATGACCGGCGTGGCCAGGCTCCCGCCGCCCGGTAGTGTGCTTGCAGACTGCGCACGCGCAGGTCGCGCACCCGCAGCGCCTGAATGCCGTTGATGGCTGCCTGCGCCGCACTTAGCGTCGTCAGCAACGGCACGCCGTAGCGCACGGCGGCAGTGCGAATGCGCATCCCGTCGTCGTGCGCGGTCGGCCCCCAGGGAGTATTGACGATCAGGTCGATCTGGCCCTGCACGATCAGATCGATCACGTGCGGACTGCCTTCGCTGACCTTGTTCACCGCCATCACGTCCAGCCCGGCCCGCGCGCAGAAGGCCGCCGTGCCGCGCGTCGCCAGCAGGCGGAAGCCCAGCCGCTGCAAATCGCGCCCCAGTTTGAGCGCCGCGCTCTTGTCGAAGTCATTCACGCTGAGGAACACCGTTCCCGTCAGCGGCAGGCGATCCCCGGCGGCAAGCTGCGCCTTGGCAAAGGCGTGCCCGAAATGCGCCGCATGGCCCATTACCTCACCCGTGCTGCGCATTTCCGGGCCAAGCAGGGCATCCACACCCAGGAATTTCTTGAACGGCAGTACCGCCTCCTTGACAAAGAAGCCATCTACTTTGGGCATCTCGGTCAGACCCAGGTCATTCAGCGTCTGCCCGCCGATCACCTGGGCCGCGATGCGCGCCAGTGGCACCCCCGTCGCTTTGCTGACATAAGGAACGGTGCGGCTGGCGCGTGGGTTGACCTCTAGCACATACACGATGTCGTCCTTGATGGCGAACTGAACGTTCATCAGCCCACGCACGCCGAGCATCAGGCCCAGCCGTTCGGTGTACTCGACGATGTGCGCCTGGTGGAAGGCCGAGATTTTATAGGGCGGGAGCACGCAGGCCGAGTCGCCGCTGTGCACCCCGGCCTCCTCGATGTGCTGCATGATCCCGCCGATCACGACGCGCTGCCCGTCGGCGACGGCATCAACATCGACCTCGTAGGCGTCTTCCAGGTAGTGATCGATCAGGATGGACTGGCCAGAGGCGGCGCTCAGGGCGGTGCCAACATAGCGTTCCAGGTCGTTTTCGCTGTAGACGATTGCCATCGCCCGCCCGCCCAACACGTAAGACGGCCGCACGATGACCGGGTAGCCAATCTCGCGCGCAGTCTGCCGCGCTTCCTCTAAAGAAGCCGCCATGCCGTGCGCCGGGCAGGGAATCTCCAGGTCGCCCAGCAAAGCGCCAAACTGCTCCCGATCTTCAGCGGCGGCGATGGCATCCGGCGACGTGCCCAGGATGGGCACGCCGTTCGCCACGAGCGCGGCGGCCAGGTTGAGCGGGGTCTGCCCGCCGAACTGCACCACCACACCTTTGAGCGGCTGTTCGCGTTCGACGATGTTCAGGATGTGTTCCAGTGTGAGCGGCTCGAAGTAGAGGCGGTCGGAGGTGTCGTAATCGGTGCTGACCGTTTCCGGGTTGCAGTTGACCATGATCGCCTCGTAGCCAGCGGCGCGGAACGCCTGTACGGCGTGCACGCAACAGTAATCGAACTCGATACCCTGGCCGATGCGGTTCGGCCCGCTGCCCAGGATGATCACCTTTTCGCGCGCCGTCGGCGGCGACTCACTCTCGGTCTCGTAGGCGCTGTACAGGTATGGCGTGTAGGACTCGAACTCAGAGGCGCAGGTATCGACCACGTGAAAGGTCGGCGCGATCCTCAGGTCTGCCCGACGAGCACGCACGTCGGCTTCGGCAGCGCCCACCAGCCAGGCAATGTGCGCGTCCCCGAACCCGGCGCGCTTGGCCGCGCGCAGCAGGTCGGGGGATACATGGTCGAGCGCGCCGCAGGCAGCGATCTGCTGCTCCAACGCCACCACGTCGGCTAACTGAGCCACAAACCAGGGATCGATCCGGCTGACTGCTGCGATTTCTTCACAGGTGCGGCCCGCGCGCAGCGCCTCCCACACCGCCCAGATGCGTTCGGCGCGCGGCAGCGCCAGGCTTTCCAGGCGACCGTCCCACACGGCGTGGGCAGGCGTCGGGTACGGCGGGCGCGACAGTTCCAGGGAACGCAGCCCCTTGAGCAGAGCTTCCTTGAATGTGCGCCCGATAGACATCACCTCGCCGACCGACTTCATCTGCGGCCCCAGCGCCGGATCGACGCCGGGGAACTTCTCGAAGGCCCAGCGCGGCAGCTTCGTCACCACATAATCGATGCTCGGCTCGAAGGCGGCCACCGTTGTGCGCGTGATGTCGTTGCGCAGTTCATCCAGGGTATAGCCAACCGCCAGCAATGCGGCCAGCTTGGCAATGGGAAAGCCAGTCGCCTTGCTCGCCAGCGCCGATGAACGGCTGACGCGCGGATTCATCTCGATGACCAGCACGCGCCCATCCGCCGGGTTGACGGCAAACTGGACGTTGGAGCCGCCCGTCTCGACGCCGACCGCCGTCATCACCGCGCGGGCCATGTCGCGCAGGCGCTGGTATTCGCGGTCGGTCAGGGTCATGGCCGGGGCCACCGTGATCGAGTCGCCTGTGTGCACGCCCATCGGGTCAAGGTTTTCGATGGCGCAGACTACCACGAAGTTCCCGGCCCGGTCGCGCATCACCTCCAGCTCAAATTCCTTCCACCCGATCACGCTCTCCTCGATCAGCACGCTCCCGGCAGGACTCTCGCCTAGGCCGAAGGCGACTTTCTCATCGAACGCGCCTGCGTCGAAGACGATGCCCCCGCCGCTGCCGCCTAACGTGAAGGAAGGACGGACAAGCAGCGGAAAGCGCCCGATTTCGGCGGCGACAGCACGCGCCTCCTCCACCGAGCGGGCCAGCCCGCCGCGTGGCACGTCCAGCCCGGCGGCGAGCATGGCCTGTTGAAAGAGCAGGCGATCCTCGGCCAGGCGCATCGCCCGCAGGCTGGCCCCGATCAGCGCCACGCCATAGCGGTCCAGTGCGCCGCTTTCGGCCAGCGCGATGGCGCTGTTCAGGCCGGTTTGCCCGCCGACCGTCGGCAGCAGCGCATCGGGCCGTTCGGCGGCGATAATCATCTCCAGCACGTCTGGCGTGATCGGCTCGATGTATGTCGCGTCAGCCAGTTCGGGATCGGTCATGATGGTCGCCGGATTGCTGTTTACCAGGACCACACGATAGCCCTCAGCCTTGAGCGCCTTAATCGCCTGCGTGCCGCTGTAGTCGAACTCGGCGGCCTGCCCGATGACAATCGGCCCCGCGCCAATGACCAGGATCGTCTTGAGATCGGTTCGTTTGGGCATGGTTCACCTCCCTGTCCGGTCCGACCGACAGGCAAGCATCAGGCGCACGAACTCGGCGAAGAGCGGGTCAGCGTCGTGGGGGCCGGGAGCAGCTTCGGGATGATACTGGATGCCGAGCGCAGGGAGACGGCGGTGGCGCAACCCCTCGCAGCAGCCATCGTTGAGGTTGACGTGCGTCACCTCGACTTCCGGCGGCAGTGTGTCGGGATCAACGAAGAAGTTGTGGTTGTGCGCGCTGATCTCGACGCGCCCGGTCGGGAGGTGCTTGACGGGCTGGTTGCCGCCGTGATGCCCGAACTTCAGGCGGCGCGTCTTGCCGCCGAACGCCTGTCCCAAAATCTGGTGACCCAGGCAGATGCCGAACAGAGGGACGCGCCCCAGCAGATCGCGCGCGGCCTGCACCGCATAAGGCACAGCGGCAGGATCGCCGGGGCCATTGCTCAACAGCACACCGTCCGGCCTCAGCGCCAGTGCGTCTGCAGCGGGAGTCGTTGCCGGGACGACAGTCACGCGGCAGCCGTAAGCGCCGAGCCGCCGCAAAATGTTGCGCTTGACGCCGAAATCGTAGGCGACGACGTGGAAGCGCCCCGGCGGATCGCCCATGCCGGGCTGCACTTGCCACTGCCGGAACTCCCAGAGCGCGTCGGTGGACGACTCCCAGGTATAGGCAGCCGGACAGGTGACGGTCCGCGCCATGTCAATGCCGTCCAGACCGGGCCAGGCGCGCGCCTGCGCCACCAGTTCGGCGTCGGAGCAGTCCGGCTCGGTCGTCAGCACACCTCTGAGTGTACCCCGCTCGCGCAGGCGGCGGGTCAGGGCGCGGGTGTCGATCCCCGCGACGCCGCCCACGCCCTGCATGGTCAGCCAGTCGGATAGAGACGCCGAGGCGCGCCAGTTCGAGACGCACGGGCTGAGTTCCCGAACAATAAGCCCGCTCAGAAAGACCTGGCGGGCTTCGTCGTCATCGGGATTGACGCCGGTGTTGCCGATCTGCGGAGCGGTCATCACCACAATCTGCCCCGCGTAGCTGGGATCGGTCAGGATTTCCTGGTAGCCGGTCAGGCTGGTGTTGAAAACCACTTCGCCAGGGCGCGTCCCTGGCGCGCCAAAAGCTGCGCCGCGCCACACACTGCCGTCTTCCAGCGCCAGACGCGCTGTTGGTGCCATCATCGCCGGGAGCCTCTCTCCACTCGGTCGAGCATGACAGACATACCACGTGCGCGGCGGTTATGACCAGGTACAGGATGACCAAAATTCCCCGGTCCGGTTTTGCGGTAATCGCCCAAATGCGCCGGTTACGCCTGAAAGCGCAGCCGGGCCTCGTCCAGGATGGCCGCCGTGCGAGTCGCACCAACGCGGGTGACGCCCAGGGCGCGCACTTCGAGCAGCCGGTCCAGCGTGCGGACTCCACCTGCCGCCTTGACCTGCACGTGGGTGGGGGAATGTGCACGCATCAGCTTCAGGTCCGCGTCGGTCGCGCCGCCCGTGCCGTAGCCGGTCGAGGTCTTGACCCAATCCACGCCGATCTCCCCGCAAATGCGGCACAGCGTGATTTTCTGCTCGTCGTTAAGATAGCAATTCTCAAAGATGACCTTGATCTTCTGCCCGGCGGCGTGGGTGCATTCTGTCACCGCGCGGATGTCCTGCGCCACGTAGCCCCAGTCGCCGCTGAGGACCTGGCTGATATTCACGACCATGTCCAGCTCCTCACCGCCGTCGGCAAGCGCCCGTTCTGCTTCAGCCACCTTGATCGCCGTCGTGTGGCCGCCATGCGGAAAACCGATAGTCGTGCTGGCCCGGACGTCGCTTCCCCGCAGCAGGTCGGCGCACCGCCTGAGGTAGTAGGGCAGGATACACACGCTCGCCACATCGTAGGCCAGGGCGAGGCGAATGCCCGCCTCCAGTTCGCCCGCCGGGAGAGTCGGGTTAAGCAGCGAGTGGTCGAGCATCTTGGCAAGGTCGTGATAGGTGACAGTCATATCGATCTCCAGTTCCAAAGCTCAACGCAGGTGATTCTAGTCAACCCGCGCCACACCAGCCAGCGGTGTTTGGCCTGCGGGCATGTTAACCGCCGCAACCGCCGCCATCAGGCAGATTTCCAGTGTGTATCTTGTGGTTTTGCGACCCACACCGACTACAACGCCTCGCTCAACATCTCTTAGGCTGCGGTCAACCGGCCCGCTGTCGAATCAGTGCGGTACGGTAACGACGGTTCGCACGGGTGGTGCCGTCCCTTGCAGTAGGTGCAAGCTGTCGCCTTCAGGCGACAGTCGTTGACTTTAAACGCTGTGGTTCGGTGGATTCATAGGGCACCAGCCCTTGCACGATGCCGCGCAGGCAACGCTGGACCTGAACCGGATACAGCCCGCCGGGACGCCAGACCTGTATTCGTCCGGGGCGTTCCTGAAGCAGGTTCAAGCTAAATTCCGTCGCAGTGATGACGATGGTGGCCACACTGGCAAGTTGAGGGTCCGCACGCTTCTGCCGGAGCAAGTCCAGGGCGTCGGGCTGGTTGGTGCTGAGGTCCACGAAGACCAGGTCGATCCGGCGACGACGCAGTTCGGCCAGCGCGTCATCACCATTGCAGGTATGGCGCGTCTGCACAGCGGGAATGGCCGACTGTACAACACGTTCCAAAAACTGCACCGTGCCGCGCTCTTCGCCTACCACCAGCACTTCTTGGACGTTTCCCAACTGCTGCACTTCCCTGGTCACATCTTCCACCGTGATCGGCTTAGATAGGCAGGCCGTGAGCCGGTATTCGTCCACCACCCACGACAGGCTGGGAATGGAACAAATGATCGCGGGTGCCATCGCAGAGGCCAGCGCGCTTTCGTCCGGCTGGCAGTCGGGCCGGACATTGCAGACGATGGCCGACGGCTTATCCAGGCGCTCTGCCGCTGCCGCCTCGTCCAGGCTGTTTACCCGGACGATCTCATAGCCGTCCAGGGCACGACCAATCAAGGCGGCGGCTTTGGGATCGGGTTCGACGACCAAGATACAGGGACGCGCCGGCGAGAGCGGCGGCTCGGCGGGTCGTTCGGCATCGGCGTAATGAGCTACCCTGGAATTCTGGGTAGGCAGCGTAAACGTGAAGGTCGAGCCACTCCCCTCCACGCTTTCTGCCCAGATGCGCCCGCCGTGCGCCTCGACAAACCGCCTGCTGATGGCCAGGCCCAGCCCGGCCCCGCCGTGCTTGCGATTGAGCGAAAAATCCGCCTGATAGAACTCGTCGAAGATGTGCGCCAGTTGTTCGGGAGCGATCCCCTGTCCGGTATCGCGGACGTAGATGGCAATGTCGTCTCCAACCTGGGCAGCACTGAGCTGCACGCAACCCTGCTCGGTGAAACGCCGCGCATTGCTGATCAGATTCAGCAGCACCTGGCGGATGCGGGTGCGATCCATTTGTACAGACGGCAGCGGCGTTTCGAGCGCCAGGTCCAGCCGGACCGGCGAGCCGCGAAACAACGGCGCAGCGATTTCCAGCGTGTCACGCAGAAACGGTTCCAGGGCGGTATCCTCAAAATGCAGCGTGAACTCGGTCATCTCCAGTTGCGATAGGTGGAGGATGTCGTCGATCATTTCCAACAGATGGCGACTGCTGCGATAAATCTGGTAGATGTCGCGCGTGAGCAGGACCGGCCAGTTTGCGCTGCCGTAAGTTTCTGGCGAAAAGTACATCAGTTCGCTAAAGCCCAAAATGATGCTGAGGGGCGTGCGGAGTTCGTGGCTGATGTTAGCAGCGAACCGTTCCTTGAGCCGCCGGGCCTGCTCGGCCTGTTCCCGCGCCCAGATCAGGTTTTGTTGCAGGCGATGCTGGTTGTCGTAGGCAATTTCCAGCGACTTCAACGTTTGCTTCAGTTCGGCGCGGTTCTCCCGTGCCTCTTCCAACAGATTGCCAGCCTCCTTCTGCATATAGCCGTACCAGTGCAGGGCCGTGTAAAGCGTCTGCCGGATCAGGATCGTGGCAAGCAGGCCCAGGAACAGGCTGAGAAACAGACCAAATAGCGGATAGCCGCGCCCGGCAAATTCATTAAGCAGCAGGGCAGCAGCCAGGACAGCCCCAACAGGGATCAGTTCCCCCCAGGTAATCAGGAAGCCATAGATAAAGGCAAGCACAACCCCCAGAAAGGGTATCCAGGGGTCGTCAAACAACATCATGGTGATAAGCAGCCCCGCCAGCAACCACACCACCAGCGCGTAGCGGGCCACACGCGGATAGCGACTGTTGATCGCCTGGATCGCCAACGCTAGCCCGACCAGCGCGCCGCCGTACAGCAGGATCGTCACTGCCGAAGATTTGGCCCGGATGGCGAACCACAGTCCCACACAGCCTCCGGCCAGCAGCACCCACGCCAGCCGCCGAACCAACTGCTCATACAATTCAACCAACACATCGACCGGAAAAGCCCTGGGCATTAACATAACAATTCCTTCTCGTGGCCGCAGCAGTAGGAAAGAGGCCAGGTTCAGACAACGCCCAGGCTCTTTAGCGCCGCCAGCACATCGTCCCGGCGCACCGGCTTGGGCAGGAAGATCGATGCCCCCAACGAATAGGCCAATTCAGGGTCGTTGAATACCGTGCAGACCACGATGGGGACAGCGCGCGTGGCAGGATTGGTGCGCAGCCGTTGCAGCAATTCCCAGCCGTCCATGCCCGGCATCATCACGTCTAGCACAATCGCGTCGGGAACCAGTTCTTGCGCCCGTTCCAGCCCTTCCTGGCCGGTCGCCGCCGTGAAGACGTGGCACATCTGGCTGGAAAGATAGCGTTCCAGCAGTTCGACCAGTCCTTCGTTGTCGTCGATGATGAGCACCTTCGAGGCGCGCGTGGTCAGGCGCAAGGTGATCTCACAGGCGTCCCCGGCATCGGCTTGCCGGATGTCCCACTTGAGGCGGGCCATCAGTTCGACCAACATCGCGGTCAGCACATCCGACGGGCCGCCTTCCCGCGCGGCATACCAGATACGCAGCATGGGTGTGTCGCCCCCCGACGACAGAGCAACCTGGACTCGATTGCCCTGCGCGTTCTGAATGGCGTGGCTCAGCAGGCGAACAAGCACCTGCTGCGCTACGACGGGATCGGTCAGGGTAGACACGTGTTCGGACGAGGCTTCAACGCACAGTTCGACGCCGTGCCGGGCCGCCAGGCTGTCTACAGCACGCAGGGCGTTGTGCAACAGGGCCGTCAGGTCGGTAATGCTGAACGCCGACCGCAGGCGCGACACTTCTGCCTGGAGTGAAGACAGGTCATCAACGGTCGATTCCACCGGGGCGAAGGCATGGGCATAGCTGGCCCACAGCAGCATCGCCGCGCTTTCCTGTGCCCGGCGCAGATCGCGGTAAGCCTGCCGTTCGGAGATGCCCAGTTCGTAAGCCACTTCCTGGATTGTCATGCCCTCGACGTAATGCAGGTGCAACAGGCTGTAGATGCGGGCATGGGGCAGACGGACCGACACCCCGCTTCCCGGACTGAGTTGCTCGATAGCCTCGATGAGCTGCCGCCGCAACTGCTGCCCGGCGGCTTCGCGGCTCTGTCGGAGTTCCGATTGTAGCCGCCTCGCCAATGGGCTGCGCTGAAGCGCGGGAAAGTCATAGAGATTTTCTAACGCCTGTTTGACCTGTTCCAAAAATTCAGCCGGGATGCCGTTTGCCATTCCGGGCAGTTCCGGGCCGATCTCTCCCATCTCGTCCCCCTCTGCCGCCGACCAACCGGACCGGTGTCAGCCGCGCGTCATGTTTTTGGCAAAACCACCATCGACGCTTGTGCGAAATAGTGTAGCATGAAATCAGGCGCGTTTCCGTTAGCCCTCACGTAACCGTCCCACCCTCCTGAGGGCATCCTGTCGCCGCCTCAGCGGGAGTCTCCTGGCGCGCCGCCGCGTGGTCGGCTAAGACACTTTTTCACACGCTCCAAAACGCCCGTTTATTTGCTAAGGAGGAAATGATGCGAAGCAAGTTGTTGGTGGGTTTCGTCCTCGCCGCACTGCTGCTGGCGCTCGTGGGCGCTGCCGCTGCGCAGGGTCCAGCCCTGACCGGCGAAATCGACGTATATCCGCAGAACTACTACAACCCCGAATCCGACCCGGAGACGGCAGCGGTGATGGAGGAGATTGCGCAGGCATACATGGACCTGCATCCCGGCGTGACCATCAACCTGATCCCGAACCTGCCCGCCGGGACCAACTACGACACCTGGCTGGCGGCGCGCATCGCCGCCGGAGAAGCTCCAGACATCGCCTGGGAGCAATTCTACAGCCGCAACACCACCCATGCCGCCTGGTGGGTTCCACTGAACGATTACTTTGAAATGCCTAATCCGTACATCGAGGCAGGCACGCCCGGCAGCGAACGCTGGATGGACTCTTTCCCCGACTACGTGATGAACCAGACCCGCGCCGCCGACGGCAACTGGTATCAGGTATCGCTCGACTGGGTCGAAACCGCCCTCTACTGCAACACCGACATGTTCGACGCTGCCGGGATCGAAATGGGTTGGGATGACTGGACCAGTTTTGTGGCCGACATGAACACGCTGCGAGACACAACCGGAGCCGACCCCATCGCCGCCTACATGGCCGCGACGGGCTGGTCGATCTGGGTGTGGGCCGACGACGTGTTCCTGAGCGCCGTCTGGGCCGACATGGCCTCGCAGTTCATGATGGAAGAATACACGTCGCTCCAGCCGGACCGCGACTTCCGCCAGTTGAACCCGGAGGAGGTCGCCCACGCGATCATCGACGGCACGCTCAACGCCACCGACCCACGCATGGACGAGTACCTGCGCATCTCCCAGGAGTTCGTGAGCCTGCTACCGGTGGACTATACCGGGATCACGACCTATGACGACGCACAGCGGTTGTTCCTCAGCGAGCAGGCGGCCTGCTTCTGGGGCGGGACGTGGAGCAACAAACAGATTGAGGAATCTGCGCCGTTTGCCTGGACGGTGACTTATCTGCCGCCGTTCACCGAGAATGACTTCCCCGGCGCGCCCGGTACGACCTACCGCGTCGGCGGACCCAGTTCGGCGGGGCAGTACGGCATCCCTGTACGCACGCAGGAAGAAGGCAAGCTGGACCTGGCGGTCGATTTCCTGATGTACATGGCAGCTCCGCAGAACTTTGGACGGCTGGCAGCCACCTACCGCGCCTTCATCCCGATGGTCGCTGGGGCTGAGGGCGGCGCGGTGGTGGAGAACTTCGCCGGCGTGGCGGCCCTGCCGGAGCGCCTATTCACCGACCCCGCCGGTCGCCTGACTGCCGAAGCGGGCGACCAGTGGGCCGCCGTGATGCAGGGATATTTCCTGGGAACGATAGACGCAGAGACCGCTAAAGCGCAGCTCCAGGACATCTGGATGAGCGGCGCGCTGGCACTGTGCGCCGACCAGGGGTATGACTGGTGTCCGGCGCAGTAACCCTGTCCTGTTGACATCCTGAACCAATATGCACACGCCGGGATCGGGACCGCCCGGTCCCGGCGCTGATGTTCGGAGGTGTGTGGTGGTCGATGAAACCGTCGTGCAGGCGCAGCCCCATGTCAGAGCCAGGAGCAGACGACGCGCCCTGACCACCGGGCTGATCCCGATCTATGTGCCGTTTCTATTTTTGCTGCCTGCGCTGATCCTGTTGATCGTCTTCCGCTATTACCCGGCTCTTTCTGCGATCTACCATTCCTTCACCATTTGGGAAATCCCGGCACCGGGTGTGTTTGTCGGCCTGGAAAACTACGCCAGCCTGTTCAAGGACCCGGTCTTTTTGCAGTCGGTGCGTAACATCCTGATCTACACGGTAGACCGTACCCTGCTGACGGGGGTGATGGCCTTCGTGGGCGCAGAACTGGTCTATAACCTGCGCAACCAACGCCTGCGACAGTTCTGGAAACTGGTCTTCGTCGTGCCGATGGTGATTCCGAGCACGGTGGACCTGCTGATCTGGAAGCAAATTTACGCCGGGCGACAGGGCCTGCTCAACCAGTTCCTCATCAGCATTGGCGTAATCGACCGCCCAATTCCCTGGCTAGGCCAACCCGATACCGCCCTGACGGCCCTGGTGTTCATCGGCTTCCCGGTGGTGGCAGGATTCGGCTTCCTCATCTTGCTGGCCGCCCTGGAGAACCTGCCGCAGGAAGTCAACGACGCAGCCCTGATCGACGGCTGTTCGCGGCTGCGGCGCATCTTCGCCATCGACCTGCCTGCCATTCGCGGGCCACTGACGCTGCTGCTGATCCTCAGCCTCAACGGCGGCCTGCAGCAGTTCGCCCCGATGCTCGTGGTGACGCAGGGCGGCCCGGTCAACGCGACCATGTCTCCCGGCTTCTACCTCTACAACCAGGCGTTCCTGTACGGTAAGTACGGCTATTCGACCGCTATCGGCACGGTTCTGATGCTCATGACGCTGGCGTTGAGCATCGTCATCCTGCGGATGCGCTACAGGAGGGCTTACGATGTGGCCGTTTAGACGCGCCGGGCGCAAGCCGGATACCCGCCGCTCCTGGCGGCGCGACTGGCCGCTGAACGCGGCGCTGGCAATACTGGCAGTGCTGACCTATATCCCGTTCGCCTTCACGCTGGTCAACTCCTTTAAGGACAACACCCAGTATTTCCGGGAGTTCTGGCTACCCACCCTGCCGCTGCACTTCGAGAACTACGCGCGGGCGTGGCCTTCCATCAGCAGCAGCATCGTCAACAGCATCACGTACTCAGTGCCGACGCTGATCCTGGTGCTGGTGATCTCCGGGCTGACGGGCTACGCCTTTGCGCGCTACCGCTTCCCTGGACGCGAGACCCTGTTTTTCATGATCCTGGCCCTGCTGATGCTGCCGGGCATCTTGCTGGTGATCCCCATGTTCAGCGAGATCGTCAGCTTCGGCTGGGGGAACAGCATCCAGGGCGTGGTGCTGCCCTGGGTAGCGGTGGACATCGTGTTCGGCATGTTCGTGATGCGGACGTTCTTCGAGTCGCTGCCGCGAGAGTACTTCGAGGCGGCGCGGCTGGACGGGGCCAACGAAATCACACTGCTGCTGCGGGTGGCCGTGCCGCTGGCCGTGCCTGCCTTCGCCACGCTCGCCATCCTGGACCTGCTGTTCACCTGGAACGACATTATCTGGCCGTTGGTTGTCATTTTCGACAACACGCGGCTACCGGTGTCGGTGGGGGTGCTGACCTTCAGCAGCCAGTACGGCACCGATTACGGCGTCACGTTCGCCAGCTACGTGTTGGCTTCGCTGCCGCTGATCATCGTCTTCGCCTTCACCTCGCGGCGGTTCATGCAGGGCTTGCAAGGCGGGTTGAGCATCTAGGAACACCGAAGGGATATTCGCCATGACCGTCCACGATTCTCCGACCGGTTTTTCCCCGGCGGCGCACTGGATATGGGGCGCGAGCGACCCCGCGCCGCGTAACATCTGGCGCTATTTTCGCCGCAACTTCTCCGCGCCCGCCGATCTGGAACGCGCCATGCTGCTGATCACGGCGGACACGCGCTACGAATGCACCCTGAACGGCGTCCATCTGGGGCGCGGCCCGGCGCGCGGATTCCCCTTCGCCTACAGCTACGACACCTACGACGTGACCGCTGCCCTGCGGCGCGGCGCGACCAACACCATCGCCGCGCTGGTGAACTTCCTCAACGACCACACCATGTCTTATATCCGGGGACGCGGCGGCCTGCTGGCAGAAGTGGTGATGGAGCGCACAGACGGCTCGACAATTCGTATCGGCAGCAATGGCGACTGGCTCACCCAGCCCTGCCCGGCTTTCAGTGCGGATGCGCCGCGCGTATCCCTGCAACTGGACTTCGAGGAGCAGTACGATGCGCGGCAGGAGATCGCAGACTGGCAGTCTCCCGCGTTCGACGACTCGGCCTGGGAAAAGGCGGTGGAGATCGGGCCGGTGGGCTGTGCGCCCTGGACGGCGCTCGTCCCGCGCGCGATCCCGTTCCTGAGCGAAGACCCGGTCGCGCCGATTGCGATCAGGGCGGCGGAACTGGCGCGCCCCGCGCCGGGGATCATGTGGCACCTGGATGTGCGCGAACCGGCCCGCTCGATGCGCACCGGCTTCCGCACCGCACCGCCCGGCGAGCGCGGCTGGATCATCTTCACCGAGCTTTTCGCGCCGCGCGACTGCGCGATCACGGTGCACACGTATGCCAGCTACGAGCGCATCGACCTGCGCGTGAACGACGATTTGATGACGCCTATCGGGGAACGCGCACCCGTCCGGCTCAAGCAGGGCGCAAATTTGGTAATGCTGCGCAACACGGAGTATCCGACGATCTTCTTCGAGACAGACGAGCCGATCACCCTTTCGGCGGAACGGTTCGCCCCTGGCGCGGCGTGGGTCTTCTCCGGCCCGTTCGACGAACGGGGCAACGAGTTGGAACGCCGCTGGACGGTGAAGACTCTGGATGATCTTCCGGCGGACGACCCGCGCGTGGGCATCCCGCCGGAAGCCAACCGTCTCGACGTGGCGCTGCTGACCATGAGCCAGCATTTCTACGCCGTCGAGGGCGGCTTTTGCGCCCACGAGATCACGCGCGCCCAACCTCGCCCACACCTGGAAGAGATGCGCCCCAACTTCATCGACCGGCCCGACGCCCTGTTGCACGATAACGCGGCATGGACGGTCCTCCATCCACAGGCGGATGGCGACACGCATCTGGTCATCGACTTCGGGCGCGAGCTGATCGGCTACCTGCGCCTGGACATAGATGCGCCCGCCGGGGCGATCATCGATGCCAGTTTCTTCGAGGGCATCGACGACACGGGCATCTTCTGGATGCGCGGCACGCGCAACAGCCTGCGCTACACCTGCCGCGAGGGACAACAGACCTTCACCTCGCACGCCCGGCGCGGCTATCGCTACGTGTCCCTGACCTTCAGGAACTTTGCCCGCCCGATCCGGATTCGCTGCGTGGACATGTTGTTCTCCACGTACCCGGTTGAGGCACGCGGGCGATTCCATTGTTCCGACGAAACACTCAACCGCATCTGGGAAGTGGCCGCGCACACCGCACGCCTGTGTATGCTCGACACCTACGTGGATTGCCCGGCCTATGAGCAGGTCTACTGGGTCGGCGACGCGCGCAATACCGCTCTGACCAATGCAATGGCCTTCGGCGCGTTCGACCTGACCGAACACTGCGTCCGGCTGGCCGGGCAGTCGCTGCGCGACGAACTGGCGCTGGTCAAAGCGCCGTTTCTCACGCGGCCTCATCTGGTCACGTCACACGTTGTGAGCGGGTGGTTCGACGAAATCCCGATGTGGACCTTCCTGTGGGTAGCAATGGCCTGGGAGCAATACGGACACACCGGCGACCGGAGCGCGCTGGCGGATTTCTACACCGACGTGCGCGAATGCCTGCGGCGTTGCGAGGGCTTTTTGACGGCGCGCGACCTGCTGGATGTCCCCGACGTGTGGAACCTGCTCGATTGGTCCGCCAACGACCTGGAACGTAGCGGCGAGGTGATCGCCAACACGGCGCTGATGGCCCGCGCCCTGGATCAGGCAGCGGCGATGGCGCGCGAGCTTGGCCGTCCGCCGGATGAGATCGACGTGCACACCGCCCTGGCCGCGCGGCTGCGCCAGGCCATTAACGCTTATGGCTGGTCAGAAGAACACCGCGCCTACGTGGATACGGTGCGCGACGCCTACGCTTACGAGCACCGTCAGGCAGCAACCGGCATCGGCGCAGGCATCTGGCCACCGCTTGTAGAAGCAGATACGCTGGAAGCCTTCCAGTCCAGACAGCGCATCAGCGAGCAGACGAACACCCTGGCGCTGCTGTGCGGCTGTGTGCCGCCGGAACGCCGCGACGACGTGCTGCGCCTGGTACTCAACGCACGCGCGGGCAGGTTCGAGTCCAGCAGCCCAGAGTGGGCGCGCTTCGGCAGCCCAGACGAGATCGTGCCGGTGGGAAGCCCCTGGTTCCTGTTCTTCACGCTGGAAACGCTATTTCAGGAAGGTTATGCGGCAGACGCCCTGAATCTGATCCGTGAGCAGTGGAATCGCATGTTAGAAAAAGGCGCGACGACCTTCTGGGAGACGTTTCCCGGTCGGATCGGCAGTGGGCACAGCGGGGAACACTGGAGCCGCAGCCTATGTCATGGCTGGTCATCCGGTCCGGCCTACTTCCTATCGCGCTATGTGCTGGGCGTCACTCCTACCGCGCCGGGCTACCGCCGCGTGAAGATCGCCCCGCGCACTTTCGGCCTGACCCACGCCGCCGGCGATGTGCCTACACCGCTGGGAACGATCACGGTATCATGGTCCCTGGATTCGGCAGGTCGGATGCAAATCGAATACGGCGTACCTGCCGGGTGTGTGGTGGAATTCGTCGGGCCGGCAGAAGGATAATCTATGAACAACCGTGAACGTTTCTACGCGACCATGCACTACCAGCCGCGCGATCGGGCGCCCATCGCCGACTTCGGCTTCTGGGACGAAACCCTGCCGCTGTGGTACGACCAGGGCCTGCCGCCGGAGGTCGGCCCGCACAACACCAATGTCTACTTCGGCATGGACTTCAACATGGACGAGGTGTGCGGCGCAACGGGCGTCAACGCCGGGCTGTGCCCGCCTTTCGAGGTGATTGTGCTGGAAGATCGGGGCGATCATGAGGTCGTCCAGCAGGCCGACGGCGTGCGCGTGCTGCGCCGGAAGTTCATGGGGTCAATCCCGCAGGACCTAGGCCACCTGCTGACCGACCGGGAAAGCTGGCGACGCCACTACAAACCCCGCCTCGACCCCGACCATCCGGCCCGCTACCCTGCCGACTGGGACACGCGCGTGAAGATGTGGACCGACCCCAAGCGAGATCAGATCGTCGCCCTGCCGGGCGGCAGCCTGTATGGCTGGCTGCGCGACTGGATCGGGTTGGAAGCCCTGTCGTACCTGGTTTACGACGATCCAGCCTGGTTCGAGGAGATGGTCACGACGGTGGCAGACTGCATCCTGGGCGTGCTGACGCGCCTGCTGAGCACCGGCGGTCACTTCGACGGGTGCAGCATTTGGGAAGACATGGCCTACAAGGCCGGGCCGCTGCTCAGCCCCAAGCACTTCAAGCAGTTCCTTGTGCCGCACTACCGCCGCATTAGCGACCTGCTGCGCAGTCACGGTGTGGACGTGATCTGGGTGGACTGCGATGGCTGTATCGATCAACTGGCCCCGCTGTGGCTGGATGCAGGCATCAACTGCATGTTCCCCGTCGAGGTCGGCACCTGGAACGGCGACCCGGTAGCCTTCCGACGGCAATACGGCAAAGACATGCTGCTGATGGGCGGCTTCGACAAGCACGTGCTGGCACGCTCGAAAGCGGACATCGCGCGCGAGGTTGAACGGCTGGCCCCGCTGGTGGAGGAGGGCGGCTACATCGGCTTTTGCGACCACCGGGTACCACCGGACGTGCCGCTGGAGAATTATCTCTTTTACCTGGAAACCGTGCGCCGCGTGTGGGGCAAAGGGACAAATCTCAGGCCGATGCAGGTGATCCAAACGCCTGCCGCCGGGCAATTCTGACCACGCTAACCGTCAAGACCGGTCATGCATGTGTGGCGCGATGAGCCACGCGCGACCGTTCCTCACTGCACACAGGCAGGAATTCCCAAAACTGGCTATCATCGTGGCGTCTCCTGTCGGCCAGAAGTCGATTGCCGCGTCTTCCCCGCCGCAGGAGACGTTCTTCGCCAGTGCAGTCTAGCTTACTTAAGGGATCAGGCATGTTCGCCTTCATCGAGGTCGCGTATAACGTCATCGCGCCGATATTCATCTGCATCGGGCTGGCCGCGCTGGTGGGCCGTCGCTACAATCCCGACCCGCGCGCCATCTCCAGCCTGATTATTTATCTGTTCTCCCCCTTCCTCGTCTTCGACGGCATTTCCCGTTCGGACCTGCAAGCAGGCGAGATCGGACAGATCACGGCAATGGTCGTGTTGATCTCGCTGGCGATGGCCCTGGTCGGGTGGGGACTGGCGCGTCTGCTCAGGCTGGATCGCCGCACCACGAGCGCATTCATGCTCACCGTCATGCTGATCAACGCGGGCAACTACGGCATTCCCCTGAACCGCTTTGCCTTCGGGGAAGCGGGAGAGCAGCGGGCGCTGATCTTTTATGTTATGTCGGCGGTGGTCGCCAACACGTTGGGGGTTTTCCTGGCCTCGCGGGGGACGGCCAGCGTGCGCGAGTCGCTGATCAACGTCTTCAAGGTGCCGCTACCCTATGCGATGGTGCTCGGCTTCATCGTCAATATCGCCGACATCACCCTGCCGCTGCCGGTCGAGCGGGCAGCCTCGCTGCTGGGGCAGGCCGCCGTGCCGGCCATGCTTACGCTGTTGGGCCTGCAACTGGCCCGCGTATCCATCCGAGGGCGAATCACGCCGATCCTGACGGCAGCAGGCGCGCGGCTGATCATCGCACCGCTGTTGGCCTTTCTTTTCGCGGCGCTGCTGGGCTTGCAAGGGCTGGTGCGGCAGGTATGCATCATCGAGTCGAGCATGTCTACTGCCGTGATGAGCAACGTGCTCGCCACCGAGTTCAACAGCGACGGCGAGTTCACCGCCACCGTGATCCTGGTGAGCACACTGGCGAGCATCATTACCCTGAGTACGCTGCTGCTGATCGTATAGCCCGAAAAACACAGCGGCGGAGTCTATTCCGCCGCTGCTCTCTCCGAAGGCACTCTCCGCTCAAGACTCCGCCTGCGCCAGCGATGTGGCAATCGGGCGCAGCTTGAGCCACCACTGCTCTTTGGGGCGTCCGAACTCGTGATCCAGCAGGCGCGGCAGGTCGCCCAGGCTGGTGAAGGTCATCTTTCCGCCTTGCAGGCCAATGAAAGCCCCGGCAGGCGAGACTTTGAGCGCCTCGCGGCTCAGGAAGTCGATGCACTTGGCCGCCATGCGCGTTGCCTGGATGCGGTCGAAGGGAGAAGGATCGCCGCCCTGCTGCACGTGCCCCAGGATACTGTGTCGCACATCGAACAGGTCACCGCCTTCTTTTTCAAACAACGAGGCGATAAAGTTGGTGGTGTAGAAAGGATCGGCGTCCTCACCGCGAATGATCAGCCCCAGGCGCTTATCCTGTTTGAAATCCCGAATCAGGTTGGCGAGGTCTTGCTGCAAATCACGCAGGGTTACGCCCTCTTCGTGCAGGTAGACGCGCTCCGCGCCGGTCGCCAGGCCGCTCATCAGCGCCAGGTAGCCGCAGTAGCGGCCCATCACCTCGACCACGAAGCAGCGGCGCGACGCAACGGCGGACTGCTTGATCTTGTCCACGTCGCGCACGATGCTGTTCAGGGCCGTATCGGCGCCAATGCTGTGTTCTGAACCAGGCAGGTTGTTGTTAATCGAGGCGGGCAGGCAAACAATCGGGATATTGAAGGCGCGAATGTCTACGCTCTTCATGAACAGTTTGTAGGCGGCCTCATAGCCAGACAGGCCGCCGATAATCAGCAGGCCCTGCACGCCAAACTTCTCAAATACATCGGCGATCTTGGGCAGTTCACCGTCCTTCGGGATGCGACGGTTGGTCCCCAGTTCCGCGCCGCCCCTAGAGACCCAGCCGCTGACCGTCATCCATTCCATCTCCTGGATGTCGCCATCGAGCAGGCCCTCGAAGCCGTTCGGCGCGGCCAGCATGGTATGCCCCCGATCCATACCCAACCGGACAGCGGCGCGCACGGCGGTATTCATGCCCGGCGCCGGGCCACCACTGTGCATCACCAGCAGCCTAAGCTGTTGCTGATCAGGGGGCAGGTCGCGCGGATGAGCCTGCACCAGCGTGCGGAACGTCGTCATAGCGTCTTTGAAGCTGTTGCCGCGCAGCGACATGGCCGTTTCATAGTCGTGCTGGGCAATAACTTCGGCCACCTGGTGCGTCTTGTGAACGCACTCCATCAGCGGCAGGTGGATGAGGCTGTTCTCCCGGATGCCGATCAGCTGCGGCTCTTCGTCCGGCGGCGCGGAGAGCAGATGTTCAACCGCCGCATAACCCATCTGCGTGCCCAGGTTGCGGTCGAAGGCGCTGGGCGCGCCGCCGCGCTGCACGTGGCCCAGGATGGTCACGCGGGTATCTTCTGCCAGACGCTCTTCCAGGACCTTCTTGACATACTCGCTCGTGATCGGATTGCCGTGTCGGTCCTGCGCGCCCTCGGCCACGATGACGATGCTGTGCCGCCGCCCAGTCGCGCGCCCTGCCTTGAGGGTACGACACATTTCCTCTTCCCAGTCGTCGGTTTCGGGCGGACATTCGGGGATCAGCACCCAGTTCGCGCCGGTTGCCAGGCCGCTCATCAGCGCCAGGTAGCCGCAGTGGCGGCCCATGACTTCGATCACGAAGGCGCGCTGGTGGCTGGCTGCGGTGCTGGCGATGGCGTCCACCGCCTCAGTGATGCGATGCAGCGCGGTGTCGGTTCCGATGGTCATGTCGGTGCCGTACATGTCGTTATCGATGGAGCCGACCAACCCCACCAGCGACAGATAAGGATGCGCTTCTGCCATCTTGGCATTGATCTCGCCTGCCTGGACCAGCTCGGCCAGCAATTCCGGCCATTCCTGCCGAAACAGGTTTGCGCCCGTTAGGCTGCCGTCGCCACCGATGACCACCAGGGCATCGATATGGTGTTTGATCAGGTTTTTGGCGGCCTGGCGGCGTCCTTCGCGGGTGCGAAACTCGGCGCTGCGTGCGGTGCCGATAATCGTACCGCCCTGGTGCAAGATGCCGCCGACCGACCCCCAGTCCATTTTGCGGATATACTTATCGCCGCCGACCATGCCCTTATAGCCTTCGTAGATCGCATATACGTCTACGCCGCGCTTGATAGCCGTGCGCACCACCGCACGGACGGCAGCGTTCATGCCCGGCGCATCGCCGCCGCTGGTCAAAATGCCGATGCTCTTGGTGATTCGTTGCGTCACGCTGTTCCCTTTGAGCAAATGCCTGTGAGATAGATTGGGAGAATGAGTTCGTGTTGCGAATTTTCAGGACGATTCCGGCGGCGCACGCCGCACAGACCCATCAAGGATGCAGGAAAGCAATGAAACAACCAGGGTGATTTTTATCCCGCTGCCCGGTTTGCGTCAACCACAAATTGCCCGATCTTGGATGTGAGGTCTGACAGAGGCGCGTCAGGCGTTCGAGGCCGGGCGCGGCGGTCCATTTTGCAGGCGACGACGCGCGATCTGCACCCAGGTGCGCTGAGTGTTAAGGTCCATCATCGTCGCCTCCAGGATCAACTGCTGGTGGATGGACGACTGTTGCATCGCCATGTCGTAAAAGGTGCGCCGCGCCAAGTCGTAGGAATCGATGGCCTGCTCGTAGGTATCGAGCCAGGCGATCACCTCCTCACGACTCATGCGTTTTTCCATAAAGAGGAACTTCAGCAGCGCCACATCGCGCCCTTCCAACAGGCTGGCGGGCAGCACCGGCGAGCGCAACCAGCCGTCCAGCAGGGCTTCGCCAGCAGGAGTCAGGCGGTAGAGCTTGCGCGGGCGCGTCTCGTAGACGATGTCCAGCTCGCCCATGATGATTCCCTGCCGCTCCAGCCGCTTGAGCATCGGATAGATGGAGCCTGGACTGGCGCTCCAGCGGTGCACGCCGGATTCCATCATGGTGATGATGCTGTAGCCGGACTGCGGCTCGACGCCGATCAACCCCAAAACCACGTATTCCAGTGTGGTCAGATCGCGTTCGATTTTTTCGGGCACAGTTACTTCGCCTCGTCATATTGCGCTGCGACGGATCGTAGCGGATTCGCCAGGGATTGGCAAGACTTTTTCTCCAGAGGGGCGGGTGGGCGGTCTTTTGTTACAGAATTCTCCCCCTCCCTGACCCACTTCCTACTTGACTCGCTTATATAACGTGATAGACTGATTACGAAACGTAAGTTCCGTTTCGTAATAAAGGCAGGGCGCATATGGGATGTAAACTGGCGATTGACTTCGGCACGACGAACAGCGTGGTCGCCTATTGGGACGAAACGACCCATGCGGCACGCATTGTGCCTGTTCCCGGCGCCAGTGTAGAGAAAGCAGAAGGTCAACCGTCAACCGTGCCGTCACTGCTGTATGTGCAGGATGGCCGGACGGGCGACGTGGTCGTCGGACAGGCGGTGATCGACGCAGGGCTGGAGCGGCGGCGCGACAGCCGCCTGTTCCGCAATTTCAAGCGCGGTATCGTCGCCATGCCCGCTCCGGAGCCGCGCAACATCGACGGCATCTCCTGGGGGGACCGCGACGCCGGGCGCTGCTTCCTTAACAGCCTGTTCCAAGCCCTACCCTGTCGCTATGATGAGATCGAGCAGGTTGTGCTCACCGCGCCGGTGGCGGCCTTCGAGGGCTATCTGGCCTGGCTGAACGAGGTCATCGACGGCTTCACGCCGGAGCAGGTGCGCCTCGTGGACGAATCGACTGCCGCCGCGCTCGGTTACGCCGTCAACGAGCCGGGAGCCGCCGTGCTGGTGCTGGATTTCGGTGGTGGCACACTCGACCTGTCGCTGGTGCAGCTTCCCGAAAGCCGCGAGAAAACTGGTGGCTTCCTGGGTAGGCTCAGGCGCGGCCAGGCCGATCAGCACAGCGCGCAGGTCATCGCTAAGGCCGGGCGCGTGCTGGGCGGCAGTGATGTGGATCAATGGCTGCTGGCGGACGTACTCCGGCGCGCCGATCTCTCGGTGCAGGCCTTGGGCAGCGACTATGCCGCTCTGCTGACCGCGTGCGAGCAGGCCAAGATCGCGCTCTCGACCCTGGAAGCGACGACCGTCGCTTTTGAAGCCGATGGGCGGCTCTTTACCGTCGCCGTCACACGCGGCGAACTGGAAAGCCTGCTGGAGGCCAACGGCTTCTATGCCGTGCTGCGTCACGTTGTGGATAAAGTCATGCACACCGCCCGGCGGCGTGGTGTCTTCCGTGAGGACATCGGCGGGGTGCTGCTCGTGGGCGGCATGTCGCTCATGCCATCGGTGCAGCGCACGTTGAGCCGGTATTTCGCCGGGGTGCCCGTGCGCGCCGACAAGCCCTTTACGGCGGTGGCCGAGGGCGCGCTCCAGGTTGCGGCGGGCTTCGGGCTGGAAGATTACCTGGCGCACAGCTACGGCCTGCGCCACCTCGACGCTGCAACGGGGACGCACCAGTACGATGAGATCGTGCCGATGGGCAGCCGCTATCCGACCGCCGACTTGGTGGAGATTGTGCTCGGCGCGGCACACCCCGGCCAGACCGAAGTCGAGTTCATCATTGGCGAGATTGACACCGATGCCGTATCGATGGTCGAGGTGAAGTACGAGGGCGGGCAGGCGGTGTTCGTGGCGCAGATGAGCCAGGCGGCGCAGAACATCGTCCCGTTGAATGAAGCGGCGGCGGGCCAACTGCTGGCGCGGCTCGATCCGCCGGGCAACCCCGGCGAGGATCGGCTACGGGCGCTGTTCCGCGTAGACGAACGCCGCCAGCTTCGCCTGACGGCCACCGATCTCAAGACAGGCGAGACGCTGATCGCAGATGCGGTGATCGCGGCGGTGCGGTAAGCTGCTGCCTGAGACAACCGGATGGTCGATGATGCGCGAAGACAGGACGCCGAACAATACCCATTCCGCAGGCCAAACGCCCGGACGCCGTTCCGCCGCATGGTGGATCGGTCTGCTGGGGATGGTCGCCTGGGCACTGCTGATCGTGCTTTTGCCCCTGCCTTATTCGAGAGTTCTGTTGTTGGGGCTGCTTTGCCTGGGAACGGCGGTCATCGCGCGGCGATTGGCGTCGCCCTGTCGCCGCCTGCTACATGGCTTGATCAGGTTATTGGGCCAGACGATTGCTTGCCTCCGGCGGCTCGCCCTGGCAGTCCGGGCGTTTGCCGTCGCCCACCGGGAGCGCGCATCCTCAGGGTTGGCGCTGGCGGCCTGCGGCCTGTTCGTCCTGAGCGCCTTCGGCTTTCGCCCGGCCAGTTCCGACGAAACGGTTGGACAGGCCGCCCTGATCGCCCTATCCGGCGCGCTGGCGCTCGCCGCTGCCCGCGCCCTGTCGTCCGAGAAGATAGCGCGCCTGCCGTCGGTGGAAAACACCCCGACCTCCGCACGGGCGAATATCCCTGTCATCCTGATGGGCAGCGCGGCGTTGGCAGTGGTAGCGGAGATGAGCGGCAGGGCGTTGCGCATCCCGGCGCTGGACGGCGTTTCACATCACGTCCAGTTCGCGCTGCTGTGCGCCGGGATAGGGCTGGTCGTGTGGGGGTTATGCGGCGCGCCGCGCCCTAAACGGCCCAGGATCGACTGGCGGGCTGCCGTGCCTGTGCTGGCGATCTTGCTCCTCGCGTTGGTCGTGCGTGCATGGGACCTGAACACGAGCATCCGGGGATCGGTTGACGAGGGCACCGCCCTGGAGGGCATGGCCCACGCCTGGGGGACGCAGGTCGGGCTGGTCGCGCGGCCCTCCGGCTACATCAGCACAGTGTTGTTTCCCTACTGGCAGACGGTTGTGGTCGATGTACTGGGGCACAGCCTCGCCACCTTCCGGTTGACCAGCGCCATCGTCGGGGCGCTGACGATCCCTGCGCTTTACCTGCTGGTCTCGGCGCTGTTCGGCGACCGCAAGATGGCCCTGATGGCGGCGTTTCTGCTGGCAGTGTTTCCGCCGCATGTCCACTTCAGCCGGATTGCCCTGCTCCACATCGCCGACGCCCTGTTCGGCACGCTGGCACTGGCCTTCGCAGCGCGCGGGTTCGCGCACAGCCGCCGCGTCGATTGGGCGCTGGCGGGCGTGTGTCTGGGGCTGACGCAGTATTTCTTCGAGGCCGGGCGGCTGTTCTACCCGCCGCTGGTGATCGGGTGGATCGGCCTGATGGTGATAGGCCGACGTGGGCGGCAGGTTGACCGGCGCGGGATGAGCAGCCTGGCCCTGGCCGCTGTGCTGACCGCCGCGCCCGTCTATTATGCAGCCCTGGCTCAGCACATGCCCCTGGCCGCGCGGACGAACATCTCCGGCCTGGACTGGGGCTGGGTTTTTGCTAACGGCGTCACGCCACAGGCCGTGCACGAGGTGGCGTGGCGGCTGGGTCTGCCGTTCCAGGTCTTCGTCCATCGGCCCGAACTCGCCGATACCTACGGCGGCAGCCAGGCGTTGGTATTGGAATACCTGGTGCCGCTCTTTCTCGCCGGGGTATTTTACCTGATCCAGCCGCGCCGCCCGGCCCTGCTGCTGATCCCGCTGTGGATTCTGGCGACGGCGCTGGCGAATTTCATGCTCCGCGAAAGCGCCGTCTACGCCCGCTACGTGGTGGTCTTGCCGGCGGTGGCGGCGGCGATGGCGGCTGCCGTGCGCTACGTCCTGCCGATGATCTGGCCGGGCAGCAGGCGGGCGCTTTTACCGGTCGCCCAGGTCGCCCTGCTGGGGATCGTCGGGATCGCGCAGGTCGATTACTACTTCGGCCAGCACGTCGCGCAGTTGAACGCCCAGCTCCGCCGCGCCAAGCCATACCGGGACGGCATCGACGCCGTGCTGCGCGCCGCCGAACAACTGCCCGAAAATACGCTGATCCTGATGATCAGCGATCCGGTAAACGATGCCAATGTGCTGCGCAGCTTTTTGGGCTTTTTGCTGAAAGATCACACTGCCATGGACCTGTTCACCCTCCAACCGCAGGAGGTAGACCGGGACTATCTGCTGAGCCTGCCGCGCAACAAGAACTATGCCTTTTTCCTCGAACCCGGCGACACGGAGATGCTCGCCCTGATCGGCCAGTTTTTCCGGATCGGGCCGCCGCAAGAAAGCCCGTATGCCGACGTTCCGACCGAAGAGGAATATCTCCTCTATTACGCGCCGCTGGAAGCAGACCTGCGCAGCAGCAGGATGGGCCAGTGAGGGACACCATGAACAACATGATGACGGTAACACTCACCGGGCGCGAACCGCGCCTTTCGGAGCAGACAGGTGCGCGGGGCGGCTGGCGGCTTTCGCTGCGCGGACTGGCGACCATGCTCAACGTCTTGCCGCCGGAGTCCGTCTCGCTGGACGCAGTGGCGGCGGCCCTGCGCAGCAAGGAATTCTATGTCCGTTACAACGCGGGGCAGCTTCTCGCCCGGCGCGGCGACCGCGCCGCCCGGTTGGTGCTGCAAGACGCCCTCGGCGCAGACGATCCACGCACCCGCGCCAGCGCCGCGCGTCACCTCTACGGCTTTTCCTGGTTTGCCGCCGAGCCGCTGTTCCGCCAGGCGCTCGCGGATGCCGACTCCCGCGTGCGTGAGGCAGCAGTCTATGCACTGTGTGACCTGCGCCAGTGGGAAGCCTACCGCCTGCTGGCAGCAGCCTTGCAACACGAGGAAGACAGCGTCCGCGCGGCGGCGGCGTGGGGGCTGCGCAACTGTCAGGACCCGGTGGCGATTCCGGTGCTGGAGGCCGTGCTGCTGGCCGAAGACCCGGACGTGCGTGTGGTCGCCCTGGAAGCCCTGGGCGCCAGCGACACGCCGGAAGCCCTGCCGGTCGTGCGCAGCGCCATCGACGAGGACGCCGAGCCGGACGTGATCTACGCCGCCGCGCTGAGTTTGCTCGAACTGGTCGGCGCGGCATGTCTGGAAGAGGTGGCTGCATTGGTCGCGGCCCGTGAAGGCCGGGAGCGCGAGGCGATGCTACGCGCGCTGTTCCACGCCACGAACTACTTGAGGATCGACATAGCAGGCAGCGCCGCCGCCGACGCGCTGGTGGCCGCGCTGGACCTGGCGCTCTCTGACCCGCTGCCACAAACACGGCTGGCTGCTGTGTTTCCGCTGGCGTGGATACGCCGCGACGACGCGCCGCCGATCCTCAAGGCTGCCTACGCACGCGAAACCGACGCCGAGACGCGAGCGGAAATGCGCCGCGTGATCGCCAGCCTGATGGACGAGACGGCAGGGGGAACAGGCGCGCGCGAACTGCTTGACGGCTAGTATACCATACGGTATACTAGCTTTGTTGTTGGATTATAAATGTGGGTGAAGAATGCCGCAGGACACCCGGACCGAGCTGTTGCAGCAGGCGCTTCGCCTGTTTGCCGCGCGCGGTTACGACTCTGTCGGCGTGCAGAAGATCGTTGAAGCGGTGGGCGTGACCAAGCCCACGCTGTATCACTACTTCAGCAGCAAGCGCGGCTTGCTGGACGCACTGCTCCGACATTACTTCGCCATCCTGTACGAGCGGACCCGCCAGGCTGCCGACTATCACGGTGACCTGCCGCTGACGCTGCAAAAGGTGGTGGCCGCTTACTTCGCCTTCGCCCGCGAGTACCCCACCTTTTACCGCTTGCAACTGGCGCTGTGGTTCGCCCCGTCGGAGAGCGACTCGTTCAAAGCGGTGTCTCGCTGGATGGAGTTACAGCACACCCTGATCGAGACGCTGTTCGTCCGCGCGGCGGAGGATCACGGCAATATGAAGGGCCGCCACCAACGGTACGCGGCCACGCTGATCGGCACGATCAACACCTACATCGGCCTGTTCCTGAACGGCTATAGTAACCTGGACGACGAGGTGCTCTACCAGGCAGTGCACCAGTTCATGCACGGCATCTTTTCCTGACCGTCTCTTTTTTTGCCTGCTGTCTATACCGACCGGTATAGAGTGTAGCGTAGGAGAACACAACATGACCCACTGGGCCGACGACGCTTTCTTTTATCACATTTACCCGCTCGGTTTCTGCGGCGCGCCACCGCGCAACGACTTTTCCACGCCGCCCACGCCCCGCCTGGAGCAGCTTTACGGCTGGCTGGATCACCTGCAAAGCCTGGGCGTCAACGCGCTGTACCTGGGGCCGCTATTCGAGTCCACCACGCACGGCTACGACACGGCGGATTACTACCACGTGGACCGCCGCCTGGGGACGGACGAAACGTTGGCCCGCCTGAGCGCCGAACTGCACCGGCGCGGCTTCCGCCTGATCCTGGACGGCGTGTTTAACCACGTCGGGCGGGATTTCTGGGCCTTCCGCGACGTGCTGGCGCGCGGGGAACAGTCGCCTTACCGGGATTGGTTCCACAGCCTGCGCTTTGGGAAGCGTAATTCACACGGCGACCCCTTCACTTACGAAGGGTGGAACGGCCACGACGACCTGGTGAAGCTCAACCTGCACAACCCGGCGGTGCGGGAGCACCTGTTCGGCGCGATCGAAACATGGGTGCGCGACTTCGGCATCGACGGCCTGCGGCTGGACGCGGCAGACAGCGTCGATCACGACTTCCTGCGGGCGCTGGCGAACTTCTGCCGCCGCCTGCGGCCCGATTTCTGGCTGATGGGCGAGGTCGTTCACGGCGACTACCGCCGCTGGGCCAACCCACAAATGCTCGATTCCGTCACCAACTACGAGTGCTACAAGGGCCTGTGGTCCAGCCACGTCGATCAGAACTACTTCGAGATCGCCTACGCGCTCAACCGCCAGTTTGGGGAAGGCGGTCTGTACCGCGACCTGCCGCTATATGCCTTCGCCGACAACCACGATGTCAACCGCGTCGCCAGCAACCTGACGAACCCGGCGCACCTCTATCCGCTTTACACCCTGCTGCTGACCATGCCCGGCGTGCCGTCGATCTACTACGGCAGCGAATGGGGCATCACCGGGCAGCGGGTCAACGGCAGCGACATCCTGCTCCGTCCGGCGCTGGACCTGAACGCCCTCCTGCAAAACGGCCCACACCCAGACCTGCCGCAGGTGATTGCACGTCTGGCCGCCATCCGCCGCCGTTCGCCGGCCCTGCGTCACGGCGGCTACCGGGAGCTGATCGTGCGGCACGAGCAGTTTGCCTTTGCGCGGCAGACGCCGGAGGAGGGTATCGTCGTGGCGGTCAATGCCGCCGCCACGCCCGCGCCGCTGGACCTGCCCATTCCGACACAGTCAGGACAGCTGGTGGACCTACTGAACGGGGAGGAAGCCATCCCGTTTTCCGGCGGCAGGGCGCATATCACGGTGCCCTCGTGTTGGGCGCGCGTGATGGCGATGCGATGACGGGTAGGGAAGCGAGGTGCCGCGCCGCTTGTTCGTTTGGCGGCGCGGCGCGTTTTTCTATAAAATCGAGCAGAAAATCCTTTTACGGAATGAACCCCGATGCCTCCTCAGCACCCCTCTGCTCCCCAGGATGAGACTTTCGATTTTGTGGTGATCGGTTCCGGCTTCGGCGGGAGCGTCGCCGCCATGCGCCTAACCGAGAAGGGCTACCGCGTGCTGGTGCTGGAACGCGGCAGGCGCTTCGACGACCCCGACTTTCCCCGGACGAACTGGGACGCGCGGCGCTACCTGTGGTGGCCCGCGCTGCGTTGCTTCGGGATGCTGCAAATCACGCTGCTCAAAGATGTCCTGGTGCTGCACGGGAGCGGCGTCGGCGGGGGCAGCCTGGTCTACGCCAACGTGCTGATGGAGCCGGACGACCACCTGTTTGAAGCGCCTGGCTGGCGCGACCTGGCCGACTGGAAGACCATGCTGCGCCCGCACTACGACGCGGCCCGGCGGATGCTTGGCGTGACGACCAATCCCTACCGCTGGCCCGCTGACGATGCCCTCGCCGCCGCAGCGCGCGATCTGGGCAAGCAGGAGTCCGCGCAGCCGACCGAGGTGGGCGTGTTCTTCGGCAAAGCGGGGGAAGAAGGCCGCCTCGTGCCTGACCCCTATTTTGGCGGGAAAGGCCCGCCGCGCGCCGGGTGCATTCACTGCGGTGCGTGCATGGTCGGCTGCCGCCACAACGCCAAGAACACTCTGCTGAAAAACTACCTGTACTTTGCGGAAAAGGAGGGCGTCCAGATACGCGCCGGGGCACAGGCGGAGCTTATCCGCCCCCTGCCGCCGGGACAGGCCGACGGCGCACGTTACGAGGTCGTCTACCGCCACGCGATGGTCTGGCTGCCCGGCCCGGCGCGGCGACTCCGGGCGCGGGGCGTGATCGTGTCGGCAGGGACATTGGGCACACTACGGCTGCTGCTGCACTGCCGCGACTCCGCCCGCACCCTGCCAGACCTCTCGCCGCGCTTGGGAGAGCGCGTGCGCACGAACAGCGAAGCCCTGGTGGGTTCCACCAGCCGCGACCGGCAGCCAGATTATTCCCAAGGCATCGCCATCACCTCGGTCGTGCAGATCGACGATGTGACGCATGTCGAACCGGTGCGCTTTCCACCGGGATCGTCGCTCATGCGCTTGATGGGCGCGCCGATCATCGAAGGCAGCGCCAGCGTCCTGGTGCGGTTGGGCCGCACACTCGACCAGATCGCGCGCCACCCGCTGGACTTTGTGCGTTCGCGGGTGCTATCCGGCTGGGCGCAGCGGACCACGATCCTGCTCTTTATGCAGACGCGCGACAACACGCTGCGCCTGCGGCTGGGGCGCGGCCCGCTCACTGCCTTCCGGCGTGGCCTGGTCTCCCACCGCGACGCCGGGCAGTTGATCTGCCCGGAACCGGCCATCACCCATCGCCTGACGCGCGCCTTCGCCCGGCGAACCAACGGCATCCCGCAGAAGGCGGCGGTGGAAAACCTACTGAACATCCCCACGACGGCGCACATCCTCGGCGGCTGCCCGATGGGGCGGGATGCGCAGGAGGGCGTGGTGGACCTGAACGGGGAGGCGTTTAACTATCCGGGATTGTACGTGGTGGACGGATCGATCATGCCCGCCAACCCCGGCATCAACCCCAGCCTGACGATTGCGGCGCTGGCCGAGTACGTGATGAGCCGCATCCCGGCGAAAGAAAGGTAGTTCATCCGCCACACCTACCGCAATGTGGAGGTCGCTTGCGCCGCAGGCCGCAAACTCTGCATAATAGGCGGCAGTTTCCGTTGATCCAAGAGCCATCTGACCTTGTCTTTCAACCCAACACTCAACACTCACCACTGTAAAGCTGTCCTTCTGGCGGCGGCGCTGCTGCTGGCCGGATGTGGGCGCGCGTCTATCGTTGGCAGCATCGGCCTGCATCCCATGCCTGCCGGGATACAGGCCCAGGTCCAGGCAACGGCCACCCCACCGCCGGGCGAGCCGGTGCTGATGTCGCTCATTTCAGCGGGGACGCCCACGCCTGTCGCTGAACCGCCGGGCTGCCAGCGCCCGCCAGACGATTACACGCGCGTCCGGGTGGGAGGCGCGCAGTTCAACGCGCGCACGCTCGCCATGCTCGATCACGCCCAGGAACTCTACCGGGCGCAGGGCGGCTATCTGGACCTGCGCAGGGCGATCACGCAGGGGAGTTACACCGGTGGGGCGCTGGCGGCCAGCTTCGGCACACACGACGGCGGCGGCGCGGTGGACCTTTCGGTGCGCAGCCCGGTGGATTTTTCGCTGCCGCGCGACCAGATCGAGCCGCTGGTGTATGCGCTGCGCGTCGCCGGTTTTGCCGCCTGGCTGCGCGATACGGGCGACCTGTATCCCGCCTCGCCGATCCACATTCATGCCGTCGCTATCGGCGACCGGGAAGCCTCCGAAGCGGCCCGCGCCCAGATCGACGGCACATTCGGTTACCTGCGCGGCTTCGACGGCATCCCGCGCCCGGACGGCATCCCCCAGCCAGATCGGCACGGCGGCCCGGTGATCTGCCAGTGGATGCGCGAATTGGGCTTCGACGATCTGCGCAACCTACCCTACCCGACAGCCACGCCCGGCGGCACGGCCAACCCGATAGCCAGTGGAGGCAGCCAGTGAACGTCTTTCGCCGCCTGCTGCGGCGGTCCGGCCCGCACTTCGACCCAGACGCCGCGCCCGCCGATCTGCTCGATTATCTTCAAGAACGCCGCCCCGATGCTGAAGCCCGTCTGCTGCGCAAACACCCGTCTTGTCCGGTATGCGGCAGCGGCGACCTGCGCGTAGGGGCGTGGTCGCGCGGCGGCGAGGCCGGCTGGACCGTCACCTGCGCCAACTGTGGCCACCTGCTGGAGCAAACCGTCGAGGTCCGGGCCGGATGACTATCCCATCTCCCGCTGGCGACAAATCGGATGGGCGCGCGGCGTGGGCGCGCCGGTGGGCCTGGCGCTGTGGGGCGCTGGCCCTGGCCGCCGCGTGCCTGTTTGTCGGTGTGGTGCTGGCGCGCTCGGCGTGGAATCCGCTGCGCTTTGCCCACATCGGCACGGCGTTCAGCGAGGACGATCCCGAAGGCTACAGCGGCTACGACGGCCAGTTCTTCTACGCCATCGCCCGTGATTGGACCGATGCCACGCCTGCCATCGACGGGCCATCGCTGCGCTACATGCGCATCCTATACCCGCTGGCGGCGCGTCTGCTGGCGTTGGGTCAGCCTGCGCTCGTCCCCTGGACGCTGATCCTGGTCAACGTGCTGGCCTGCGCGGCAGGAACGGGGTTGACGACCTACCTGGTCGGGCGGCGGGGGGCGCATCCTGCCTGGGGGCTGTTGTACATCGCCTGGGTCGGAACGTGGTTTGTCGTCCGACTGGACCTGAGCGAACTGCTGTGTTTCGCCCTGGCGCTAGGCGCAGTGGTAACTTACGAACACCGTCGGATCGGACCGACGGCGGCGCTGCTGGTGCTGGCGACGCTGGCAAAGGAACTGGGGTTGGTCTTCGCGGCGGGGCTGGCTCTGCACGCGCTGGTGACGGATCGGCGCTGGCGGGATGCGCTGCTGATCGGGCTGGCGCCGCTGCTAACCTTCGCCGGCTGGCTGCTAATCCTGCGGGCGTGGTTGGGACGCTTTCCGTTCGGCTATCCGGCGGCGCGGCTGCACCTGCCTTTTGTCGGCCTGCTGACCGTCGAAGACCCAGCAACGCGGTTGCTGGTCGGCCTGTGGCTGGGCTTGCCGACGGCGCTGCTGGCCGGGCTGGCGCTGTGGCAGATTGGGCGGGCGCGGCGGCTGTCGCTGAGCGCGGCGCTGCTGCTGGCCGGGGCGGGTTTCGTCATGGTGATGCCGCACGTCTCCTGGGAAGACGCACTGGCGGCCTTCCGCGTGGGGATGCCGCTGGTGATCACCGGACTGCTGTTCCTGGCGGAACACCGCCCGCGCCTGCTGCCCCTGACAGCGGCCTTCTGGCTTCCCGCGCTGCTGCTGTTTCCCATGACGCCAGGGCTGCTGGGTTACTGACCGTCTGCCGTGACGCCGTGTTTCGGCTTCCCTTGATTCTCTGTAGAGGCACGCCATGCCGTGCCCCTTATTTGATCGCGCGCCTTCGCGCCGGAACGCCGGCGACTCAAGTCCCCGGCTACGCAAGAAAAGTCCCCTGAAGCGGACTGAAAACGGGGTCAGCAGGGAGGCTTCTAAGTCCACTTCAGTGGATTTACACCTGTAGCCAGGAATGCATTCCCTGGCGAACATGCCAAAATTCATCACACGCCCTAGCGCGTGGCGCTGCCTTCACCGATCGGTTCGGGGAGCGCGCCGCCGACGGGAGCTTCGACCGCTTTCGTCTGTCCGGCAGGCACTTCCCGGCGCGCGCGCTCGCTGGTGATGATCACGACCGCCGCGATGATGATCGCCGCCGCCAGCAGGATACGCGCGTTCAGCGGCTCGCCTGCCAGCGCCCAGCCCAGGAAGACGGCCACCACCGGATTCACGTAAGCGTAGGTCGCAGCGCGCGCTGGCGTGGTCACGCGCAGCAGCCAGACATAGGCGCTGAAGGCGATCAGCGAACCGAAGACGATCAGATAGCCCAGCGCCGCTACCGAGAGCAGCGAAACGCCGCCCAGGTTAAGCCTGGCCCATTCGCCCGTGAGCGAACCCGCTGCCAGCAACAGCAGGCCGCCCATCAACATCTCCATGCCGGTCGCCAGCAGGGGAGACTGCGCCAGCGACGCACGGCGGGAATACAGCGAACCGACGGACCACGACAGCGTCGCCAGCACCAGCGCCAGCGCACCCACCGGGTCAAGCGCGCCGTTCCCGGCCAGGTCCGTCGGGCCGATCAGCAGGGCCATGCCCGCCAGCCCGCAGGCCAGACCCAAGATCACCTGGCCACTGGGCCGGGTTCCGCCAGGGCGCAGCCAGTCCAGCAGCACCATCCACAGCGGCACAGTAGCAACCAGCAACGCCGCCAGGCCGGAGGGCACACGCTGTTCGGCCCAGGTCACAATGCCGTTGCCACCGAGCAGCAACAATGCGCCCACAAGCGCCGCTGCCGCCCAGTTAGCGCGGGTCGGACGGGGCACACCGCGTAGACGCAACCAGCCGTACAGCGCCGTCCCTGCGACGATAAAGCGCACACCTGCCATGAGGAATGGCGGCAAGGTCTCGATGGCGAAGCGGATGCCCAGGTAGGTCGATCCCCAGATCAGGTAGATGGCCGCGAAAGCTGCCAGCACGCGCCAGCGTGTGGGCGTTCCGGCGGCAGCAGTTTCATTCATGGGGGGTCTCCTCTACCAGGCTCGCCAGAGGCAATTGCGCCGTTTCCTTGATTGTCCCTAACACGATGGTCGTCCGGGTCGAACGGACCGTCTCGATAGTGCTGAACCGCTCCCGCAGCAACCGCCCCAGCGATTCGGTATCGGCCACGCGCACCTTCACAAGATAGCAGTCTTCCCCGGCGACGTGGTGGACTTCCTGCACTTCCGGCATCTGGGCCAGCCGCCGACCTGTCTCGCCCGATCCAAACCGCTCATCCGTCCGCACGAAGACGAACGCGATCAGCCCCAGCCCGACCGCCTGTGGGTTCAGGCGGGCCTCGTAACCCCGGATGATGCCCCGCACTTCCAGCTTACGGAGGCGTTCCAGAATGGCGGAAGGGGCCATGCCGATCTGCCGGGCGATCTCAGCGTTCGATATTCGTGCATTTTGCTGAACAATCATCAGTATTTTTGCATCAATCTCGTCGATCATACGGCATTCTCTCCTCAATAACGAATGTACGTCTGTTTTTGTCCGAGGTCAAGCCCTCCAAATCCGCCGCGATCCTGCCTGCCCATTGGGGAAACAAGGCATCGTGTCCGCCGCGCAGCGGAACGGTACAAGCGACCCAGTTGCCCGCATCCGGCGACCCGGCTAGAATGCAGCCAGCCCTATTGCACATACGTGTCGGGAGAACCATCTCCGGCTAGGGGTTGGGTAAGGAGTCTGCCCGTGCCTCGATCCATCCGTCTGCTCAGCCTTGTGCTGGTTTGCACACTTGTCCTGTCTTCCGTTTCGGCTGCCGTCGCGTCGCCGCTGCGCCAGGGCGACCCCGGTAGCATCCTGACGGCGGCCCGCCTGGACCTGGAATCGCTGGCAAACGCTCACCTGGGTGAAGGGTCGCGCCCACCCGGTTGGAGCGACATCAACGCCGTAGACCCGGCCACATTCGCCGTGAACCTGCGTCTGGACCTAGAAAACCTGGCGGCCAGCTTGCTCGGCCCGGATCGGCGCCCGGCGGGCTGGTTTGGGGTGGTGTCCAGCACCGCCTGGGCGGTCGCCCGTGACATCCGCCACGACCTGGAACTGCTGGCCGATAGCGTCGCCGAGTCCGGCGAGCGGCCCGCGCTGTGGATCGGCGACGCTCCACTGCTGAGCTGCGCGCGTGGCCTCCAGGCGCTGGCCACCTGGTTCGAGCGGACCAATGCCGCCTATAACCTCAGCAGTTTCCCGCCTGGCCCCACATATTGCGCCCAGGCGGGCGACGAGGCTAACCTGTTCGCGGAAATCCTGATTTCCGGCACGCCCCCGGCAGGCAACCTCCGTGCCGACCTGAACGCGCTGACGCAGCAGTTGTTCGGCGCAGACGTGTTTCCGCAGGGGTGGGTGGGCGGCAGCGATTCTGCCGGCATCCGCCAGGATTTGGACCTGCTCCGCACGGCCACCGCACAGGTCGGGTCAGAGGTAGACCCGGCGAACTGGTTCGGGCCGGCGCTGGGCGCGGAATGGGTCGTGGCGCGGGCCAACCGGCATGATCTGGAAATTCTAGCCGATGCGAAGATCGGCCCGATCCGCCCCACCGGCTGGACCAACACCGATCCGCTGGTGCGCTGTCCACGCACCACCCAGAATCTGGTTATGGCGCTCCAGAGCGACGCCGGGTTTACGCCGACAACGAGCACCGCCGAACCCGATTACTGCCGCCAGGTGGAAATCGAGGCCAGCGTCTACGTCGAGCGCGCCGTCGCGCCGCAAGCCCAGCCGTCTGGCGAACAGGCCGCCGCACCGGTGACGCCCACCGTCCCGGTGATGCCGCGCGCCGAGATCGCCGCCGATGCCACACTGACCTACGGTATGTCGGTCGAAGGGGTCATCAGCAACGCGGCCTGGAATCGCATCTACCGTTTTGACGGGCGGGCAGGCGACAGCATAACGGTTGCTATGCGCGCCGGAGCGGGCAGCAGCCTGGACCCGGTCGTTGTGCTGCTCGATCCGCTGGGCGGAACCATTGCCGGGAACGATGACAGCGGCGACAGCCTGAATTCCCAGATGACCGTCACCCTGCCCGGCACAGGGCCGTACTACATTCTCGCGTCCCGCTATGACGGCGAAAACGGCAGATCGGCAGGCGGCTTTACGTTGCAACTGAACGGTTCGTCGCCGGGCAGCACGCTCGTCTCGGCAGGTGCGCCCTCGTCGCTGACCTACGGGGGCACGGCTCAGGGCAGCCTGAGCAACACGACCTGGTTCCGGGTGTATCGTTTCGACGCCTATGCAGGCGACAGCGTGACGGTGACGATGGACGACGCCTCCGGCGGCAACCTGGACCCCTATCTCTTTCTGCTAGACGAGGCGGAGAACGTGATCGCCTCAGACGACGACAGCGGCGGCGCTTATAACGCCAGCCTGGTGACCGGCCTGCCCCAGACCGGGACTTATTACATCGTTGCCACACGGTTTATGTTGAACCTGCCGGGGGACGACACAACGCCGAATGAAGGCCCCTTCACCCTGCGGCTGACCGGCAGCCGTGCGCCGGCATCCCAGCCAGGGAGCAGCGGCGCCGGTCAGGGCGGTGGTGGGGGTGGCGTCGCCGTCGCCGTCGCTGGAGGAATTTCCGGGCAGGCAACTACCCCCAACGCCTACTTCGACCCGCTCGCCAACCAGTACGCAGGCCAGATTCCGCGCGGCACTCCCTTCACGGCGCTGGCACGACGCAACGCCGAAAACTCCCGCATGATGCTAGTGCAGGGCGAGGGCTTCGTGGTGTGGATCGCCTGGCCCTGGACTACTCTCACCCAGGATCAATACCTGAGCCTGCCGCTGGCTGATGACGTTCGCTGGCAGCTTCCCCAACTGCTGTGCTACGCCGCCTTCTGCAACCAGGTGGTCCGCAGTGGCGATCCGCTGGTCGGCCTCACCGCCGGGGGAACAGGCGGAACAGGTGCAGGATACGCCGGCGTCGGCGCGCCGGGCGGCAACCTGCAACGGGTCGATAACGCGCATGTGCGCATCCTGTTCAACCTGGACAGACCGGAGGAGAACTACGCGGAGTTTCGCCTGGAGCTTTGCAGCGCGCCCAACACAGTCGTGGGCTGTGAGCCGGTGCTGCGGCTGTACGAATTCGGGCAGTTGGTGCAGCCGATCCGCGTGGAGAACGGTTATCCGGTCTACCGGATGGCCTACAACCTGCACGATACGGCGCGGCTGGAAAGCTACCACTACTACACCGACCAGCTCTGGGTATCGCATCCATCCAGCAACCGGAGTGACTAAGCGGCCATGCCGATGCCTAAACCACACGTTTGTAGGGGTAGTGCAGCCAGCGCGCCTGTCACCTGCGTGCTGTTGTTGACCGTGATTGTCCTGGCAGCGTGCAGCGGCGACGCGACAGCTACACCACTTTCCACCACGCCTCTGCCCACTGCCGAACCCTGGCGGCTGCCCCTCGGCCCGGTTACGCTGGAGAATGTGACCGGCCTGGGTCGCCTGGGATCAAGCACGGTGACGCGCGGCACGGTGTATGACCTGGACTTCAGCGCCGACGGGCGTTACATGCTCGCCGTCTCCGCCGATGATACCGTCCGGGTGTGGGAGACAGCCAGCGGGCGGACAGTGTGGGCATTGCCACAGGCAAACACCACGCGCGCGTTTTTCGTGTTGGATGATTCCCAAGTTGCGCTGGTCACACGCAGCGGCGACGTACAGCTTTACCGGACGGAAAACCAGGCGGCAGTGGGAGACTTTCGCGGGCATTCCGCCACCATCGGCCCGGCGGCGGTCTCCTCAGACGGGCAGCTGATCGCCCTCGGCGCAGAGGATGGTACGGTGGCGGTATGGAACCTGCAAGACAACCGTCGCTTGTACGTCCTCCGGGCGCACAACGCGCCGGTTCAGGCATTAGCCTTCAGCCCAGATGGCACGTTGCTGGCAACGCTAAGCGCGGAGATGACAGTCGGGCTGTGGGATACAGTCAGCGGTGCACGCCGAGCAACGCTGACCGTGCCAGAGCAGCCTTCCGTTGTCGCCTTCAGCCCGGATGGGACAATGATCGCCGTCGGGACGATGAACGCCGTGCATTTGTGGTCCGCAGCCGACGGCACTTCACGGCGGTTGATCAACACGCCGCCCAGTGCGGCGACCCAGCAGGTGATCTTTACCAATAACGGACGGCTGTTGGGCAGTGGTCCAACCCAAACGATCTCCCTGTGGGAAGTTGAATCGGGCCGCCTGATAGCCAGCCTGCCCGTTCAGGAGGCGTTGGTCAACTGGATGGCGCTCAATCCTGACGGCGACCTACTCGTAACCGCCTCGTTTCCGGGTCAGGCGTACCTGTGGAATATGGACAATCTTAACCAGCGGTTTGAACTGAGCACCGAAACGGACGAAGTCGCCCTGGCCGCCTGGTCGCCAGACGGACAGGTGTTGGTGCTGGCAGGAGGAGACGGCACGCTATATTTTTGGGGGCTTCCCGGTGAAGTCGCGCCGACCCCGACAGCGGGGTAAGGGCGGGGGCTTGTCGCGTCGGCGTGATAGGTAGAAGCGGTATCCGGGCGACAATACGTTGTAAGGGGTGGATAGCAATGCTGAAACAGAAAACAACAAGGGGAGTGTTACTGGCGGTCTTCCTGCTGGCTACTCTCGGAGCAGGTATGGCCCAGGCGCAGGGTGGAGAGGAAGATACCTACCAGATCGACTGGTGTGTGGTATGGAATGCGCAGCGGGCTATTGCCGGTGAAGCCATACCGAACGAACTGCGTCCCATTGTGAACGAACTGAACGCCCTGCAACCGGGCGAATACGAGTACACCGTTCCCCAGATCGAGGGATCAATTAGCCTGGAGGCGCTGCTGACAGGCAACCTGTCTGGCCTCACCGTGAGCCAGCGCAGAATCCGGCTGGAAATCCATGATCGGGGCGTGGACTGCGTAACGGGCGACGCGCCGGGCGTGGTACGCCTGTGGGACGACAAGCATACGCTGGTGATCTTCCGCGATCCGAACTACGACGTGTCGTTCTACTTCACCAACGGCAGGCCGATCCACACCACACCGTACTGGATGCTGATCGGGCCGTTCGAGGCCGGGCAGCTCATCGACGAACACCGGACCATCGGCGGCACGCTGCGTCTCTACTACCTGCACGACGATTACTTCCAGGCCAACTGGTATGGCCCTGACGGCGCCCTGGCACTGCAAATCCCCTTCACCTACCCGCAGCCGTGTCCGCCTGCTAACGGCACCGACGAGAGTCCTGGCGCGCCGCGAATCTGTCGGTAGCTTAGGGTTAGCCTGCCGAACCAGACCTGGGGAGGGAATAGCTATGCACATCCGGCACAAAGACGCCTGCACGCCACTCACCAGCGCGCATGGTGAGATCGTCTACGAACTGGCAGGCCGCGCAGCAGGTGGGGCGGTCGGGCACAGCGTCGCACACATCGAACTGCCGCCGGGCAAGGCGTCGCTCAAACACTACCACCCAGAAGCCGAGGAAAGCTATTACATCCTCAGCGGCGTGGGACGCCTGGAACTGGACGGCGAGACTGTGCGGCTACATCCGGGCCAGCTCGTCGCCATTGCGCCGCCGGGCGTGCACCAGATTTTCAACGATGGGCCGGAGCCGCTGCACTTCCTGGCGATCTGCGCTCCCGCCTGGACGCCAGATAACAGCGTGTACCAGGATTAAGCGTCGAGCGACAAGCGACGAGCGAGAAGAGCAGAAGAGGGGCGAGAAAGCGGCTAACCACACAGACACAAAGGGCGCAAAGAAAATCAAATCTTTGCGCCCTTCATGATTCAAACGGCTTGTTTTCGCTCGAAGCTCGCCGCTCCCCGCTTTACGCTGACGGCGGGGCGCTGCCGGAGTCGTCTGGCTCGCCGCGCAAAAAGGCAAAGGCCCGGTCCAGCAGGCGCAGCACGGCATTCTGATTATATCCGGCCAAAAAGCACAGCACCCACAGCAGGAATGGGTACTGGTTGAGCAGTTCGCCCTCGGTGTTTAACACCCCGGCGCTGAGCGTCGAGACGATCCCGGCGCCAAAGAGCAGCGCCATCAGCAGTCCCATCACCAGCCCCACCAGCGGATTCATCAGATACCAGGAGACATGCGCCGGGTCGAAGTCGCGTAGGCGGATGGCGTGACGGTTAAGCGTGAAATAGCCACTGACAATCGCACCAAGCATCCCCAACAGCGAGGGATGATAAATCAGGCTCAGCGCATTCAGACCGACGCTGTTCGCAAACTGTCGGAACAGCGGCTCCAGCGCCATCAGGATCAGCCACAAGACAAACATCAGCACCAAGTAGCGGATGATCTGCGGCTTGTAGCGAGACACGTCCCGTACAACCTGCTCATCCCGCGCCAGATCGGCGCGCACACGCAGGACGATGGCGCGCACCTCGTCATAGTTGGCGCGACTTTGCAGCAGTAGGGCACTGGCCTTGAGCAATTCTTGCTGATAAAGGTCGGTCCGTTCGCGGTCGCCGCCGACTTGCCCTGCCACACGATTTTGCAGCTCTTCCAGATCGGCCCACAGGCGATCCAGGCGTTCATCGGTGACGTAACGGTTGAGCAGGGCTTCGTCAGGAACCACATCTTTGGCTTCAGCGATCAGATCAGTGGCCGAGGCGCGCGGCGCAGGCACCAGTCGCCCGGCGTCGATGCGCACATCCTGCGGCACGATCAGCCCTTCCGGTTCGGCCACAAACGCCATCGACTGCTGCCCGGCCTCACGCAGCACGACGGTGCTTTCACCTTCTGGCGGGGCGACCGCGGGGGCTTCCGGCATGGTAAGCCCTTCAGCAGATGGCTCGCCTGCAACCTCCGGCGCAACAGGGATCAACGCCTGCACTTCAGCGCGGGGCGCATATGTGGGCGGCGACATTGGCGGCGCAACTTCTGTCTCCGGGATCGGCGACGCTTCGGGAATGGTGTCTGCGATAACCTCTGGTCCATCCGGCACGAGAGCTTCTACCTCTGGACGAGAGGTGTATTCGGGCAACGGAACGGGCACAGCTTCGACCGCCTCCAGGATCGGCGGCGCTTCAACTGACGCTCCCTCGGCGGCGACGGACAGCAGCGCCGATTCCGGTTCGGGTTCGAGAGTCACCGTCTCTTCCAGCGCCTCTGGTTCGGCAGGCGTCAGGGCTTCGACCTCGGCGCGCGGTGTGTAATGCGGCAGCCGGGCAGCCGCCTCCGGCTCGGTCATGGGCGGCGCTTCGGGGATCGCCTCTTCCAACGCTTCAGCTTCGGCGGGCGTCAGGGATTCCACCTCAGCACGCGGCGTGTACTCCGGCAGCGCGACCGGCACTGGCCACAGGACAGCCTCCAATACAGGTGACGCTTCTGGGATTGCTTCTTCTAACAACTCAGGTTCGGCAGGGGAGAGCGATTCCACCTCGGCGCGCGGCGCATACTCCGGCGGCGCAACGGGCGCGGCTGCCTCTGCCGCTTCCAGGGTCGGTGGCGCTTCGACCGCCGGTGCAGCGGGTTCGCTTTCCGGCAGGGCAGCGGTCAGTTCGTCCAGCGATGGCAGATCGGCGAAGGCTTCTGGGGGTGGCGCAGGCGACGGGGTAAAACGGGCCGCCTCCGGCGAAGGCGTGTACGCCGTTGACGGTTCCTCGACGCTTTCCGGCCCGGCCAACCAGTCCAGAATGTCCTCGTCTTCAGAGCGCGTGTGAGAGGCGGGCGTCAGGAAATCGGGTTCGGGCAGGTCGTCGGCAGAAGACGCCCCCATGTCCACATCCAATAGCCAGGCCAGGGGGTCTTCTTCCCCGGTATCCTGTACTCCGTCGTCAGCGACCTCAAGTGGAAACGCCATCTCTGGCAGTTCGGGTGATTCAGGTGGCGGAACCGCTGCGCTATCGGGCGGCAAATCCTCCCCGGCAGGTGGCGTGACCTGCGCTTGGGGCGTCGGTTCGTCGGCGCCGGACTCTGGGGGCGGCGCGCCGCGCAAGATTTGCCAGCCTTTACCGAACAACGAGGCCCGGCGCGGAGGTTCGTTCGGGGCGTCGCTCATGGGCAATCTCCTGTGCTAACGCGCGGTACGCCTGCGCCGCCGGATCATTGGGCGCATATTGCAGCACAGACTGCACCGCCACCGGCGCTTCGGCAAACACCGGGCTGTCATAGATTAGGGAACGAAAAGTGCTGTCGGGAAAGACACTGCGAATTTCCTGGATCACTTCCTGGGCATGGATCGAATCGGGTCGGTACATCGTGCCCAGAATACCCAACAGATGCAGCGCAGGATTCAACCGCTCCTGGATGCGCGCGACCGTCTCCAGCAAGGCACGGACGCCGCGCATCGCCAGATACTGGCACTGCACCGGAATCAGCAATTCTTCCGCCGCCACCAGACCGTTGGCCGTCAGCACACCCAGGCCGGGCGGCGTGTCGATCAGGACAAAGTCGAACGGAATCCGGCTGCGGTCCAGGGCGCGGCGCAGACGCATGGCTGCTGCGTTGGTGATACCGAGCGTCATTTCAGCGGCGGCCAGGTCGATGCTGGCCGGGGCGAGCGCCAGCGTCTCGCCGACTGGCACGATCACGCGGGCCAGCGAGATCGAGTCATAAGTCAGCAACGAATAAACGCTGCGCCGCACAGCGTAAATGTCCACACCCAACGACGCGCTCAGGCCACCCTGGGCATCCAGATCGATCAACAGGACCCGGTAGTTCTGCTCTGCCAGGGCCGCGCCGAGATTCATCACGGTCGTGGTTTTACCCACGCCGCCTTTTTGGTTTGCGATGACGATTCTGCGGGTCATCTTGCCTCGCCGTCGCAGGAGCAACACCTGCCCGCCGACACCGCGCATTATAGCATACAACTGCGCGGCGTTTGTGTTTGCTTTTGGGTAGCGGGCGGCTCGCCGAAACTCACCTGGCATCTCTCTCGCCGGGCGTGAGCAGCGGATCAGGAGATGCGGTCGGCGGCGCAACAGCCAGGCGACCTTCCACATCTTCTAGACACACACTTCCCGGTGTCAGGTGAAACACGAGATAGGCGTCCGGCGGGACAGTCAGGCGCAGGCAGGCCGTCGCCAGCGTGCCGACGATGGGCCGCCGCTTGAGCACCACATAGACCCCGGCCTCGTCCCGTTCTGTAACCCACTGCCAACCAAACGACTGGCGCAGGTCAAACGCGATCTGCACACGACGGGCAACGGCCCGCCGGACAAACACTTGGCTATGACTAGCCCGAACGAATACCGTCGTTGGGCCGTTGACTTCATAGGCTTCGGAATGACGGCGGCGCGTCAGGTCTGGCAGAAAATGGCGGAGCGAAAGCAAGTCCGGCAGGAGTTCCCACAAACGGCGCATGGGTCTCTCTCAGCTTCAATGAGCACATAGCTGCAAACGCGACAGTGTTGCCGATTATAAATCAAAAATGCCCTGACCGTCGATGACGGCCAGGGCAACCCCCTCGTATGCGGGGAATAGAAATCCGTTCAGGTTATCCGCCGAAGGCCACCGTCACCGGAGCGGAGGTCACATCGCCCACCTGGGGCAGCACGCACTGCCCGAAATACACCCAGCCGTTGGAGCCAGTGCTCATCACCTGGAGCCAGGCGCCGTCGGCGCTGCGCCCGACCACATTGAGCGTCGAGCCGGTATCCAACACGCGCGCCACCGCGTAATCGGTGCCAGGACCGAGCCGCAGGTTCTGGCGGCAGACGATGCCTACCACTGGGCTACCGGACGGCGCGTTCGCCGGGGCGGGCTGCGCCACCACAACGCCCTGGGTATTCACCGTCGGCTGGCTCTCGAACACCACTTCCACCGGCGCGCCGAAGATTTGCACGTTGCCCGTGTTCAGGCAACGCCCGTTGAAGACCCAGCCTGTCAGGCCGGTCGAGGTTTCGACGTTCAGCCACGTGCCGTCGTTGCTGCGGCCAAAGATGTTAAGCGTAACGCCGGGGTTGAGCACGTCCATCACCGGGGTATCCGTGCTGGCCGCCTGACGCAGGTTCTGACGGCAGATCACCTCGGCCACCGCCGCCCCACCGCCGACGCCGCCACCACCAGCGCCCGGCGCCTGCGCAATCGCGCCGCCACCGCCGCCGAAACCAGGAACTGCCAGGCCGGGGCCGCCCGTCGAGCGCGCGCCGACGCCGCCGATGTCAAAGCCTGCTTCTTCCAGCAGCATACCATTCTGATACAGGTTGGCCTGCACGTGGTCGCCGCCGATGTAATACAGGTCCACGCGCCACTGACCGCTGCTGATCGAGGCGATCAGGCCGCCCGGCCCAGGGATGGGCAAGGAGTTCACGTCGATCAGGCCAACGACCTCGCCGGTGTAGGTGTAGAACTGGTAGCCGTAGGGCTGGTTGTAGACGATCAGCTTGGCAGCCGCATGGAAGTACACCCGCGAGATGCCGCGCGCCTGCTCGTCTGCCACGCCGGGGTCAATGAACGGGGCCGCGCTGGCCGTCGCCGTGCCGCCACCAGTACCGCCGCCGGCACAATTCGCCGTAATCTGCACCGGATTGCCGAGGTCGTCGGTAAAGACCTGCACAGGGCCGCCAGGTACCGCAACGCCGCTCATCTGGAACTCAGGCCAGTCGCCGCCGGCGCCCGTGTACGTGAAATCGAGGTAGCGCCATCCGCTTGAGCCGTCGTCATCCACACCGACTTCGTCATCGCACCACAGGTCGTGCACACCCTGGGTGCAGACTTCCGTGACGGTTGCCGGTGCGAGCAGGCCTACAGGATTGTTGACCACCGTGGTGCCGTCACGCCCCGTCTCGCCCGCAATGTTATCATAGGTATAGTAATAAAGTCGGACCACGCACCCGGTCGGGTCGCCCGCCACCGGGTACTGGATGTAGGGGGCAGGGGCAGCAACATAGACGTCTGCCTCCGCTTTCTTGGCAAGCAGCGCCCCGCCCAATACGATCAATACGGTCAGCACGACCAGCGGCAGGGCAAGCAGGGCTGGCCGCCGCGAAAGGGATGTCCACACACGAGTCATGGATGATCTCTCCTCTTCAAACCTCAGGTAGTGCGATGACGTACCGCATGCCCAACGACCCGTTTAATCTATTGTTGATTATAGCATACTCGCTACACAGGCACTCAATGAAGATTGTCAGAATTTTTATACAGCATAAATCTACCCACAATGCCATTTTAAGCTCAAACTCAGGTTGCCGCTGAAAAATAGGACCAAAAGCCTATCGGTGTGTTTGCCGATGGTAAACATCTTCGACCTGACCTGTAACCGCTTCCCAGGTAAAACGTGCCTCGACTAGTGCCCGCCCGCGCACGCCCATTGCCTGTCGCTGCGCCGGATCGTCCAGCAGCGGCTTTAATGTCTCCGCAATAGACGCTCCATTTAGCTTAGCCAGGCGAACGCCCGCGCCGGCCTCGATCACCTCCGGCAGGTGACACTCGTCGCTCAATGCGACCGGCAGGCCCGCTGCCAGCGCCTCCAGCGCGACCATCGGTAGCCCTTCGCCCACCGCAGGCAGGGCCAGCATGTCCGCATCAGCAAGCGCCGCCAGCCGGTCCGGCCCGGCCAGCAAGCCGGTGAAGACGACCCGATCCGCCACACCCAGCGTCGCCGCCCGACTTCGCAAGGCGACGCCCTCCCCTTCGTCCGGCCCGACCACCGCCAGCCATACCCCCGGCAGCCCAGGCAGCGCGTCAATCAGATAATGTACGCCCTTGCGACGGTGCAACCGCCCCAGGAACAGGATCAGCGGCGCGCCCGGCGGGATGCCGTACCGCACCCGGAACAGCCCGCGCGGCGGCAGCGCAGCGAATTCACCCGCGTCCACGCCATTCGGGATCACGCTCACCTGAACGTCCGCCAGTGGCAGGCCAAGCCGCTTCCACAGCGCACAGGCGTCGGCGGCTTCGTCGGCGGTGAGGGCCAGCACGTGATCGATGCGGGATGCGCTCCAGCGTCCCAACAGCCGATCCCACCCGCGTTTGAGCGCGCCCCGCCCGGCGTGATAGGGTAGCGTCCCGTGCGGGCTGAGCATCACGGGCACGCCCAACGCGCGGGCCAGCGGCAGCGCGATCAGATTTTCTACCGTACGAAATTCGTGTACATGCAGCACGGCGGCCCCCGGCAGCGTGGCGCGCAGAGCCGCACACAGCCCCAGAGGTGAGGAAAGATTCGCGCGGCGCAGGGCAGGCAGGGTATTGCGGCAGCGGATCACCCGGACGCCGTCGATAACCGACTCCCCGGCAGACAGCCGCGTCCCGTTGTCGCCCGCATCGGTCGTGATCACGGTGACGGCGTTTCCACGTGCAGCCAGGGCGCGCGTCAGGCCATAAGCAGCGTGAACCACGCCACCGAATCCCCAGGCGGGCGCATAATAGGGAATAAGGTGCACCAGGTTCATCGCATCTCAGCGGCGACGACGCCGCACCGGCTCGCCGACAGCCGCGCGGCCTGTGCTGCCACTGGCAAGCCCCAGACGCATCCGCCCACCCTCGCGCAGATCGTTGATCCAGACCGGCAACAGGGCAAGTTGATAGACGACACCCTGCACCTGGCTATCCGTGATGATCGGGGCCGCGGTTGCCCGGCGTGCCAGCAGCCCCGTGTCCGACGAGCGTAGCCGCTCCTGGGCTTTCTGACGGACGTCGCGCAACATCAGACCGCGCGCCTCAGCAGCAGCAGCGACCGCCGTGACGTTCGGCAGCAGCACAAAAGCCTCGCGCCCGGCGGCAGGAGCATAGTTCGGCGCATGATCCAGGTCCACATGAGAAGCTACCCGGAGCAGCGGCCCATCGATCTGGGGTACACCGTGCACCGGCAACAGGTGATACGACTCGGTATATACACCACCATCTGCACCGGGCCGCTCATACTTCACCTGTCCTTCGCCGTCGAACAACCAGACGGGCAGATACAGCGCGCGCGGGCGCGACATCTCCACACGCGCCCGGAACAGCCGTCCCCGCCCGCCGCCAGCAGCATCCTCAATGGCGATAGCAGCCTCCGCTTCGCTGACAGTAAAAGGCAGGTAACAATCTGGCAGCGCCGGCGCCGACGTTTCGGGTTCAAAGATGGCCTGCCCGCACAAGGGGCAGCCCACCTCGGCAGAAGCATTTGTCGGAGCGATGCTGATCGTGTCGCAAGTCAGACAGTGGCGGGCCAAGCGGGCCTGCGGCCAGGGCTGCTCCGGTCGCAGCCGCGCCACCGTCGGGACAGCCTGAGCCTGCTCGCTCGTCATGCCATAACCACAAAAAACGCAGTGCGGTGCGCCAGTGCGGGGATGGGCACGCAGCACCGCGCCGCAGCGTGGGCAGCGGCCCAGGTCTTCGTCAGGTCGGGCCTGCGCCAGCCGTTCCAGATCGGCCTCGATCTCCAGGTCTTCCACCGTCCCCGATACCGGCGCCATATCTTCGGCGGTCGGCAGGGGCAGCGGAATTTCCCCGGCCTGCGCTGACCGCCGTCCTATCGGCAGGGCCGGCGCAGGCGGTGTTTCGGCGGCGTCTGTTGGCGGCAAAGCTGGCTCCTCGGCAATTTCCCCCAATGCAGCCCGCAGATCGCTCACCGGAGTCGTATCCTGCACGGCAGCGGATGGGGCAGGCCGCTCTTCGGGCTGCGAAGCAGCGGCGGACGAAAACGCCGACAGGCGGGCCAACAGACCGCCCGTCTCCTCGTCTTCGACAGATGGGGTGCTCACCGTCTCCGGCGTAGGGGCGACATTGGGAGACCCGGCGGTGTCCAGCGCCGGTAGTTCTTCCTGCCTGCCACCGGGCGCAACCGGCTTCCTCTCACGGTCCTGAGCCGGAGATGTTCCCCGCCTTATCGGCTGAGCCGTCGTTTTACTTAACTCGCGCTCGACCTTCTCCAGCGCACGGCGCGCCTGGACGTGATCCGGCTGGATTGTCAGTACGCGCTGCAAAATGCGCTGCCGCTCGCGTGGATCCCCGGTCGTATTGGTCAGCCACAGCAGCGCCTCCACGTTCTCTGGGTCGAGCGAACATGCCTTGAGCAGACATTGGCGCGCCTGGGTAACTTCCTGGTTTTTCAGCGAGACAATACCCATCTGCATCCACTGGATCGCCTCGCGCCTACGGGCTTCGTCAACCATGCTCATTTGCTCCAAACAACGCCTCCTCGACGGCTGCCCGGTTGGACAGGTCATCGAGCAGGACATCGGGCATTGCAGCGACCAGTGCTTCACGGGTCGCAAAGCCGGTCAGCACGGCGACCGACCGTGCGCGGATCGGGCGCGCGCAGTGAACGTCGGCAGGGGTGTCCCCCACGATCACCACGCGCCCGGCGGGAAACGCGATTCCCCAGTAATCCCTGGCCCGCTGCATCGCCAACGGCGGCAGGCTGGCGCGATCTGCCGCTTCGTGACCGAACGCGCCGATAGGGAAGGCCGCCGGGTCGAACCCCGCCGCGCGCAGTTTGATCGGCGCGGTCACGCCCGTGTTGCCCGTCACCAAGCCCAGCCGCGCGCGCGGATCATGCCGCAGCGATTCGACCAGGTCCAGTGCGCCGGGAAGCGCCTGCACCTCATAGTCCGGGATGATCGCGGCCAGGTGACGGGCGAGCATGTCCACGAAGGCCGGGATACTCGCCTGAATTTCCGCCGGGGTATAGCCGACCGGTACCAACACTTCCAGCAAAAGCTGCCAGTCGGTTTTGCCGCCAAAGTCCATCGTCTGCATCATGTCAGGGGGCACACTGTACAGCTCTGCCAGCGTGCGCACGAAAGCTGCCCGTCCGCAGCCACGCGGCAGCAACAGCGTGCCGTCGATGTCGAACAAAATAAGGGTCGGGGATAGATTCGTCGTCATAAACCCGATCTTACGCGCAACCGCGCGCTGACGCCAGAACGAACATCAAAACCCAGCCAGTGTGCGTACCGCCCCGCGGTCACTGGCACAAAATTTGAGGTGCTACGACAATAGTATCCAGACAGCACCACCTCCTGAATATCGACACTGGGGAAATCAACCGCCGCTTTGGCAGATTGTCTTCCCAAGCGAGGCTGTCGTGGAACTGCGCACTAAAACCTTGCTGGTCATCGGTCTATCACTAGCCTGTCTGATCGGCGCGCTCTACCTTGCCACACAAACGATTTTGCTGGACGGTTTTGTCCAACTCGAGCTAACCAACGCCCGTGAGCAGGTCCAGCGTGTGCACAATACGCTGATGGACGAAATCGACAACTTGAGCGCCGCAACACAAGACTACGCTTTTTGGAACGACACCTACAACTTTATCCAGAATCCCAACGAGTCCTATATCCAGGAACAGCTCTTCCCCCTGGTTATGGAACGCTATCAGTTCGACGTGGTGCTGTTCGTGAATCTGGAAAGTCAAATCGTTTTCGGTCGGACGTCCGGCCCACGAGGCCAGAGTCAGGCATCTATACCGTCGGGTATGGAGGCCTACCTCGCCCCAGGCAGCCTGCTGGTGTCGCATCCGAATCCAGAGAGCCGCATCAGCGGCCTGTTGCTGCTGCCGGAAAATCCCCTGCTGGTCGCCTCGATGCCCATCCTGACCAGCGACATGCAAGGCCCGGTGCGCGGCGCCCTGATCTGGGGGCGCTACCTGGATGCAGCGGAAGTCGCCCGTCTGGCCAACATGGTCCGGCTGCCGCTCACCGTTTATCGGGCCGACACCTCTCTCCTACCCGCCGACTTTCAGATAGCCCAAACCGCTCTGATCGACGCACAGACCGTCTTTGCCCAGCCATTAGGCGATTCGGTCGTCGCTGGTTATACTCGTCTGGATGATCTTTACGGCGCCCCGGCGCTGATCCTGCGCGCCGACCTGCCCCGCAACATCTACATGCAGGGCCAGACCGCCATCTCCTACTTTATGCTGTTCCTGCTGATAGCCGGGCTAGGGTTTGGAACAGCAACGATCATCGCCATCGAACGTCTGGTGAGCAGCCGTGAAGAGGCACTGCGTCAGGTAGAGCAGAACTACCGCGAGTTGTTTGAAAGTATCGATGACGCCATCATTGTGCACGACCTGGAAGGAAACATCCTGGCCGTGAACGAAGCGGCGTGCCGTCGGTTGGGCTATACACGCACGCAGCTGTTGCGCATGAAGACCACCGACATCGACGCCCCAGGTTACGCCGAAAGCTTTAAAGAGCGACTGGCAAAGCAGTTGACCGACCGAACATACCGTAACATTCGGGGCGCCCACATCACCCGTGATGGCCGGACGATCCCGGTGTACGTCAACACCACCGTCACCACCTACCAGGGACAAGAGGCCGTGTTAGGCGTTGTTCGTGACATTACGGAGCTGAAAATTGCAGAAGATCGGTTGTTGCACGCAAACGCTGAACTAGAACGCTACAACAGTGCCCTGCGCGCCCTGCACCAGACCGGCATCGACATCAGCGCGCCGCTGGACATGTCGGTACTACGGCGGCGGATTATCGAGCGCGCCGTCACGCTGCTCGATACCGATGGAGGCAACCTGTACCTGTACGATGAAGTAACCGACCGTCTGGTCGTTGTTGAGGGCGTAGGGACGGGAGACCAATTGATCGGGCGGTCGCTGGAACTGGGCGAGGGTCTGGCCGGGAAAGTATTTCTGACCCGACAGCCCTTCACGGTGGAGGATTATTCCTCCTGGCTGGGACGTTCCCCGGTTTATGACGACATGGTGTTCAGCGCCGTGTTGTCGGTGCCGCTGTGCTGGCGGGATCAGACGATAGGCGTCCTCAACCTGCACGTTGACCGCGAACGGCACATTTTCGACGCTTACGACGTGTGGCTGGCTGAGATGTTCGCTGCCCAGGCGGTCGCCGCTATTCAAAACGCGCGCCTGTTTGAAGAGGAACGCCACCAGCGCCGGATCGCCGATGCATTGCGCGATGCCGCGCTGGTACTTGCCAGCACCCTGACGCTGGACGAGGCGCTCAAGCGGCTGATCGACACGGCACAGGGGCTTTTTCCCAGAGTCCGGGCTGTCACCGTGCAACAGCTGGATAAGGCCAATCAAACCCTGCGAACGATTGCCGCGTCGCGGGGGGCGATCTTCAACCCGCAGAAAATAGCCTTTCATCTGGGCGAGGGAATCGTCGGACATGCCATCGCTGAACGCCGGGTAATCAACGTTTCCGACATCACCACAGACCCGCGCTTTCTCCCCGGCGCGCCTGCGTCGAACTTCCGCTCGTTGCTGGTTGCCCCTCTGATCGCCGGGGAACGGGTGTGGGGCACTTTTTCCATCACGGCAGAGGAGGTCGGCAGGTTCAGCGCCGAAGACGAAAACCTGGCCGAACTGCTAGCGCGCCATGCCGCCGTCACCATCGAAAACATCCACCTGTACGACTCTGAGCGCCACCAGCGCGAGATCGCCGACACGCTGCGCGACATCGGCCTCGTGCTGACCGGCGCACTTAACCAGGAAGATGTCCTCAAACGCATCCTAGAACAGGTTGCGCGCGTGCTACCGTATGACGCCGCCGGCGTGTGGCTCATCGGGGAAGATGGGCTATATCGGCAGGTCGTGGGCGTGGGCTATGAACAGTTTGGAGTCGCCGAGCGCATCCGTCAGTTGGGCTGGACACCCGACACGGCCATCACGCTGCGGCATATGAGCGAGACACACCAGCCGATGACCATTCCCGACGTGCGCCAGTACGATGACTGGCTCGTGCTCGAAGGCTTTGAATGGCTGCGCTCCTGGGCGGGCGCGCCGATCATGGCCGGCGGCAAGATGATCGGCCAGTTCTCCCTGGATCATACCCAGCCGGGGTTCTACGGCTCGGAGCACGAGCCGATCCTGGAGGCGTTGGCGACGCAGATTTCTATCGCCGTCGAAAACGCGCGCCTGTTTGAGCAAGTCCAGAACTATGCTGACAACCTGGAAGCCCTGGTCCAGGCCCGCACCGCCGAGATCGCCCGCCAGCAGGCCCGCACCGACAACATCCTGCGCAGCATCGGCGACGCCGTCATCATCTTCGAGGACGTCGGAAGCGAGATCAAGACCATCTATGCCAACGACGCCTTCTACCACCTGACCGGCTGGACCGCCGACGCCGTCATTAACCGGCCTGCCAGCGGGTTGTTGCACGAACTGACAACCACCGAGACCATCCACAGCCAGGGGGTCGCCCTCCACGAAGATCGCGCCTGGCGCGGCACGCTGTTTCTGCGGCGGCCCGACGGAACCCCTATCGAAGTTGAAGTGACCAGCGTGGCGTACCACGACGAGGCGGGCAATTTCATCGGCTTTATCTCCAGCATCCGCGACATCGGCCCCGAACGGACACTCGAACGGATGAAGGCCCAGTTCATGACTCTGGTTTCGCACCAGCTCCGCACGCCGCTGACCAGCCTCAAGCTCCGTCTGCACCTGCTGCGCAAGACGGGCAGCGATCCGGAACAGGCGCAAAAGCACCTAGACCTGCTGGAGCAACAAACGGACCGCCTGATCCGGTTGATGGAAAAGGTCCTCAGCGCCACGCGGCTGACGGAAATCCGTGCGCTGGACGTGACGGCGAGGGTCAACAGCGCCACCCTGCTGGAGAATATTCGCGTCCGCTTTACTGACGCCGCCGTTGAGGCGGGCATCTCTTTGCAGGTCATGGCCGCGCCGGATTCCCTGGCCGTGCTGCGTGGCAGTGAGGAATGGCTGACCCAGGCATGTTACGAGCTGGTCGAGAACGCGCTGTCTTATACGCCCGCCGGGGGACATGTCAGCGTCAGCCTGACCGAACAGACGGTAGATAACCAACGGTATGCCGTCTTTTCCGTCCAAGACAGCGGACCGGGCATCGGCGCGGAGGACATGGCAAAGCTCAACGTGCCGTTTACGCGCCTGGACGCGCAGTGGTCGGGCGCAACGGCAGGCATGGGCCTCGGCCTGTTCATTGCTCGGACAGTGGCCGAACAGCATGGCGGCTGTCTAGCCGTCGAAAGCGAACCGGGCGTCGGCAGCGTCTTTTCCCTATGGCTACCGCGATAACCTCCTGATGAACGCCTCGGCTCCCATTCCGCGCTGGCTGTTATACACCGCCACGTTCACCGCTGGCATGACCACGCTGGCCATCGAAATGTCCATCTCGCGCCTGATCGGAGCGGTCCTGGGCACGTCGAATCTGGTCTGGGCGGTCGTGATCGCGCTGGTACTGATCTATCTGACGGCAGGCTACCTGCTCGGCGGGCGTCTGGCCGACCGCTCGCCCACACCTCAGCGATTGTTCCGGCTGCTGGCCTGGGCTGCCTTTGCCGCCGGGCTGGTGCCGGTGCTGGCTCGTCCCCTCACGCTGACAATGGCCTCCGCCTTTTTCCTGGCAAACCTCGACCTGCTGGTGCTCGGTGCGGCAGGGTTGACCGTCGCCGTGCTGTTCGCCGCGCCGGTCACCTTGCTGGGCTGCGTGTCGCCGTTCGTCACGCGGCTGGCCGTGAGCGACACCCGGTCGGCAGGACAAGCGGCAGGGCGCGTCTACGCCGTTTCGACGCTGGGCAGCATCTTGGGCACATTCGGGCCGGTCTTGGTGTTGATTCCTGCCGTCGGCACCACGTGGACCTTCGCCATCTTCGCCGGGGCGCTGCTGGTACTCGCCTTGTTGGGATTGGCGTTGGTAGACCGCCGTGCAGCCTTGCGCCATGCCTGGATGCCCCTCGCGCTGGCTCTGGCGCTGCTGATCGGGGCGCGTGGCCCGGTGCGCCCTGCGCCCGCCGGAACGGTTTTGCTTGCTGAGGCCGAGACGCCATATAACTACGTGCAGGTCGTGGAGACAACGGTAGATGGCGTCTCCCGCCAGCCTGCCGGGACGCGCCTGCTGCTGCTTAACGAAGGACAGGGCGTGCATTCCACGTATCATCCGACGGTGTTAGGCACCGGCGCAACGTGGGACTTCTTTCTGGCCGGACCGTATTTCAACCTGGCGCCCTATGCCCCGGCGAACCTGGACCACATAGCCGTAATCGGGTTGGCAGCAGGGACTATCGCCCGACAGCATACCGCCGTCTATGGGCCACTTGCCATCGACGGCATCGAGATCGACCCCGGCATCGTGGCGCTGGGGCAGCAATACTTCGACATGACCATGCCCAACCTCAACGTGATCGTAGAGGATGGCCGCTACGCGCTGGCGCAGTTGGCAGACGACTACGATCTGATCGCCATCGACGCCTACCGTGTGCCGTATATCCCCTGGCAGTTGACGACGCGGGAGTTCTTTGCCGAGGTGCGCGCCCACCTGGCGCCGGGCGGTGTGGTGATGATCAACGTTGGACGGGCTTCGCAAGACCGCCGCTTTGTAGACGCGCTGGCCGCAACGATGGGACAGGTGTTCGCATCGCTGCACGCGCTGGACGTGCCGTTCTCGTTCAACACGCTGCTGGTCGCCACACCGGAGGAAACGTCGGCGGATAACCTGGCGGCGAATCTCGCCGCGCTGCCGCCGGATGCGCACCCTTTTCTGCGACAGACGCTCGAACTAGCCGTCGCATCGCTCGTGCCCGTAACGCCCTCAGACCTGGTTTTCACCGATGACCGCGCCCCGGTGGAGACGCTGATCAACGCCATGATCCTCGACTTCATCGTTGGTGAGGGCAATCTCGCCCAATTCGGGGAGGCTCCGGGTTCATGAACGTGTCCGGGCCAATCCCAGCGCTGCCTGCACGCCGGAGATGGCGCTATACCCCTTGCAGACGACATGTTATCATGCGTGGCAGTGTAGCTTTCCAGCCAGACTGCCGCCATACCCGGTAGAATTGTTTCGGCACGCCTCTGGAGCCAGGAAGAGCAGCTTATGTCCAGTATCGCCCTCTTGATCATCGAGTTGTGGCTCTTTACCGGCATCGCCCTGTTGCTACATGCGGCCCGGCTGCACGTTGGTCTCACGCCGCTGCTGTTTTATGTAGCGGCGATCACGGTCATTTTGAACTTCGCCGAACTGCTCGTCTTTCACATCGAAATCGCCGAAGGGATCGTGTTGCGGACCGGCGGGCACGTTTTCGTCCCGGTCATCCTGGCCATCGTGCTCATTCTCTATGTGGCAAACGGCACACAGCCTGCCCAGTTGGTGCTATACGGCTTAAGTGGCGTGAATGTGCTGGTGCTGGTGGCGCTGTTCTTCCTGGTGCTTTACGCCAATCTGCATGATCCCAGCACAACGCTGGCAGGCTTTCTGGCCGAACACGATACCCTGATCACCCTGGAGTTTGTACGCGGTGTGGGAGCCTCTGTGCTGACGTTCGCCGCAGACATGCTGGTGATCACGATCTTCTACCAGGGCATCCGCAACGTGTTTCGAGCCGTGCCAGACTGGATCACAGTCGGCGTCGCCCTGATCGGCGCGCTGTGGACAGACGCGGTCCTCTATAACCTGCTCTACTTTGTGGGCACATCCCACTTTACAGCCTTGCTGCCGGGAGACGTGCTGGCAAAGACGCTGGCGGGCCTGGCGATCTGGCCGCCCGTCGCGTACTACCTGATCAGGGTCGCGCCGCGCACGCCCGGCTTTGTCGGCGCGGCAGGCCGCCCCACCTTCGACATGTTGTTCGGCACCTTCGGTCAGTTAAGTCACACCCTAGAAGAGCTGCGCGCTGAACTCTATGAAAGCCGTGCCACCTACCGCGAACTCACCGACCATATCCAGAGTGTTTTCTGGCTGGTGGACCTGAATCGCAACGAGATTCACTACCTCAGCCCGGCGTTTGAGCGGCTGACCGGGCGGAAGCCGCGCGACTTTTACCGGCGTCCCTTTGAAGCCCTCCAGGAACTGGTCCACCCCGACGATGCCGAGCAGTTCCCCGCTCCGCTGAAGGAGCAGGCAGCAGTGCCTTCGTCCGAAAGTGAATTCCGCATTATCCGTCCCAACGGCGACATCCGCTGGGCGAGAATGCGGATTTTTCCCATTCGCAACGTACAGGGCAATGTAGTACGCGCCGCTGGCCTGATCGAGGATGTCACCGAACTCAGGCTCGCCCATGAGCACGCGCTCACGGCGGCGGTGGAGCGCGGACGCCTGGAGTCGCTGCGCGAGTTTATCCGCGACGTTTCGCACGATCTCAAGACGCCCCTGACGTCGCTCCGGCTCAAGGCGCACCTGGCACAAAAAATGCCCGACCCGGTCCAGCGCACACGCCACCTGGACGAACTATGCTTGCAGGTCGATCAAATGGCGCGGCTGATCGACAGCCTGCTCACCGTGACCAAGCTGGACGACCTCGGCTCGTTCATTTTCACCCCCGTCAACCTGAATCCGCTGCTCGAAGATACCTATCAGATGATGTCACCCCTTGCCGAGGCAAAGGGACTGCACCTGACGTTTGAACCGCCGTCGGTGCCGCTGGTGGTGATCGGCGACGCGCAGGAGCTTTCGCGGGCCGTCAACAACCTGGTTGCCAATGCCTTGCGCTACACCGAACAGGGCAGCGTCACGCTGCGCGCCGGGCAGCAGGGCGAAGAGGCCGTCGTCGAAGTGAGCGATACCGGCATCGGCATTTCCAGCGACGACTTGTACCGCATCTTTGAGTTGTACTATCGGGCCAAAGAGGCCGGTGCGCGGCACGAAGGCACCGGCCTGGGTCTGGTTATCGCCAGGAAGATCGTGGAGGCTCACCGGGGCGTGATCGAGGTGCAGAGCGAATTGGGCCAGGGCAGCACCTTCACCATCCGGTTGCCCCTGCGCGGCATGACTCCCCTGCCGGATGAGCTTCGCGGCGCTAGTCAAGAATCAGCCGTGCACGCTTAAAGCGCGCCATCGCCGCCGCGATCAGGAGGGTGTTCACCACCATCAGGACCGCCCCCGCGATCAGGGCAATCGCCGCAATGTCAGCGTTCATGATTGCCAGGAAGACCTGCGTCCGTAACTGCTCCGGCAGCAGCATTGTGCCGAAACTCAGCGGCAAAAACACGAGCAGGATGACGACCATCAGGGTCTGGGCGGCCTGCTTCATGCTGGCCGCGCGCAGCGACACCAACGCGCCCAGACTTGCCATCAGCGTGCAACCGAGCAGCATCAGCAGGGCCAGCCCCAGCGCCACCGGCAGCGGGTAGAGCAGCAGTTGACCGTCCCAGGCAGTCACGTTGATCACCACGACGCCCACCACCATGCTGGTTAACGCAATCCCACAGCCGTAAGCGACCGCTGCCGCCATCTTGCCGAACAGGATCGCCCGGTCGGAGAGGCGGCTCGCCAGCAGCGTTTCCAGCGTGTGGCGTTCGCGCTCCCCGGCGAAGGCGTCCGCGATCACATTGACCACCAGAAAGATCGGCACCCACAACCACATCAGCATATTACCCGGCTGCTCAATCCAGGCGCGTCCACTTT